>PHBI01000034.1 GCA_002841945.1 Deltaproteobacteria bacterium HGW-Deltaproteobacteria-14
CCACCCCGGGCTCTCCGCCCGGGCCGGGCTCGAACGCGCCGAGGCCACGCGCCTCTCCAGGCGCCTCGCCCGGGATCGGGCCGGCGCCGCTCGCGGCCACGGCGGCGCCGGGTCCGGGCTGGGCCGGGCCGAGGCCGCCGGCCTGGACCGGGTCCTCGACGGTGTGGCGCAGGCTGGCGGCGCTGGCCGTGCGCTGGCCGTCACCGCCATCCCCACCGCGGAAGAAGTCGTTGGCGGCGAGATACACGAAGGCGCCGACGAACAGCAGGAGCAGCGCCGCGAGCATCCAGAGCCCGCCCGTGCGCCGCCGCTCCTCGGTGACGACGACGCGCACGGCCTGCAGCGCCTCGCTGGTCTGCGCGGTCGCGATGATGGTCGGATCGTCCTGCACCACGGCGCGCGACGGCGCCAGGTGCTCGTGGGCCCCGAGGCGGCGGGTGTCGATCGGGGCGATCGGCTCCGGCGCGGGCGGCGCCGTGGGCTCGCGCTCGACGCGCACCATCCCGGCCGCGACCACGCGCGCTCGCTCGTCGTACCCGTCGTCGTCGTCGTCTCGGTTCACGATGACCGGCGCCACCGAGGGGGGCGGCGCCATCGAGGGCGTCTCGACCTCCTGGCGCACCGCGGCCCGCTGCACGGGGATGGTCGGGGCCGTCTGGGGGATCGGCGGAGGCGTGACGCCGGCGACCGGCGCCGCCGGGGCGGTCTCGTACGCCTGCACGTCCGTCGTCGGGTTGAGCGCCTTTGGCCGCACGACGACGCGCCGCGGCAGCTCGCCCTGGTTGGGCGGGGTCTCGTGGACCACGAGCGGCGCGCTGTCTCCGGACTCGATGACCGGCGCGCGCCGCGCCGCCTCGATGGCCTCGAGCGCCCGCGCCGCCCCATCCGGGCGGTTCCACGGCTTCTTCTCGAGGCACTTCATGACCAGGTCGATCAGCGGGCCGCGCAGCTCGCGCCCGTTGACCGCCGGTGGGCTCGGCATCTTGACCGAGTGGGCCACGAGGTAGTCGGCCGGCGACGGCTCGTTGAAGACGGCGTGCCCGGTCAGCGCCTCGTAGAGGATCCCGCCCGCCGCGTAGAGGTCCGCGTGGCCGGTCACGCCCTTGCCGCGCGCCTGCTCGGGGGCCATGTACTTCGGCGAACCGAGGATCGCGCCGCGCGCCGTCACCATCGACTCGCTCTTGGGCTCGTTGACGATCTTGGCGACGCCGAAGTCGAGGATCTTCACGACGTCCCGGCGTCGGCCGGTCTCGGTGATGAAGATGTTCTCGGGCTTGAGGTCCCGGTGGATGACGCCGTGCTCGTGGGCCTCGGCCAGGGCGTCGAACAGCTGCGCGCCGAGCTGCACCACCCGGGACGGGTCGAGCGGCGCCTCCTCGCGGATGACGTCGCCGAGGGTGCGGCCGTGTACGAGCTCCATCGCCATGAAGAGCTCGCCCTCGTCGGTCTGACCGAAGTCGTACACCTGCACGATGTTCGGGTGGATGAGCGTGGCGATCGCGCGCCCCTCGCGCTGGAAGCGCGCGACGACGGCGAGATCGTACGCCAGGTCCGCGTTGATGACCTTGAGCGCCACCTGACGGCCGACGCGCACCTGGGTCGCCCGGTAGACCGAGCCCATCCCGCCGCTGCCGAGCACGGCGTCGATGCGGTAGCGGTCCTGAAACAGCGTCCCGAGGAGGTGGCTCGGATCGAGGCGTCGGTAGCGGCCGGCGTCGACCGTCCCGAAGCCGTCGTTACGACAGGTGAGCGCCGTGGTCTCGGCGCCGCATTGTGGGCAAATACGCATGGGTGATTTTCCCGGAGATCCGTGGAGAGCTGAGGACTTTTCGGGAGGGGGTTTCCGGGCGACGTCGACGCCGCAGCGCGGCCGATGTCGCTCCGAAGCATAGCGCGCCCGCGAAGTGATTTGCGAGCCTCGGGTTTCTCAGGTGGAGACCGGCGCCGCGGGACGCGGCGGGAGCGAACGGGCCCCAACGGTCGTGCAACTGCGGTAGCGGCAGGTCGAGGCGGCGGCAGAGGGGGGGCGGTCCCTGTAACCCGCTGCGCCGCGCCGCGTCACGGATCCAGTCGTGAGCACGCTGAGAGGCGCCCCGCCGATCAGAGCGAGAGGCGCTTGAAGGCGCGCTCCGGGATGGTCTTGATGACGCCCATGATGGCGCGCCAGAACGGCGGGTAGTACAGGGTGTCGACCTTGCGCTTGGCGGCGGCGTGGATCGCGTCCGCGGCTTGCTCCGGCGTGGCGACCGGGATGCGGGTCTTCAGGCCCCAGGTCATGCGGGTGTCGACGAAGCCGAGCTTCACCGTCATCACGTGGACGCCGCGCTTGAAGAGGCGGTTTCTGAGCCCCTGCAGGTAGAGCGCGAAGGCGCCCTTGGCGCTGCCGTAGACGTAGTTGCTCTGGCGGCCGCGGTCGCCCGCGACGGAGCCGACGCCGATCAGCGTCCCGGCGCCGCGCTCGGCCATGCCTGTGGCGATCGCCTCGCACAGCGACGCCGCGCCGGTGAAGTTCACGTCGATGACCCGGCGCGCCGCGGCGAAGTCCGTGTGGTCCTCGTCGAGCTCGCCCATGTCGCCAAACGCCAGCACCGCGCAGTCGAGCGGGCCGACGGCGGCCTCGATGTCGGCCACGAGCGCCGGGTGGGCGTCCATGTCGACGGCGTCGAAGGCCCCGGCGACCGCGTTCACGCCGGTCTTGACGCGCACGTCCGCGGCGATGCGCTCGGCCTCGGCGACGTCGCGGGCGCCGATCCACACGGCGTGCCCGTCTTCTGCCCAGCGCAAGGCGACCGCGCGCGCGATGCGCGAGGTCGCGCCGAAGATGGCGACGCTCATGCTGCACCTCCCACGAGCCCGAGTCGTCGGCCGAGGTCCGACTGGAACACGCCGCTCGGGTCCCATTGGTCGCGGACCGCCTTCCACGCCTCCCACTCGGGGTACATGCGGCGGAAGGTGGCGCGTGACACGCGGGCGTCCTTTCCGAGGTACACGCGGCCGCCGGCCTCGACCACGATGGCGTCGAGGCGCTCCATGAGGTCGAGCAGCGGCGCGCCGTAGTTGGCGAAGTCGAGCGCCAGGGTCACCCCGGGGATCGGGAAGGACAGGCCGCCGTTCGAGATGTCGCCGAACTCTTTGATGACGGCGAGGAACGAGCCCATGCCGCTCTTCGTGATGGCGTCGAGGACCGCGCGCAGCGGGGCGTTGTCGCCCTCCTTCGGGACGACGAGTTGGTACTGGAGAAAGCCGCGCTTGCCGTAGATCTTGTTCCAGTCGCGCACGACGTCGAGCGGGTAGAAGAACGGGTCGTAGTGCTGCAGGACGTTCTTCTGGCCCTTGGGGTGCTTGCGGAAGTAGGCCTCGTTGAAGAGGCGGATGCTGGCGTTGTTCAGCAGCCAGTTCGGCCCGTCGAGGGGCACGGCGAGCAGCGGGTGGGCGACGTCGATGAGCTTGCCGAGGGCGCCGGCGTGGCCGACCTCGTCGGCGTCGGCGTGGCGGCCGCGCATGAAGATGCCGCGCCCCATGGCCTGGCCGCGCTTGACGCAGTCGATCCAGCTCACGGTGTGGGTGAAGCCCCCGCTCTCGGCGCTGACCTCGAAGAAGTGGTCGAGGTTCTCGACCCGGACGGACTCCATCGCGATCCACGGGTTGTGGATCGGCGTGAGCTTGACGTCCATCGCCAGCGTGATGCCGGTCAGCCCCATCCCGCCGACGGTCGCGTCGAAGAGCTCGGGCTCCTGCTCGCGATCGCAGGTGACGACCTCGCCGCTCGCCGTGAGGAGCTCGACGTTGCGGATGTGGTTCGACCAGCAGCCGTCGACGTGGTGGTTCTTGCCGTGGACGTCGCAGCCGAGCGCGCCGCCGACGGTGACGAACTTGGTGCCGGGGGTGACCGGCGGGAAGAAGCCGCGCGGGACGAAGGTCTCGAGGATGTCCTCGATCGAGACCCCGGCCTCGCAGCGCAGCCAGCCCGTCTCGGGGTCGAAGTCGAGCATCCGGTCGAGGCGGCGCGTCAGCACCACCTTGCCGCCGTCGAGCAGCGCCGCGTCGCCGTAGCTGCGGCCGAGCCCGTGGGCCAGCATCCCGGAGCCGTCCCTCTCGCCGAAGGCCTCGAAGACCTCGGCGCGCCGCTCGGGACGGGCGACCTGCGACCGCGTCACCGGGTAGCGTCCCCATCCACTCAGATCGCGTTCGTCCCAGTGCGTCATAGCGAGCGTACGCTGCCCGAAAGCGCCCGCCGGTTCAATCATTCAATGACTTGACGCGCCGCGTCATGGTGGCGCACGCAGGGGGTGATTATTATCTCGGCTTTCAGTAACCTCCCGTCATCCTCCGCCGCCGCTCCCGACAGGTCCGCCATGCTCCGCCTCCACGTCGTCCTCGCCTTCGCGCTCGCCCTCGCCGCTTGTGGCGACTCCGGCGGTGGCGGTGTCCCCGACGGGGGCGCCGCCGACACCGTCGCGGCCTCCGACGGTGCGCTGTTCGACGTCGGCGACAGCCACCCGGGCGACGTCCCGAGCGACACCGCGGCGGTGGTGCTGACCGACCGCGACCAGGACCAGATCCCCGATCAGGTCGACAACTGCCCGGACCTCTACAACCCGCAGCAGGAGGACGCGGACCTCGACGGGATCGGCGATCCCTGCGATCCGGGGGGCGGCGACCGCGACGGCGACAAGGTCCCCGACTCGGCCGATCCGTGGCCGGACGACGCGGGGCGCCCCGGCGTGGCGCTGGCCAACACCGTCTACGCCCACACCTCGACGACGCTGTACCGCCTCGCCGTCAAGACCTACTCGGTACACGAGGTCGGCCGCTTCGTGTGGCCGTCGAGCGCCACGAGCCGCGAGATGACCGACATCGCCATCGACCGCTACGGCGTCCTGTGGGCCATCAGCTTCGACGAGGTCTTCATCTGCCACCCGATCGACGTCACGTGCTGGCGCATGGCGTCGCTGCCGGCCTCGTTCAACGGCCTGACGCTGATCCCCAAGAGCGTCCTCGGCACCGCCGAGGACACCCTCATCGGCCTCGCCCAGGACGGCGGGTGGTGGAAGCTCGCGCTCGTGAACGGCAACGTGCAGTCGACCTACCTCGGCGACCTCGGCGGTGACTGGACCGCCAGCGGCGACGCCTTCTCGATCGAGGGGGTGGGGACCTTCGCCTCGGTCAACCACAGCTACGGCGACCCGGACTACTTCGTGCGCGTGGACCCGGCGACCGGGCAGGTCACGGCGGAGATCGGCGGGTTCGCCGGGCACGCCTCGGTCTGGGGGCTCGCCGGCTGGGCCGAGCAGGCCTTCGCCTTCGACGCCGCCACCGGCGACATCCTGATCATCAACCTGGCCACCGGCGCGGTCGACCAGACCCTCCACAGCGACCAGGAGTGGTGGGGCGCCGGGGTCCGCACCCACCTCGACCCATGAGGCGCCGCCAGTGTTTCAACAATTGAAACATTGTTGAAACGCCCGCTCGGCCGCGGGCTCGGGAGGGCGGCGCCAGCGGGCGGTGTGGATCCGCGCCAGACCAACGTCTGCGGCGCCTGAGCGGTGCGCCACGGGCCCTTGGCACGGGGACTGCACAGGACCCCCTCGACCGCCGACGCACCGAGAGGAGACCCACCATGGAAATCAAAGCCTTCTTCCACGAGTCCTCGTTCACGCTGACCTACCTCGTGTGGGACCCCGCGACACGGGACGCGGTGGTCATCGACCCGGTGCTCGACCTCGATCTCCTGACGTGGAAGGTCACCACGAGCGCCATCGACGAGATCGCGGCCTTCGTCGCCGCGCGTGATCTCAAGGTCCACTGGGTCGCCGACACCCACGTCCACGCGGACCACCTCACCGGCATGGCGGTCCTCAAGGCGAAGCTCGGCGCGCCCACGGCCATCAGCCGCGAGATCACCACGATCCAGGACGTGTTCGGCACGATCTTCAACGTGACCGCCGAGGTCCCGACCGACGGGCGTCAGTTCGACCGGCTCCTCGACGACGGCGAGGTCTTGCGCGCGGGCTCGCTCAGCGTGGAGGCGATCCACACCCCGGGGCACACCCCCGCGTGCATGACGTACAAGATCGGCGACGCCATCTTCACCGGTGACGCGCTCTTCATGCCCGACTACGGGACCGGCCGCTGCGACTTCCCGCGCGGGAGCGCCGACGACCTGTACGACTCGATCGTCAACAAGATTTACACGCTCCCCGAGGACACCCGCGTCTTCGTCGGGCACGACTACATGCCGAACGGGCGCGAGCTGCAGTACGAGACGACGGTCGGCGCCTCGCGGGCGGGCAACATCCAGCTCCGCGCGACGACCCCGCGCGAGGACTTCGTGGCGTTCCGCGAGGCGCGGGACAAGACGCTGAACCCGCCGCGCTTCATCCTGCCGAGCCTCCAGGTCAACATCCGCGCGGGCGAGCTGCCCCCGGCCGAGAACAACGGCCGCGTCTACTTCAAGATGCCGATCGGCCTCTTCTAGGTCACTCATCCACAGTCCCGCGAAGCGGGGCTCTGGATCCAGTGTCGGGTGGAGGCCGCGGAGCGGCCGGATCGGTCAGAGAACAGAGCGGGGAGAAGCACGCGTGCGTGCTTCTCCCCGCTCTCTTTCAAGACGGCTATTCGCCGAGGGCGGCCACGAGCGCGTCCCAGACGGCGCGGACCCGAGGGACGCTGCGCAGGACGCGGTGGGTGACCAGGTAGAGCTCCATCTCCGGGCGTGGCGGCAGCGTGTCCCAGGCAGCGCCCGCGATGGGGACGAGGCCGTAGTGCGCGACGCTCGGCGCGGGTAGCAGCGCGACCCCGATCCCCGCAGCCGCAGCGGCGAGCTGCGTCGGCAGGCTGTCCGTAGCGAGCGTCGCCTCGACCCCGAGGGCCCGCAGCCAGCGGGCCGGCGGCGCGTCGCCGAAGCCCGGCCCCCACCCGATCCACGGCGCCGCCGCCGGGTCCTCGAGCGCATCCAGGCGCGCCGCAAGCGAGGCGCTCGCCGCCGGGACCCACGCGACCGCCAGCACCCGCCGCATGACCAGGTCGCCGCGCTCGGGGCGCACGACGCGGAGCGCCAGGTCCGCCTCGCGCCGGTTCAGGTCCACGGTCGCCTCGTCGGCCTTCAGCTCGATCCGCAGCCCCGGATACCGCGCCAGCAGCGCCGGCAGCGCCGGCAAGACGACGACGACCGCGACGTCGGGTGGACACGCCAGCCGCACCAGGCCCGACACCTCGCGCTCGAGCCCGTCGACCGCGTGCGCGAAGCCCGCCACCCCCTGCTCCACCAGCTCCGCCGCGGGCAGGAGCGCCTCCCCCGCCTGGGTCGGGCGCAGCCCCTCGCGTCCCCGCTCGAAGAGGCGCGCGTCCAGCGCCTCTTCCAGCCCCACCAGGCGCCGCGAGACCGTCGAGGTGTTCACCTCGAGCGCCGCCGCCGCCTCGCCCATCGTGCGCGAGCGATACAGCACCAGGAAGAGCCGCACGTCGTCCCACGGCAGCCCGGACAGCAATCTCTGCTCCGAAGATCGTTGCATCAGCGCAACGATACCACCCACACATCGCCGTTTAAACGCTCTCGAGAAAACGTCACGGTGGTCCTGGGCCGAACGCAGCCCTCACCCTCGCCCCAGGAGACCAAGATGACGACCACCACCTCCAGCGACCGCCCCACCACCCTCGTCCTCGGCGCCACCGGCAAGACCGGACGCCGCGTCGCCGCCCGCCTCGCCGAGCGCGGCTGGCCCGTCCGCCATGGCTCGCGCTCGGCCACCCCGGCTTTCGACTGGGACTCCCCGGCGACCTGGCCCGCGGCCCTCGCCGGCGTCGACCAGCTCTACGTCAGCTACCAGCCCGACCTCGCCATCCCGGCCGCGCTCCCCGCCATCACGCGCCTCACCCGCCACGCCCGCGAGCTCGGGGTGCGGCGGATCGTCCTGCTCTCCGGCCGCGGTGAGCCGGGTGCCCAGGCGTGCGAGGAGGTCGTCCTCGACTGCGGCATCCCCGCCACCGTCGTCCGCGCGAGCTGGTTCGCCCAGAACTTCAGCGAGGGGCACTTCCTGGAGCCCATCCTGGCCGGCACGTTCCCGTTCCCCGTCGACACCGTCGGCGAGCCCTTCGTGGACGTCGATGACATCGCCGACGTCGCCGCCGCCGCGCTGACCACGGAGGACGACCGCCACGTCGGCCAGCTGTACGAGGTCACCGGCCCACGCCTGCTGACCTTCCCCGAGGCCGTCGGGGAGATCGCCGCCGCCGCCGGGCGACCGATCGCCTTCGTCCCGGTCTCGCCCGAGGCGTACCGGCAGGAGCTCCTCGATGCCGACGTCCCGCCCCCCTTCGCCGACTTCCTGGTCCAGCTCGTGACCACGGTGCTCGATGGTCGCAACGCCCAGGTCAGCGACGGCGTCCAGCGCGCCCTTGGCCGCCCGGCCCGGGCTTTCGCCGACTTCGCCCGCGGCGGCGCCGACGTCTGGGCCGCAGGCTGAGCCCCTGTCGCGGCGACGGCGGGCCCCTCGCGAGCCCGCGCGTCGCCGCCTGGAACCTGGAACCTCGAATCCCATCGCCCCCAGGAGGACCCCATGACCCCGACCGCCCTCGACGCCGCCCTCGTGACCGCCGCCCTCGCCGCCGGCGTCGCCGCGGGCTGCACCTTCGTCTTCTCCAACTTCGTCATGCCGGCCCTCGGTCGCCTGCCCGCCGCCGACGCCATCCGCGCCATGCAGGCGATCAACGAGAAGGCCATCAACCCGCTCTTTCTGATGATCTTCATCGGCACGGGGCTGGCCGCGACCGCGCTCAGCGCCGTGCACCTCGTGGCCGGCCCGCCCGACGCGCGGACCCCGTGGCTGCTGGCCGGGACGGTCGTCTACGTCGTCGGCGTCGTCGGCGTGACCATCGCGCGAAACGTCCCCCTCAATGACGCCCTGGCTCGAGTCGTCGATGCCGACCGGCAGACGCCCAGCGCCTGGGCCGACTACGACCGCCCCTGGACCCGCTGGAACCACCTCCGCACCGTCGCCGGCGTCATCGCCTCCGCTCTCTTCATCGTCGGCGCGACCCGCTGACCCCCGAGGAGGGAGGGGTCAGAGAGAGGGGTCAGGCACCCTCACTTTTTACTTTTGCGCACCAGCCCCCCGCGCTTCGTGCAGGTCGGGGAGCCAGGGGTCAGAGCCAGGGGTCAGGCACCCTCACTTTTTACTTTTGCGCACCAGCCCCCCGCGCTTCGTGCAGGTCGGGGAGCCAGGGGTCAGGCACCCTCACTTTTTACTTTTGCAGTGGCGGCGTGGCAGTGGCCGGGGGTGGACGATTCGGCTATGAGATGCGCCATGAGAACCCACCTCCTGACGCTCCTCGCCGTCGCCTCCCTCGCCGCCTGCGGCAAGAAGGCTCCGACCCCGCCTCCGACCACGCCCGACACCGCCGCGAGCGCGCTAGAGCCCGCCGACGCGGCGTCGGTCCCCGCCGCCGTCGCCGCCGCCCCCGCACCCGACGCCGTCGCCGCGGCGCCTGCGCCCGACGCCGCGGCGTCCGCTGAGGGCGAGGCCGGGGTCTTCCCGTTCGCGGTGAAGCGCCTGACCCTCGAGAACGGCCTGAAGCTCCTGATGATCCCGCTCCCGGCCGACGGCCTGGTCAGCTACTGGTCGGTCGTCCGCACCGGCAGCCGCGACGAGGTCGAGGCCGGGGTCACCGGCTTCGCGCACTTCTTCGAGCACATGATGTTCCGAGGCAGCGAGAACTTCCCCGGCTCGGCCTACGACGAGATCATCAGCGGCATCGGCGCCGACGCCAACGCCTACACGACCGACGACTACACCGCCTACCACCTGTCGTTCATCGCCGAGGACCTCCCGAAGGTCGTCGAGGTCGAGGCCGACCGCTTCCAGCGCCTCGCCTACGACGAGCCCGGCTTCAAGACCGAGGCGGGCGCGGTGTACGGCGAGTATCGCAAGGGGCGGACGAGCCCGTGGTCGGTCCTCTACGAGAAGCTCCAGGACGCGGCCTTCGACGCGCACACCTACAAGCACACGACGATGGGCTTCGAGGCCGACATCCAGAAGATGCCCGAGCGCTTCGCCTACTCGAAGACCTTCTACCAGCGCTACTACCGGCCCGAGAACGTCGTCATCGTCGTCGCCGGCGACATCGACACCGCCGCGGTCGAGAAGCTCGTGATGCAGCGCTACGGCGACTGGAAGCCGGGCTACGTGGCCCCCGAGGTGCCGGTCGAGCCCGAGCAGACCGCCGCCCGCCGGGTCGACGTGCCCTTCGACGGCAAGACCCTGCCGATGCTCGCGGTGATGTTCAAGGGCGACCGCCTGCAGCCGGGCGACACCACCATGATCGCCGCGCAGACCATCGGCGAGCTGGCCTTCGGCGAGACCTCGCCGCTGTACAAGAAGCTCGTCCTCGACGAGCAGCGGGTCGAGCGCCTCTACGCGTCCTTCGACGACCAGCGCGACCCGGGGCTGTGGGGCGTCCTCGCGATGGTCAAGGACCCGGGTGACGTGCGCGCGGTCGAGCGGGAGATCATGGCGACCGTCGCCGACCTCCGCGAGCGCCCGGTGGAAGCCGCGCGCCTCGCCGCCGTCCGCTCGAACATGAAGTACGGCTTCCTGTCGTCGATGACCACGCCGGACGAGGTCGCGGGCCACCTCGCCCCGATCGTCGCGCTGACCGGCGACGTGACGGCGGTGGACGAGCGCTTCGCGACCCTCGACCGGGTGACCCCGGCGGACGTCCAGGCCGCTGCGGCGAAGTACCTGACCGTCGCGCGCAGCACGGTCGCGACGCTGCACAGCCGCGATCAGGCGATCCCCGAGGCCGCCGCGCCCGCGCCGGCGCCGAGCGAGGCCCCGGCCCCGAGCGTCGCGCCGACCCCGACGGACGCGCCCGCGGCGGTCGCCACCCCGCCGGCCACCCCGGTCGAGGCCGCGCCCGCGGGGACGCTGAAGGCGGCGCCGGTGCTGCTGCCGGTGCCCACGGACCCGCTCGTGGCCTTCGAGATCCAGGTGAAGGTCGGCAGCCAGGACGACCCGCCGGGCAAGGAGGGCCTCGCGGCGCTCACCGCCGCGCTCATCGGCGACGGTAGCACCCGCCAGCTCGCCTACGAGGCCATCCTCGGGCGCCTGTTTCCGATGGCCGCGGGCTACGGCGCCGCAGTCGACCGCGAGCTGACGGTCATCCGCGGGCAGGTCCACCGGGACTTCGAGGCGGCGTTCGGCGACCTCATCGTCGCCGCCGTGACCGAGCCGGCGTTCGCCGAGGCCGACTTCGAGCGGCTCAAGAGCGAGGCGAAGTCCTACATCGAGAACACCCTGCGCTTCACGTCGGACGAGGAGCTCGGCAAGGCGGTCCTGTACCAGGCGGCCTTCGCCGGCACCCCCTACGCGCACATCGAGGACGGCACGGTCGCGGCCCTCGACGCCATCACCCTCGACGACGTGCGCGCCTTCTATCGCGCGCACTACACCCGCGACAACGTGGCGCTCGGGCTCGGCGGCGGCTACACGGCCGAGCTGCCGGCGAAGATCGCCGCGGCCCTCGGGCGGCTCCCGGCGGGCGATCCGGGGCCGGCCCCGGAGATCGAGCCTACGGCGCCCAAGGGCCGGCAGGTGACTATCGTCGAGAAGCCGGGCCCGTCCACCGCGATCAGCTTCGGCTACCCGATCGACGTCCACCGCGGCTCGCGCGAGTTCTACGCGCTGTGGCTCGCGACCTCGTGGCTCGGCGAGCACCGCAACTCGGTGTCGCACCTCTACCAGGTCATCCGCGAGGAGCGCGGCATGAACTACGGCGACTACGCCTACATCGAGGCCTTCCCCAACGGCGGGCGGCGCCAGGTGCCGCCGACCGGCGTGGCGCGCCGCGCGCAGCTGTTCGAGGTGTGGATCCGCCCCGTGAAGGAGGACCAGGCGCTGTTCGCGCTGCGGGCGGCCCTGCGTGAGGTCGAGCTCCTCGGCGAGCGCGGCCTGTCGCCGCAGCAGTTCGAGGGACACCGGCGCTTCCTCGTGAAGTACCTGCTCCACTTCGCCGAGACCACCGCGGCCAAGCTCGGCTACGCCGTCGACGATCGCTTCTACGCGGTCGACGGGCACCTCGCCCTCGCGCGCAAGACCATGGCGCAGCTCACCCTCGAGGAGGTCAACGCCGCGGTGAAGCGCTGGGTGCAGGCCAAGGACGTCCACATCGCGCTCGTCACCGAGCACGCGCAGGCCCTCGCGGACGCCCTCGTCGCCGGGGGCCCGAGCCCGATGAGCTACCCGGCCGGCAGCGAGAAGGCGCCGGAGACCCTGGCCGAGGACGTCATCATCCAGGCTTGGCCCCTCGGCGTCGCGCGCGAGCAGGTCAAGATCGTCCCCGTCAGCGAGGTCTTCGAGCGCTGAGGATCCGCGCGTGCTGCACTGCACATGCGGTGCAGCACGTTTCGCGCGGCCAGTTCATCGGTGGCTTGTGTGCGATCGCACACGGGCCGCCGCTCGGCTCAGTAGCCGGCGGGCTCGTCGACCTCGAAGTTCCAGGCCTTCACGATGCTCGTGCGGACGCCGAGGAACTGCTCGAAGAAGGCCCGTCGATCGGGGTCTTCCTTGAAGCGCGCCACGTCCGAGGGCTCGGGCAGCCGCACCACGATGCTGACGTCCCAGCTCTTGGCGCTCTCGGCGTCCATGGGCGTCCCGACGGTCAACGACAGCACGCCGGGGATGGTCGGCAGCACCCGTCGCGCGTGGTTGACGACCTTCTGGCGGCCGGCCGTGTTGGCTTCCTGGTCGCTGAGCTTGATGAGGACCACCCGTTCGATCATGACTCCCCACGGTGCGTCGGTTTGCGCCACATGATGGTGGCATGACCGCGCGCCGACGTCATCCCCGCGCTTGGATTCCGGCGCCCGACCGTTAGGGCCCGTGCCGAAATAGCTCGTCGCCCTGGCGGCGGATCCGCCGCCATCTGCGCGTCCCCGAGAGCTCGGACGACGCTCGGTCTGCCTTCGCTTCCGGGGACACGCAGCGGACGACGCCTCCTTGACCGTCCGATCAACTTATTCCGGCGCCCGACCGTCACCGGCAGCAGAGCACGCCGCCCTTGTCGGCGTCGGACACCGGGTGGCCGTCGTAGCTGCAAGAGGTGTTCGGGCAGCCCTTCTTGGTGACCGTCGCGCCCTCGTGGAGATCGCTGCCCGGGCCGCCGATGCACTGCCACGGCCCGAGCGGCGGCATCGCCTCGTTGAAGCCGCACGAGTCGGCCTGGGTCGAGGCGAGCACGCGATCGAGGGGGCCGCACTGCTTGTCGCCGCCGAGGCCGTTGCCGAGGTTGCCGCAGCCGAAGACGTCGTTGTCGCCGCTGCCGGCGGCGCCGCATACGCTCCCGTTCACGCTCGGCTGCCGGATCGCGAAGAAGTGCGACTTCGACGGGGCGCCGGCGGGGGTGGCCCCCGCGCACCCGGTCGGTGACTTGGCGGCGACCTCCTCCCAGCTGTCGCAGAGGTGCCAGCCGGCCGCGCACAGATCCGCGCTCGCGCAGCCGGTCCCCGACGGGTTGGCGCTGTCGTCACCGGCCTGGCGGCCGCAGCTCGCGGCTACGCTGTCGGGGGTGACGCCGGGGACGCTCCACCCGCCGGAGCAGGCGGCGATGTGGGTGTAGGTGGCGGTGTCGAGGAAGCCCTCGCGCTGGCCGTCCGCGCAGCCCACCTCGGGCTCGAGCGGCGGGTAGACGAGGATCCCGACGGCGAGCTGGGCCTGAACGCAGCTCTTGATCCCCTGGTCGTCCCAGACGTCGAGCAGGAACAGGTAGCTCCCCGCGATGTCTACGGTGAAGGTCGGGTTGGCGACGGTCGCCGACGGTGAGAAGGCGGCGGCCGCGCCCGGGGGAGCCTGGACCGACCACTGCCACTGCACGATCGGCCCGTCGCCAGGCACCGACTGGTCCGACGACAGCTGCAGCACCGTGGCGGTGAAGATGTCGCTCGCCGGGTCCGGGGTGACGGTGATGGCCGGCGTCGGGCAGTCGTTGGTGATCGGCGTGCACACCGGGTTCGGCGGGCAGCCATCGTTGACGACCCCGTCGCAGTCGTCGTCTTCGCAGTTGTCGCAGCGCTCCGGGGGCGGGACGCACGGGCCCCACTCCTTGAGGCACAGGCGCTCGCCGACCGTCAGGCACGACGTCACGCAGGCCTCGCGGGTGAGCGGCTCGCACTCGTAGTCGAAGGGGACGGGGTCACCGCCGACCGTGTCCTCGTCCGTGGTCGCCGTGTCCGTCGGGGCGCCGTCCGGGCCCAGGGTGTCGGGGAACAGCACCGCCGCGTCGCCGGCGTCGGCGCCGCCGCTGGTCGTGTCGCTGCAGCCCGCGAGAGCGAGCACGGTCGCCATCAGGATCGCCAGCCGCCGCATGAGCACCTCCGGGGTCGGATCGTCCCGCGCCGGATAGTAGCTCGACTATGAGTCACGATCTACCCGCGCCCCCCGCCGGCCCCAAAAAAAGAAAGCGCGGAGCACCTGGGGTGCTCCGCGCCTTTGCCTTGCGGCGCGTGGCGGGCTCAGGCCCGGTTCACGCTCACTCCTCGTCGGGCTCCTCCGGCGCCGGGGTCGGCGCGGGGGTCTTCTGCGTCGCGAGCCACGCGGTCAGCGTGCCGAGGTCGGCGTCGCTGGCCTTGAACTTGCCCTTGTGCATCTTCTCCTTGGTCGGGTCCTTCTTGTCGGGGAGACCGACCTCGCCCTTGATGTACTTGGCGAGCCAGGCCGCGTCGTGGGACACGCCGACGGTCGACAGATCCCGCTGCATCGGCTTCTTCGCCGCCGGGATGCCGGCCGAGGCCACGCTGTGGCACTTGTTGCACTTCTCGGCCGTGAAGACCTCGGGTCCACCGGCGAACGCGGTCGACGCGAAGAGCAGGGAGCCGGCGGTTACGAGGAAGATTGAGAACGCCTTGAGCGACTTCATTAAAGACCTCCCGGAAGGGCGAGCATCAGCGCGACACGGGGCACCTTGCTCCCGTACGGATTTTCCGCGTTGTTTCGCGGGGTTCGGTTCCGCCGGGGTGGGGTCATCAGGGTGGCTCCTGCGTCGGCCCCCGTGGTCGCTGCCGGCTTCGACTATGGCATGTGAGCGGTATTCACGTCACGTCCGGATTCCGCGCGTGCGGCGGAAACCCATCCAGGCCAGGACCCCGAACAGGACGAGCAGAGCGGCCGGCAGGGTGCCCCCCGAGCCGCCCTGGCAGCCGCCCGAGCTCTCGGGCGCGGCGGGTGGCTCGGTGGCGGGGGGCGTCGCGGCGTTCGCCGCGGCCAGCTTGGCCGCAGCGGCGTCGTCGGCGGCCTTCTTGGCGGCGTCCTCCGGCGTACCCGCGGCGGCGGCGGCAGCGGCGTCCTCTTCGGCCTCCTTGGCGGCGGCGTCGTCGGCGTCGGCGGCCTTCTTGGCGGCCGCCGCGGTGGCCTCGTCGGCGGCCTTCTTTGCGGCCGCGACCGGATCCTCGCCGGCCCTCTTGGCGGCGTCGGCGGCCTTCTTGGCGGCCTCGTCGGCGGCCTTCTTGGCGGCGGCGGCGTCCGCGGCGGCCTTGGCGGCGGCGTCGTCCGCGGCCTTCTTCGCGGCGGCGGCGTCCGCGGCGGCCTTGGCGGCGGCGTCGTCCGCGGCCTTCTTCGCGGCGGCGTCGTCGGCGGCCTTCTTGGCGGCGGCGTCGTCTGCGGCCTTCTTCGCGGCGGCGTCGTCTGCGGCCTTCTTCGCGGCGGCGTCGTCTGCGGCCTTGTCGGGGGCGTCGGCCGGGGCCTTGCGCAGGCCGGACAGCCACCCGACGAGGGTCGCGAGGTCGCCGTCGCTGCCCTTCCAGCTCGTCTTGTGCATCTTCTCGTCGAGGGCGACCTCCTTCTTCAGGAACTGCGAGAGCCAGTCCTTGGCGTGGCGTGCGCCCACCGTGGAGAGGTCGCGCAGCAGCGGCTTGCTCCCCGCGGTGATGCCGACGGCGGCCACGCTGTGACACTTGGTGCACTTCTGCGCGGTGAAGACCTCCGGTCCGCCTGCGAGAGCGGCCGGAGCGAGGAAGAACAACGCACCGCCTGTGGTGAGCGCAATGGCGATGGCTCGGAGCGACGTCATGAGATACCTCCCGCAGCTGTGGGCGGCCGTCCCGGCGAGGCTGCTCGGGGTGGGCGCGCGTGCCGGTGATGGCCGGTCGACCTGAATCATATTCATAGCTCAGCCGATCGCGCCAGCCCGCGCCCCCGCCGGTTGTCCTCCCAGGCGCCGCTGCTATGCTCTCGGACCCTACGTCGCGGTCACGAGAGCTGCCGCCGCACCCTGGAGCGCGTATGTCCGAGCACGATCCGATCCACATCGGCCAGGTCATCGCGAGCCAGTTCAACATCCTCAGGAAGCTCGGCGCCGGCGGCATGGGCGCCGTCTACCTCGCCGAGCAGCTCGGGATGGATCGCAAGGTCGTCGTCAAGGTGATGCACCCCGAGCTCACCGCGGGCAGCTCCCAGGCGGTCGAGCGCTTCAGGCGCGAGGCCAAGGCGGTCGCCCAGCTCAACCACCCCAACATCGTTCAGGTCTACGTCTTCGGCCAGACGCCCGGCGGCCAGATGTACCTCGCGATGGAGTACATCGAGGGGCGCGACCTCAGCACCGACCTCGAGCGCGGCGTCATCGAGCAGCCGCGCGCCCTCAAGATCCTCGACCAGGTCTGCAGCGCCCTCATCGAGGCGCACGCCGCCGGCATCGTCCATCGGGACCTCAAGCCCGACAACATCATGCTGACCGACCGCCACGGCAACCCCGACTACGTCAAGGTCCTCGACTTCGGCATCGCCAAGATGGCCGACCCCGGCGCAGCCTCGATCACCCAGGCCGGCGCCGTCTTCGGCACCCCGCGCTACATGGCCCCGGAACAGGCCAAGGGCAAGCAGATCGACGCCCGCGCCGACATCTACGCCCTCGGCGTCGTCCTCTACGAGATGCTCGCCGGGATGCACCCGTTCCGCGAGGCCACCACCGCCCTCGAGTACATCGTCAAGCACGCGACCGAGGAGATCCCACCGCTCGGCGTCGATCACGCCGAGCTGCACATCACCCCGCGCATCGACGCGCTGCTCTCGCGCTGCCTCGCCAAGGAGCCCGACGCTCGCTTCCAGTCCGCCCGCGAGCTCCAGCGCGAGGTCCGCCTCGCGCTCCGCGACTTCCCCGAGGCCGCCCGCGGCTTCCCGACGGAGGGCACCCACGCGAGGCCCGCCCCGGTCCCCACCGCCCCGGAGCCGGCCCCCACGAGCCTCGCACCGACCCACGTCGCCCCCTCCTCTGCGGCGCCGGCCGCTCCCAAGCGGGGCACCCCGGCGTGGGTCTGGGCCGCCATCGCCGTGGTGGTCGTCGGTGGCGCCGTCGCCGCGGCCGTCCTGGCCAGCTCGGGTCCCGCCCCGGGCCTGGACCCGACCCGCGACACGGCGGCCGCGACCGTCGCAGCCGCGACCGACGCCGGCCGCGTGGTCGCCGCCGGTGATCCGGACCCCCGGACCGCCGAGGCCCCGCCTCCGACCGCGCAGACCGACATCGCCGAGGGGATGCCCATCGACGGCTTCCCGATCCCCGCCCGCGCCCGCATCACGACCTCGACCCCCCAGGTCGAGATGCTCGAGTCCGACCTCTCGGGCGCCGCCGTCATCGCGTTCTACAAGGCCAAGCTCGCCGGCCGCTACGGCGATCTCCAGGACATCCCCAACGGCCTCATGATCGCCGGCGCCGAGACGCCGTTCAGCACCGTCAGCGTGATGAACGGCGCCGACACCCTCAACATCGTCCTGTCGCGCAACGCGCTGGCCAAGTCGAGCGGCCCCAAGGACCTCTCGGGCAAGACCTACTTCGGTGTCGCCGCCATCTCGGACGCTAGCGTCATCGCGAAGATGGACAACGTCGCCGTGCTGCGGTCGCGCAAGGCGATGCGGGAGGTGTGCGCCTTCTACACCAGCCGCTACAGCGAGTTCACCGGGGTGGTGACGGTCCAGGACGTCGAGGCAGATCCGCCCTACTGCAACATGGCCGCGGGCGCCGACGCGGAGACCGACTGGCAGGCCATCGCCGTCGTCGACGATCCGACCAGCAAGGGCGCCGTCATGATCAGCATCTCCGCCAAGCAGTAGGCGACGCCCCGGCGCCCAAAGACCCCGAGCGCACGCCGCGGGAGGGGCCGCGCGGGGGACAAAACATGCTCGCCGCGAGCGGGTCGGACGAGTACCTTCCCTCGACGCGTTCTCCGGGCGGTGGCTCCCGGAGCGCGGGTGTTCTGGACGGGGCGGTAGCGATGGCCAGGGTGTGGGAGACGTTCGGGCGGGCGCGCGACGTGGCGCGTGAGGCGCTGTACGCGGCCTACGAGCGCAAGCTCATGAGCGAGCAGCACCGCTGGCGAAAGCCCCACCACCTCGGCGTCGTGATGGACGGCAACCGCCGCTTCGCCCGCGAGGTCGGCGCCGACAGCGTGGTCGTCGGCCACACCGCCGGCGCCGACAAGCTCGAGGAGGTCCTCGACTGGTGCGAGGAGGTCGAGATCCCCGTCATGACCGTGTGGATCTTCTCCCTCGACAACTTCGGCCGCGCCGAGGACGAGGTCGAGGGGCTCATGAACCTCTTCGAGAAGAAGTTCCTCGAGCTCGTGACCAGCCAGAAGATCCACAAGAACGGCATCCGCATCTGCTCCATCGGGCGCATCGACGCCCTGCCGCGCAAGGTCCAGCGCGCCATCCGCGCCGCCGAGGCGGCGACCGCCGGCTACGACCGGCGGATCCTCAACGTCGGCGTGGCCTACGGCGGGCGCGAGGAGATCGTCGATGCCGTCCGCGCCCACCTCGCGCAGGCGGCCGCCGAGGGGCGGAGCCTCGCCGAGGTGGCGACCCACTTCGACGCCGCGGACGTCGAGCGGCACCTCTACACCGCGCACGTCAGCGACCCGGACCTCATCATCCGCACCAGCGGCGAGGTGCGGCTGTCGGGCTTTCTGCTGTGGCAGAGCGCCCACGCCGAGTACTACTTCACCGACGCGTTCTGGCCCGCCTTCCGCAAGATCGACTTTCTGCGCGCCCTGCGCAGCTACGACCAGCGCCAGCGCCGCTACGGGAAGTAGCGAGCGTCCTCAGCGCGCGCGGCACCCCGGGCGGCTGGTGCGGCTGCGCTCCTTCGGCGGGGCGCCGTCGGCCCGCGCCCAGCGGCGCCCGTCTCGACCGACGTCCGCGAGGCCGACGTGATCGCGTCCCACGTCGATCGCCGGCTCGCGCGGTGGAATCCGCTGGTCGTCAGGGCCGGCTCGACTATGCTCCGCCGCCATGGAAACCCACGAGCTCGCGTTCGGCCTCCCCGAAGACACCTTGATCGACCTGCTGGCGTGCTCGCGCGACGGGCGGCGCCTCATCGTCGCCGTGGACGGCCACGGGCTGGTGGCGCTCGATCTGGCCACCGGCGCCCGAACGACGGTCGACGTCGCGGGCCCGGTCGCCTCGCTCACCGCGTCTGCTGACGGCGCCCGCTGCGCCTGGGTCCCCGTGGTCGGCGCCCCGATCGCGGTCGATCTGGACGCCCGCGACCCGCGGCCGAGCCGGCTCCCCATCGAGAGCCCGGCGGCCCAGGTCGTGTTCCACCCCGACGGAGCCCACGTCGCGCTCGCGACGGGGCAGGGCGACACGCCGCGGGTCGAGCTGCGCCGGGTCGTGGACGGCGGCCTCGTCGCCGTCTTCGCCTGCGACACCCCGGTGCACCTGCTCGACGTCTCGCCCGACGGCCGACACCTCGCCTGGGCGGAGGTCGGCGGCGCGGTCCGCGTGGCGCGCCTCGACGCCGCCGGCGGGGCGAGCGTCGTGTGCGCCGGGGATCGCCGGGCGCGGTCGCTCGGCGACGGCGTCGTCGCGCTGCGCGTCGCCGGAGACTACGCGTGGCTCGGTGAGCCCGGCGGGGCGCTCCAGCGGGTCGACATCGGGGCCGATCGCCTCGATCCGGACTGGCTCGCCGCCGACCCCGGCGACGTCGAGGCGCGCCCCCTCGCGGTCAGCCCGGGCGGGCGCCTGGTCGCCCGCGGGCTGGCTGGGCGAGTCGAGGTCCACCGCGCGCGCGACGGCGCGCTGGTGCTGCGCGTCCCGGCCAGCGACTGGGGGGCGACGCCGTTTCTGCCGGGCGACGGGCGGCTGGTCCTCGTCGAGCCCGACGGTGGCCAGGTCACGGTGGTGCGCGACGGGGCGCTGATCGACGAGGTCCCGCGGATCGCGCTCACGAGCTCGCCGCCGCCGGCCGCCCCTGAGCTCGGCTCGTCCCGTTCACGCCCTGGCGCGGCGCAAGGTCGTGGTCGGGACGCCCACAGCCCCAGTGAACGCCGGTTCGGCCGGCGCCCTCACCGAGCGCGTGGGCGCCTCGCCCGCACCGCGCGCCGCACCGCCGAGCGGCGCCCACGGTCCCAGCGCACGCCGGGCGCCCCGGTCGGTGCATCCTCGACAACGGCGGCCGGATTTGCGACCGTCCACGCTCCGCGCGCCAAGTGGGGGAACGCGATGAACGTGCTCATGGTCGCCTCCGAGGCCGTGCCCTTCGCCAAGACGGGCGGCCTGGCCGACGTCGCTGGCGTGCTGCCCAAGTTCCTGGCCCGGCGCGGCCACGACGTCCGCGTCGTCATGCCGCTCTACGCCAAGGTCGACCGCACCGGGCTGACCCTGCTCGACGGCCCTCTCGGGGTCCCGATGGGCGTCATCGGCGAGCTCTGGTGCGCCGTCTACGAAGGGCGCCTGCCGGACAGCGACGTGCCGATCTACTTCCTCGAGCACGAGCAGTACTTCGGGCGCCCCGACCTCTACAACGAGGCCGACGGCACCGGCTTCATGGACAACGACAACCGCTTCGTCTTTCTGTCGCGCGCGGCGCTGCAGCTCTCGAAGCGCCTCGGCTTCCGCCCCGACGTCGTCCACGTCAACGACTGGCACACCGCCGCCATCCCCGTCTTCCTGAACACCCTCTACAAGGACGATCCGCTGCTCGGTCAGGCCGCGTCGCTGCTGACGCTCCACAACATGGAGTACCAGGGCCGCTACTACGCCGGGCTCATGAACGTCCTCGACGTCGGCTGGGAGCACTTCAACTTCCTCGAGCTCGAGTTCGCCGACGAGGTGAACCTGCTCAAGGGCGGCCTCTACCACGCCACCCTCATCAACGCGGTCAGCCCGAAGTACGCCGAGGAGATCCAGACGCCGCGCTTCGGCCACGGCCTCGACGGCGTCGTGCGCGAGCGCGCCCGGGACCTCACCGGGGTCCTCAACGGCATCGACTACGCCGAGTGGGACCCGGCGACCGACACGCTCATCCCGGCCAACTACAGCGCCGACGACCTCGCCGGCAAGGCCCTCTGCAAGGCCGCCCTGCAGCGCGAGCTCGGCCTGCCGGTCCGCGCCGACGTGCCGCTCATCGGGATCGTCTCGCGGTTGGTACACCAGAAGGGCGTCGACATCTTGGCCGAGGCCCTGCCGCGCATCCTCGCCCTCGACGTCCAGTTCGTCCTCCTCGGCACCGGCGAGGCGTGGGCCCACGACCTCTTCCCCGCGCTGAGCGCCGCGTACCCGCGGAAGTTCGCCTGTCACATCGGCTACTCCAACCCCCTCGCTCACCGCATCGAGGCCGGCGCCGACCTCTACGTCATGCCGTCGCGCTTCGAGCCCTGCGGGCTCAACCAGCTCTACAGCCTCGCCTACGGGACGCCGCCCATCGTCCACGCGGTCGGCGGGCTCGACGACACCGTCGAGAGCTTCGACGAGCTGACCGGCGAGGGGACCGGCTTCAAGCTCTACTACCTCGACGCCAACGCGCTGTTCGACACCGTCGGCTGGGCCATTCACACCTGGTACAACCGAAAGGACGCCTTCACCGCCATGGTGCGCCGCGGGATGACGCAGCGCTACTCGTGGGAGGGCTCGGCGGAGAAGTACGAGGTCCTCTACCGCGAGGCGGTGCGACGCCGCGTCGGGCGGGCCCATGACCGATGACGTGCGCGGCGTAGGCCGCCTGGCGCTGGTGGCGACCCAGCACGTGACCGACCTCGTCGAGGAGATGCACCGCGCCATCGTCAGCGGCCCCGACGTGCTCGGCCGCCCGCTCGCGCGCCCGGCCGACGAGCTGGCCAAGGTCGTGTTCGGCGGCGTGCGGCTGATCGCCCAGGCGGTCGGCGCCGGCGCCGAGCGCTCCTACGCCGCGCTCGCGCCGTGGGTCGAGGCGCGCGCCCCCGGACCCAAGGGCGACGCGGTGCGCGCCGTGATGAACGGGGTCTTCGGTGACCACCTCGCCGCGACCGGCAACCCGCTCGCCATCACGATGCGGCTGCGCATCGACGGGCGGCCGCTGACCCTCGAGCCGGCGGCCTTGGCGGCGGCGCTCCCCGACGCGGGCGGCAAGCCGCTGGTGCTTCTCCACGGGTCCTCGGGCAACGACCGGCAGTGGCTTCGGGGCGGCCACGAGCACGGCGCGGCCCTGGCGCGCGACCTCGGCTACACCCCGGTCTGGCTGCACTACAACAGCGGCCTGCACATCTCGGACAACGGCCGCCAGCTCGCCGGGCTGCTCGAGCAGCTCGTGGCCGCGTGGCCCGTGCCGATCGCCGGGCTGACGCTGCTGGGCCACAGCATGGGCGGGCTCGTGGCGCGCAGCGCGTGCCACGTCGCCGAGGTCGAGGGTCACGCCTGGCGCGGGAAGCTGCGCAAGCTCGTCTTCCTCGGCACGCCCCACCACGGCGCCCCGCTCGAGCGCGCGGGCAACCTGGTCCACGCCCTGCTCGGGGTCAGTAAATACAGCGCCCCCTTCAAGCGCCTGGCGCGCATCCGCAGCGCCGGCGTCACCGACCTGCGCTACGGCTACGTCCTCGACGAGCACTGGCAGGGGCGCGACCGCTTCGCGACCGAGCGTGACGCCCGCCGCGGGCCGCCGTTGCCGGCCGGGGTCGACTGCTACGCCCTCGCGGCGACGACGGCGAAGGAGATGAAGCGCGCGCTCCCCGGCGACGGCCTCGTCCCGGTGAAGAGCGCGCTCGGGGTGCACCGAACGGCCGCGCTGACGCTCGGGTTCCCCGAGGAGAACCTGCACGTCGCGCTCGCCACCGGGCACCTCGACCTGCTCTCGAGCCCGGCCGTCTACGAGGTCCTCCGCGGCTGGCTCGCCGCGGGCTAGCGGAGGACCCCGATGACCCACGATGAAGCCCACGGGCGGGCGTTCACCGACGAGCGCTGGGACGACGCCGACCTGAGCGGCCGCACGTTCAGCGCCTGCACCTTCCAGCGCTGCTCGTTCGCGGGCGCAGACCTGTCGCGCGCGCGCTTCGAGGACTGCGTGTTTCGCGGCTGCAACCTCTCCAACGCGAACCTCGCGAACGCCTCGCTGCAGGGGGTCGCCTTCGAGGACTGCAAGGCCGTGGGGCTCGACTTCGGCAAGTGCCGCCGGCTCCTGCTCGCGGTGCGCTTCACCGACTGCGACCTGTCCTACGGGCTCTTCAGCGGCCTCGACCTGCGCGAGACCCGCTTCACCGGCTGCCGCCTGCGCGAGGTCGCCTTCACCGGGTGCAAGCTCGGCGGCGCGTCGTTTGCCGGGGCCGATCTCGGCCGGGCCACCTTCGGCGACTGCGATCTGCGCGCCGCCGACTTCCGCGAGGCGCGGGACTACGGCCTCGATCTGGCGCGCAACCAGGTCAAAGGCGCGCGCTTCGACTACCCCGCGGTGCTCGCCCTGCTCGCGCCCTTCGAGCTCGACATCGAGACCTGAGCCAAGCAACGGGAGGTCGGGGACCGGAGTCCGCAGCTGGTGGGGGTCACCGCGACGCAGCCACGCCGCCCTTTGGCCGCGGAGGACGCAGGTCCTCGACCGACGCGATGGGAACCGGGTCCGGCTTCGGCAAAGAACCACGAGCTCTGAGGGGCGCGCCGAGCGGCCACGGCGCGCTGGGCGTTCGTTTGCCGGCCGAGCGCCCCACGGCCGCGTCGTCAGCGCCGGTAGACCGTGATGTCCTCGAAGGTCTGAACCGCGTGCCAGCCCGCCCGCAGGACGAGCCTGGCCTCGGGGCCGTCGGTCCGGAGCGCGGCGTAGTCGAAGACCGGCGCGTCGAGCAGGCGGCGGTTGAAGGAGACCTGCGGGATGGTGCGGCCCATCACGACGTAGCCGCCGTTCAGGTGCTGGCGATCGTGGAGGAGGAGGCCGCTCGCGTCCGGCTGGCGTCCGACGAAGTCCTGCGCGGCGAAGATCCCCGCGCGCTCGCGCCACGCGAGGTCGTGGGGCTGCACGGCCTCGTCGTGGGGGACGTCGCTCGGCGCCGTGCCGAGGGCGTTCGAGACCAGCACGCCGAGCGCGAGCGCGAGCCCCAGGAGCGGGCCGGCGCGGGACGCTCTGCGCCGCTCGACGAGCGCGACCAGCGTGACGAGCCCGACGCCGAGCAGCGCCGCGAAGAGCGGCCACTGGTTCATCAGGAAGCGCTCCTCCTTGTGGGGAACGGTCGTGAGGAGGGCCAGCGGGAGCGCGGCGGTGAGCAGGAGCGGCCAGGTCTTTCGAAGGCCGGCGAGCGCCACCGCGACCACGATCGGCGCGAGGGGACCGAGGCGCGCCCACACCGCCACCGAGAGGTAGAAGAGCGTCGGGCTCTTGCCGTGGTCGCTCGCCCCGCCCTCGATGAAGTTGTACTTGATGTGCTCGATGATCGAGTGGAACGGCTTGCCCCAGGTCGCCCAGTCGACCGCGCCGAGCGCGAGGACGGGGCCGGCGGCGCCGGTCAGGACGCGGAGCAAGGTCGCCGGTCGCGAGAGGTGGGCGCTCGGACGCAGGAGCATGGCGGCGAGCGGGACGAGCATGTAGAAGCCGGCCGTGAAGCGGAAGACCCCGGTGAGCCCGAACCAGAAGCCGACCCAGAAGGCGGCGCGCTTGGCGGCCTGGGCGGACTCGGCGCGCGCCCCCTCGAGCCAGTGGACGACGCCCCAGGTGAAGCAGAGCAGGCCCGGGGTGCCCTGCAGCGTGTGCGGCGTCCAGTAGAGGAGCGTCGGCAGCAGCGCCATGAAGAAGGCGACGGCGAGGCCGCTGAGCGTGGCGCGATCGAGGCCGTAGGCGAGGCCGGCGCCGCCGGCGGGCGCGTCGTCGGGGGGCGAGCCCGCCGCGAGGGCGCGACCGATGCGATAGCCGGCCGGGATGAGGGTGAGAGACCACAGCGCGTGGTGCAGCAGGACGACGCGCTCGGCGTCGAGGCCGCGCAGCCCGAGCCACGAGAGGACCTCGAGCAGGCCGCCGTACTCGGCCGGCACGAGCCACGTGCGCAGGCCGCGCCCGAACTCCCAGGGCAGCCAGCCGACCCCGGTCCGGAGCCAGTGGCCGGGCTCGAGCTGCTGGAAGATCTCGTCGGGGTAGTGGAAGCCGCCCTGGGAGGCCCAGACGAAGACCCGGGCCACCAGGCCGAGGGCCGCCCAGGCGACGAGCACCCACAGCACGCGGCGCGCGAGCGGCGAGGTGGCGGCCGGGTGCGCGGGTGGCGCGAGCGCGCTCATGGCGCCCCCGCCGGGGCGCGGTGCGGTCGGCCGAGGGCCTCGAGCTCGTAGAGGCGGACCACGGCGCGCGCGGACTCCTTGGCGGCCTCGACCGCGAAGTCGACGCGCAGCGCCGTCGCGCCCTGGCACGCGAGGGGGTGGCGCGAGATCGGCTCGCGGTTGTCGCGCACCGAGGTGCTCGCGAGGGGCGCGTCGTCGGCGCCGAGGCAGGCGATCGTGAAGTCGCGGTTGGTGTAGTCGCCGTGCTCGAAGCGGCCCGCGTGTACGAGGCGCACCTCGTCGAGGTCGACCGGCCAGGGCCAGCGCACGATGAGCCACGGGGCGTGATCGCTCGTCGCGGAGACCCACTTCAGCAGCGGATCGAGCTGGCGATCCGCGCCGCCGGCGCCGTCGATGGCGAAGATCGGGTGATGGCTCGCCGTGGACAGGTAGCTCGAGACCTCGAGGCGGGCGCCGAGGTCGAAGCGCGCGAGGTCGATCGCCGCTCCGGCCGCGACGACCGGCGCCGGGGCCGAGAACGCCGGCGTCACGGGGTGCGAGCGCCGCGCGACCACGAGGACCGCGGCCCCCGTCACCAGCGCGAGCCAGGCCCAGCCCAGGCGCCTGCCCCAGCGCAGGAGGGGCGGAGGCGACAGCTCCGAGACGCGGGTCGGCGCGCTCACGGGGCGCGCTCCGCGTCGCGGCCACCGGTCAGGGCGATCACCGCCTGCACGGGCTCGTCCGGCCGGACCCAGAGCTGGGAAGCGCGCAGCACCGGCGAGAGCATAAAGGAACGTCGGGCGAGTGGCCACCGCGCTCGAACGGCCGCGGGCGCAGGGGCCCGGGTCAGGCGCCGCCGCGGCGGTCTCGTCGCCGCGGCGGCCCCGCGGATCGAGCGCCGCGTTCGGTCAGTTCGCGCACTGCATGGGCGCGATCATGTACCACGAGATCCACGACGGCGAGGACGCCGTGTAGACGCGCAGGTGCTGGGTCGTCACCGGCTCGGCGAACTTCAGCCGGTACCAGCCGGTCGAGGCCATGTAGCCGTAGTAGTTGTAGACCGTGGTGTAGTCGGTCTCGCCGGGGAGGATGACCTGCACGTAGTGGCGCACCGTCCCGTTGGGGGACATCTGCGGGCGCAGGATCACGCCGTCGAGCCGCTGCGGGGAGGCCCAGTGGATGTAGAAGGACTTCGGCGCGTAGTTGCCGAAGTTGTGGGCGCCCGCGCACCAGATCGCGTTCCAGCTGGTGACCGACGAGGCCTGTGGGCCGACGTTGGTGCAGGTCGGGTCCGGATCCGTCGTGTCCGGGAAGGCGAGGCTCGGCTGGCAGGTCTCCGTCGCGCAGCTCGCGCCGCCGCTGGCGCACACCTGGCCCACCGCGCAGCCCGGCCCGCAGGTCCCGCCGCAGCCGTCGGCGCCGCAGATCTTGCCGCTGCAGTCCGGCTGCCAGACCAGGACGTCGTTCGGGTTGCAGTCGGCGTTGTCGCCGACCGTGTCGCCGTCGGCGTCCGCCCACTCGGAGGCGTCGCTCGGGAAGGCGTCGCAGGCGTCGCCGTAGCCGTCGCCGTCGGTGTCGGTCTGGGCGGCGTTGGCGATGGTCGGGCAGTTGTCGCAGAGGTCGCCGAGCGCGTCGCCGTCGGCGTTCTCTTGCCCCGGGTTCGGCACCGCGACGCAGTTGTCGAGGCCGTCGGCGACGCCGTCCTGGTCGGTGTCGCCGATGCGGGCGAGCACGATGTTGGTCACGACGGCGGACCCCGTCGCGAGGAAGAAGTCGCCCGTCACCGCGTCGGCCGGGATCGGGCCGGACACCACCGAGGTGCTCCAGACGAGTGACGCCGGCGAGGTCGTCGGGGACGCCGTGAACGTCGCCGTGCCCGCGCTGCCCCCGAGGTTGGCGCCGCGCACGACGAAGCTGTCGCCTGCGTTGCCGAGGGACACGACCGCCTGGGCCGCGGCGAGCGGGTCGTCGCCCGGGCCCGGCCCGAGCATCACCACCCGCGGGTCCGTCGTGGGGGACTGCACCGTGTAGGCGCCGCCCTCGTAAGACGTCATGTCGAGCGCGACGCCGTCGTCGCAGAGCCCGCCGGGGCAGGGGCCGGTGACGCCGACGACGTACTCGGTCCACGGCAGCGGCAGGCAGACCTCGAGCACGATCGAGGTGTCGCCGGTCCACGGGGAGTACGACTCGGCGACCTTGCCCACGAGCCCGCTGACCTGCTGGCCGTCGAGCCACGCGGCGACCGAGCCGTCGGACATCCCGACCACCGCGAGGCGCCCGCCGTCGGCGGTGCCGCCGTAGACGATGAGGCGGTCGGCGTCGGCGAAGGTCCCGCCGTCCCAGTCGACGATCATGCACGGCATGTCGTAGTAGCTGCCGCAGCCGCAGAAGCGGTGGTGGGTGCCGCCGACCGGCGCGGCCGGGCCCCACTCGAAGTAGACGCCCCCCGGCCCGGCGCCGGTGAACGCGCCGTCGACGACGCTGACCGGCACCGCGGGCTGGCTCACCGGGCCCTGGCCGCCGCTGACGGTGATGATCGTCGTGGTACACGCGCCGCGGTCGAGGCAGACGATGACCGGGTAGTCCCCGGGCGGCGTGCCCGCGGGGATCTGGATGACCACGGTGTCGGGGCTCATGGAGACGAGGTCGACGGGGGCGCCGTCGAACGCGATGGTCGGCGGCTCGCTGTAGGCGCCCGGGATGGCGACGTAGTCGCCGGGGCGCACGACGCCCGAGACCGGCTGGCCGGCCCGCGGCGAGCCGACGACCGGCGGGTCGATGCCGCCGCCCTGGTGGCAGTTGCCGTAGACGACCGTGTCGCCGCCCGGGATCTGGCACGCCTGGTCTGCCCCGACCACGCGGTAGCTGAAGCCGCCTGCGCCGGCGGGCACGCTGAACTCGACGAGATACTGCGAGGTCGTGGGCGCCGATGGGCTCGTCGCGAGGGCGATGGCCCCCTGGGCGAGGCCGAGGTCGCTGACGTCGACGCTGGCGCCGTTGCGGACCGCGGAGACGAGCCCGCCGCCGACGGTCATGTAGAGCTGCCAGGTCTTGGCGCCGCCGTTGGTGGACACGGCGAGGTGGATGCCCTGGTCGTCATCGAGGAGGGCCGGGCAGGTGATGCCCTCGAGCATGCCGGCGAGGCGAGCGCCGTCGTAGTCGAAGTAGAAGTCGTGGGTCGAGGGGCCCGCGACGGGGGTGACGTCGGCCCACTCGTAGTCGGTGGCGCTCGCCGGGAAGCCCGTGAAGAGGCCGTCGATGGTGTGGGTGAAGGCGCTGACCGGGACGGTCGGGGCCTCGAGGCCGCTCGGGAACTCCGGCGCGGTGTGGCGGGTGACGGTGTCGTTCTCGGCGTCGTAGGTGGCGGCGAAGCGCTTGCCGTCGGTCGAGGTGTACTCGATGTCGACGCCGTTGCCGCCGCCGACGGCGTGGCGCCCGCAGAGCAGGGCGCCGCTCGCGTCGGTGAGCTGCACGTCCCAGGAGACGTAGGCCCAGGCGGCCCCGTAGCGGGTCCAGCCGCCCTCGACCGTCTCGGCTGAGGCGGTGGCCGTCGCGGCGGAGGTGAGGTGGCACTCGCCGAGGGTCGGCATGGCCGCCTCGTTGAGCCCGAGGGCGACGTTCCAGTAGGCCTGCTTGGCGGCGCCGTTGAGCTGCATCCCGCGATAGGTGGCGGCCTGGAACAGCAGATCCTGGGTGTTCGGGGGGCCGGGGAAGTAGGGGTCGAGGTTGCCCGGCCCGAGGCCCGGGTTGACCGAGAAGTAGGCGCCGTCCTCGCAGGCGATGTTGAGGTCGTCCATGTGCAAGAGCGTCGCGTCGTCGTCGGGGCCGGTGGTGCACGACAGGGCGACGATCGCGGTGAGATCGCGCTGGCCGGTGAACGGGTGGTAGAGCAGCTCGAGGGGCTCGTCGCCGCCGGCGCCGGACTTCACGCAGTCGAGCTTGGCCGAGCAGAAGATGTCCTCGAACTCCATGGCGACGTCGAAGAAGCCCTGGGTGGCGCGGCGCGCGAGGGTGATGTCGAAGGTGACGCGGGTGTCGGCGTTGGCGTCGCAGGTCGCGGGGCGGCTCAGCGGCTGGCCGCTGGGGGCCGGGTTGATGTAGTCGACCCCGGCGACGAGGGGGGCCCCGCCCGCGTCGACCCGCTCGATGACGAGCTCGACGCGCTGCGTGGCGGCGTCGGCGTCGCACGTTCCGACGTAGCTGAGCGCGCCGGCGCCGTCCCCGTAGGCGGTCGACGAGACGGTGCGCGTCCAGACCGTCTGGTCGTCCGCGATGACGGTGAGGGTGTACTCGACGTCGCTGACGCCGGGCAGGCTCAGGGGGGCGACGGCGATCGCGACCCGCGAGCCTGGTCCGGAGGTGGCCGGGGGCGCCTCGCCGCACGCGGCGAGCAGGGCGAGCCCGATGAGGGGGGCGAGCGCATGCCGCAGCGCACAGGTCGACGTGGCGTCGTGCTTCATCCGCAACTCCCGCAAGTTCGGATCTTCTCTAAGGGGTGGGCGCGGCGAGCGAATCTTCGGAGGCTGGCGGTCGCCAGTGACCCGAGTCGAAGCCCCGGCGCCTACGGAGTGTAGGCCAGTGACCACCCCTTTGCCATTGATCTGCATTAATTTCCAGCGGGTCATGGTGCGCTGCACGATCCGATTCCGGGATCGCCGGCTCGGTCGACCCGTGGACGGGACACGACATTTTTGACTACAGTCAATCTCCACCTTCGTCTCCGAACCACCCGGGGAGCCTCCCGCCATGCTCCATCGCGTCTTCGCCGTCGCGGCGATAGTGTCTATGTCCGCCTTCCTCGCGGTTCCCTGGGCCGCGTGCGGCGGGGACAAGCCCAAGAAGGCGGGGCTGCCGCCCCGGGTCGGCCTGCTCATCGATCCGGCGATCATCGTGCTGGACTCGGTCGGCGCGACCCGCGCGCTGCACGTCGAGAGCCTGCACGACCAGGCCGTGTCCGTCCCGGCCGAGGGCGTCAGCTTCGAGAGCGCCGACCCCGCGGTCGCCACCGTTGACGCGGACGGCGTCGTCTCGGCGGTCGCGGCCGGCAAGACGAGCGTCACCGCGCGGGTCGCCGACGGGACCCAGGCCACGGTCGACGTCCTCGTCGCGCCCGACACGACCGCTCCCCCGGCGCCCCGCGTCGACACGTACTTCACCGAGACGCCGCTGCGCGTGCAGTCGTGGATGGGGAGCGCCGAGCCCGGCAGCATCATGCGCGTGTCGGGCGCCCAGGAGCCCATCGAGACGCGGGTCGGCGGCGACGGGCGCTTCGCGTTCACGCTGCGGTTGCACCCCCACACGCTCAACCCGGTCGCGGTCGAGATGGTCGATCAGGCCGGCAACGTCTCGGATCTTTTTGACTTTCCCATCCGCCAGGACGACACCATCGCCGACGCGGGCGCGCTGCACCACGTCGCCACCTGGCAGTTCGACGGGCTGGTGGGCGAGGTCCTGCCGCGGGCGCTCGAGGTCCGCGCGACCACCGCGCAGGGGCAGCCGCTCGCGTTTCGCGACGTCGTCTTCGAGATCGTCGAGGGGGACGGCGCGCTGGCGCTGACCGAGGCGGGGCCGTTCGTGACGGCGGCGGCCGGCGGGCGGCTGACGGTGCGGACCGACGCGGCCGGGGTGGCGCGGGCGCGGTGGCGGCTCGGTGACGGCGACGTCGCCCCGTCGATGGTGCAGGCGCTGCTCCCGGGGGACTTCGATCTCCCGCCGGTGTTCGTCGCGAACGGGCATCTGCGCGGCAACAACGCCACGACCGTCGTCGGGCGCGTCGTCGACGAGCACCGCGCGGCCGTGCCCGGGGCGCTCGTGACGCTCTACGAGCTCGAGTGCGTCGGCTTCCAGTCGACGTGCACCGGCATGGAGACGCGCACCGACGCGCGCGGCAACTTCGAGGTGGCCTATGACGGGCCGCTCGCCCAGACGATCATCACGCACCTGCGGATCGACGGGACGAAGGCCACCAACGGGCGCCAGTACTCGCGGCTCGACTTCGAGGTCACGATGGTACCGGGGCAGCAGAACCAGCGGATAGGCCCGTTCTATCTGCCGCAGCTGCCCGAGGGGACGGCGCCGAAGCTCGACGCGGACGGGCGGGTGACCGAGGCGTTCACCCTCGAGCGCCGGGTCGCGGCCAACGTGCCGCCGACGCGGGTCCACGTCGCGGTGGGGACGAAGATCACCTGGCCCGAGGACCTCGCCGACGACGCCAAGCGGCTGCGGCTGATCGACATCCCGGTCAACCGGTCGCCGATGCCGCTGCCGGGCGGGCTCTTCACCCGCCACATCATCGGCCTGCAGCCGGGCAGCGTCCGCTTCGAGCCGCCGCTGCCCATCGACATGCCGAACCTCGACCGCCTGGCGCCGGGGACCGAGGTCGCGCAGCTGTCCTACGACCATGACGCGGCGATGTTCGTGCGCTCCGGGACGTCGCGGGTCTCGGACGACGGGCTGCGGGTCGTGAGCGAGCTCGGGTCGGGGATCCGGGTGGCGGCGTGGCACCCGAGCCCGCCGCCGCCGCCGTGCGGGCCCTGCTCGGTCACCGGCAACATCAAGACCCCTCCGCCCGCCGTGCCTCCGCCGCCGGAGGAGAAGAAGAAGAAGGACCCCGACACCTGCCCCGACGGGTCCGAGAAGATCTGCACCTGCACCACCAACGGCGTGACGGCGCGCTGCACACCGCCGAAGCCCGACGAGGACAAAAAGGAGGGCGAGCCAGACAAGCCGGACTTCGTGATCCCGAACGTGCCTTGCGGGTGCGGGGGGCCCGGAGGGCCGGGCGGAGGCCCGCCGCCGAGCCCGCCGCCGGACGACCCCGGTGGGGACGGGCCGCCCCCCGAGGATCAGAAGGACGAGGTCGAGGTCGTCTGCGTGTGCAAGGGCGGGCTCGCGATCACCAGCCCGGCCGAGAAGGAGAAGACGATCCAGTCTGGCAAGAGCGTCGCGTTCGCGGCGACCTGCGAGGAGTCGGCGAGCAACGAGAGCATCAAGTGGAAGGTGACGAAGGTCTCGGGCGCCGGGACCGCGCAGCCGGCCAGCGGCAACGGTGCTGGACTGACCGTCGCGTTCGCGAGCAACGACACCGGCAAGTTCTCGGTCGTGGCCAGCTGCGACACCGACGAGTGCGACGGCTCCGACACGCGCACGATCATCGTGTCGAAGTGCGCGACGGCGGGGGCGGTGCGGGTCTGCGGCAAGACCATCGACGAGACGTCGACCGGCAAGTTCACGGTGACCGGCGACGTGACGATCGGCATGGGCAGCGGCGAGCAGTTCCTGCGCGTGTCGACGCCGGTGCAGGTCGACTCGGACGCGAAGCAGGTCACCGGTGACGGGCGCTGGTCGATGGCCACGCGCATCGGGTACCTCAAGACCTTCGACGACCTGCCCATCTACAACGGCGGGTTCCAGATCAACGGGACGAGCGGCGACATCACGTTGGTCGCGCCGCCGGTCGACAAGGACTCCGACGCGCGCTCGCTGCTCAAGGTCGCGGGCTTTCAGTGGCTCTACGGTGGCAACGCCAAGCTGTCGATGGACGGGGTCTTCTTCGCGCTGCCCAAGATCTCGCTGTCGAACAAGCGCTACCCGACGCAGTCCTGCGGCAACAGCGACGTCTCCGGGCAGAACCCGTTCTTGCCCTGTCCCGACGACCAGCTCAACGGCACGGTGAAGCAGGAGCGGTCGCTTCAGGTCGAGGTCACCGGCGTCAAGATCGGGACCGACGGGATCGAGGTCGACGGCAAGATCGAGGTGAACAACGAGGTGCGGGTCGGCGCGGGCCTCAAGCTCGTGAAGCTCCTGCTCGAGTGGAACTCCGCCAAGGAGGCCTTCAAGGGCGAGGTCGCCGTGCAGTTCGGTCCGCCGGCCGCGGCGACCAAGATCGCGCTGAGCGGGTCGATCGAGAAGGGCGTGCTCAAGGAGATCGCCGGGGAGATCACGCCGCCGAAGCCGTTTCCGTTCCCCGGGCTGCCGGGCGTGTTGGTGAAGTCGCTGGGCGGCAGCCTCACCGACCCGGGCTACTTCCTCTCCGGTGAGGGCAACCCTGGCGTTTCGTTCAACCTGGGCTTCTCGTACGGCCCGACGTTCGGCATCCCGAGCCCCTCCGGAGGCTTGAAGGAGCTGTCCTTCGCCAGCGGCAAGGTGAAGTTCTCGGGTACCATGGCGCCGGTCACCTTGACCCTCGAGGGCGAGATGGGGCTCGCCGCCGACATCACCTATGAGCCGAGGGGGTACAAGACGGTCGACGAGGGCAGCCTCGTCGACGGGTTTGCGAAGGCGACAGCGAAGATCGACTGGACCTGGTCCAAGATCTCGGCCACGGGCGATTTCACGGTGAAGAACCCCATCTTCACCGACGACGACCTCTACAAGGGCACCTTCGGCTTCATCACGCAGATCATCGCGGGCGGCGACGTCCTCGTCACCGGCCGCCTCACCGGCAACATCTCGCTGCCGAAGCTCGACATCACCGTCGGCGGCGTGGCGCTGGCCGGCATCCCCGCGTTCTCGCTCGGGGCCGGCGACGCGGGCTTCAAGCTCTCGTCCGCGAGCGGGAGCCCGTTCTTCGCGTGGGGCACCACGAGCTTCAGCGTCCCCAACCCCAACATCTTCACCGGCCAGCCGATCGGCCTCGACGCCAAGGTGACGTTCCGCGCGGGCCGCGGGCTCGACGTCTACATCTGCGATCGCCGCAACCACTGCGCCAACCTCGTCGAGGCCACGCCCAGCGCCACCCGGTCGGCCTCCGGGGCGCTGCCCTTCTTCGCCTGGGCCAGCGGGCCGCTGGCGGTCGGCGCGCCGGTCCGGGGCAGCTACGAGGGCGTGGACCCCGAGATCGAGGTCCCGGCGGGCGCCGACTCCCTGACCTTCGGCGTCGACCACGTGGGCGAGCTGCGCTTCGACATCGCGCTGCCGAGCGGCGTGGTCATCGGCTTCAGCGCGCCCGCGACGACCCCCGCCGACGGGGACGCGTTCTACATCGGCGGCTTCCCGCCGGGCCGCGCGAGCTGGACCGTGCCGAACCCGGCCCCCGGCACCTATCGCCTGACGAACTTCAGCGACCCCGACGCGGCGCGCGAGGTGTTCGCCTCGATCTCCGCGCCGCCCCCCGCGCTCGCCTTCGACGAGCCCTTCGAGTCCACGGGCGACGGCGTCACCGTGGCGTGGGCCCTCGACGAGCCGGCCGACGGCGGCGAGATCAGCCTGTCCTACGGCCCCACTCGGGACCGTGCGGGCGCCATCGCCTTCGCGTCGGTCCCGCTCGACGGCCCGGCCTCCGTCGTCTGGGACACGTCCAACGTCGCGCCAGGCGCCTACTTCATCTTCGCCGACGTCTTCGACGCCAGCGACCGCGTCGTGCGCATCGCGTCGCGCTCGGTCGTCTGCGTCGGGCGCGCCGTCGCGGACAACGCCCTCGCTCCGTCGCTGGTCCGCGTGGCCGGCGACGGCGACGCCGCCGAGGTCACCTGGCTCGCCGGCGACGGCGCCGACTACCACACCGTGGCCGCGTCCCCCGTCGGCCGACCCGACCTCGCGCCCGTCACCGCGACGGCCCAGGGCGGCGCCACCCAGGCGACGCTCTCGGGCCTCGACCCAGATGTCGCCTACGTGATCGCCGTGACCGCCACGCGCGAGTCCGACGGCGCACAGGCCGCGAGCGCCGGCGTGTCGTTCGGGGGCAGCGGCGCGCAGTTCGTCACCGAGCCGCCGGTCGCCCTGATGGTCGACGAGGAGTGGTTCTACGCCCCGCTCGTGGTCGACGCGGGCGCCGACCCGCAGGCCGCCTTCGTCCTGACCGGGGCCCCGCCGGAGATGGTGTTCGACACCGCGGCCGGCGGCTACTTCTTCACGCCGGAGCCGAGCCACGTCGGCCAGCGCTACGACGTCGTCCTGCAGTGGGTCAGCGGCCTCGGCGTGGTGCGGGCCGAGCAGCGGTTCACGCTGAGCATCGGGGGCGAGCGCGCGGCGCGCTCGCCGGAGCTCGTCACGCGACCGGAGGGTGTGGGCGTCATCGGCGAGGCGTGGACCTGGCCGCTCGAGGGGCGGGCCTACTTCGGGCAGCCCAGCTTCGCGCTCGTCGCGGGTCCGGCGGGGGCGAGCCTCGATCCGGACGGGGTCGTCCGCTGGACGCCGACCGCGGGCGAGGTGATCGACGCGCGCGGCGAGGTGGCGGTCGTGGTCGAGGTCCGAGACGAGCTCGGGCTCGCGACCGAGGTCGGCGCGGTGGTCTCCTTCGCCGACGCCGACGGTGACGGCCTCACGACGGCGTGGGAGCTCGCGTCGGGGCTCGACCCGTTCGCTCCCGACGACAGCGGCGCGGACCCCGACGGCGACGGGCTCGACCAGCTCGCGGAGCAGGCCCGCGGCACCCGCGGCGATCGCTCCGACAGCGACGGCGACGGGCTCGCGGACGGCGCCGAGACCACGACCAGCCCGCGCTCCGGCGACAGCGACGGCGACGGGATCGACGACGGCACGGAGCTCACCGCCGGCACCGACGCGATGGCGGCCGACAGCGACGGCGACGGCGTCCCCGACGCCGAAGAGATCGCCCGCGGTCTCGACCCGAGCGACGCCACGGACAGCGACGGCGACGGCCTCGCCGACGATCTCGAGGTCACCCTCAACAGCGACCCGGCGCTGGCGGACACCGACGGCGACGGCTGCGACGACGCCACCGAGCGCACCCTCGGCACCGATCCCCGGGCCACCGACAGCGACGGCGACGGCGCGGCCGACTGCGCCGAGGTCGCCGCCGGCAGCGATCCCCTGCGCTCCGCCGGAGACTCCGATCGCGACGGCCTCTCCGACGATCTCGAGCGGACCCTCGGGACCAACCCCTTCAACGAGGACTCCGACGGCGACGGCTTCGACGACGGGCTCGAGGTGTCGCTCGACACCGACCCCCTGCGCGACCTGTCCAAGCCGGACATCGGCGAGGTGCCGCGCCCGGACGTCCCGATCATCATGGTCGGCGTCAGCGGCAAGCAGGTCCTGCCCGGCGGCGAGGTCGTGGACGTCGGCGACATCCTCATCCTGCGCGACGACGACCTCGACGGCGCCGACGACCCCTACGAGCGCCTGCACGGCTACGACCCGGGCGACCCCGAGGACGGCGCCAGCGACGACGACGGCGACGGCCTCCCGCTGTGGTGGGAGTCGCGCCTCGGCACCGATCCGCGCGCCGCCGACAGCGACGGCGACGGCGTCCCGGACGGCCAGGAGCTCGTCGACGGGACCGATCCCACCGATCCCCAGGACTTCGCCGAGGGCGGGCCGGTCGTGTCGCTGACGTCGCGGCCCGGTCAGCTCGTGCTGCGCAGTCACAGCATGCTCGGCCCAGCGCGCGCTCCGCTGACGATCATCGGCGCCCGCGCCGACGGTTCGCTCGTCGACGTCACGGCCGGGGCGCGCGGCACGACCTACACCATCGAGCCGACCGCCGCGGGCGTCGTCTCGGCCGACGGCGTCGTGACGGCGCAGCTCGGCTACGAGGGCCCGCTGAGCGTCACCGCGAGCAACCTCGGCGAGAGCGTCACCGCGAGCGGCTCGGTCAGCATCTTCGCGCCGACGACCGTCGCGACGGTGCGCCTGCCCGGTTATCCAGGTCGCATCGCCCTCGCCGGGGACCGCCTCGCGGTGGCGCAGGGCAAGAACGTCCACGTCATCGACGTCCGCGTGCGCACGAGCCCGATCCTGGGCGCCGCCCTGCCGCTCGGCTTCAGCGTCGTGGGCGTCGACCTCGAGGGCACCCTCGCGATCGCGGCCCTCGGGAGCGGCGGCGTCGCGCTGGCGGACGTCAGCGACATCGAGGAGCCGCGGCTCCTCGCGCGCATCGACGTCGGCGCGAGCGTCGCGGCGGCCGCGATCGGCGACGACGGGCGCCTGTACCTCGCGACCAGCGCCGGGCTGCGCGTCGTCGACCCGGCGCGGCCCGAGCTGCCGAAGGTCGAGCGCGCGGGCGCCCTCGTCGACGGCCGCGTCATCGCCGTCTACGAGCCCGACCTGGCGTTCACCCACATCGACCGCCACCACGACCGCCTCGCGGCGGCCTTCGGGACCAGCGGCGACGTCATCCTGTTTCAGATCCTCGCGGTCGGGACGGTGGTCGAGCTGGATCGCGGCACGGTGGGCGCGCTCATCTACGACCTCGCGCTGCAGGGCACCAACGTGTTCGCCGGCAACCTCAACAACGGCATCCGCCGCCTGGGCCTCGGGCCGACGGCGGCGCCGCTGGTCATCGGCTCGTCGACGTTCTTCGTCGAGCGCCTGGCGCTGGCGGGCCCTTACGTCTTGGCGAGCAACCGGACGACGACGCCGGTCTCGGCGTCGCTGCTGATCGGCGACCAGCCAGACGACATCATCCTCAAGGGCAACCTCGAGCACCACATGGACGCCCAGGGGATGGCCGCGGACAGCGTCTATTACTACATCTCCGGCGCTCGCGACGGCGGCGTGGTCGACATCGCGCGCTATCTCGCGCCCAACGACCTGCTCGGCGTGCCCCCGGTGGTCAGCGCGGTGACGCCCGCGCCGGGCAGCGAGATCCTCGAGGGCGCCGATCTGCGCTTCGAGGTCGACGCCCAGGACGACGTCGCCGTGGCCGGCCTGACGCTGACGATCGACGGCGTCGAGGCCGCGCAGTTCGTCGAGACCGCCACGCCGCCCTATGTCGCGACGACCCGCGCGCCCGCGGTCGACGTGCCCCAGGAGCTCCTGCTGGGCGCCTCGGCGGTCGATCTCGGCGGCAACGTCGGCGAGCTCGAGCCCTATCCGATCAGCGTCGTGCCGGTCGTCGACCTCGAGCCCCCCAGCGTCGCCTTGGTCGAGCCCCTCGATCAGGAGTACGTCGCCGACGGCGGCACGCTGAACGTGCGGGTCAACGCCTTCGACAACCACGCGGTCCGGCGCGTGACGCTCTACATCGACGACGTCGAGGCGGGCGTGGACGACGCGCCGCCCTGGGCGTTCACGGTGCAGCTCCCCGAGAGCGCGCCCGACGACACGGTGTCGGTCCGGGTCGTGGCCCTCGACTACGGCGACAACACGGCCTCCGCGACATCGCGGGTCCTGCTCTCGGGGGTCGACCTGGTCGCCGAGGGCGTCGAGGTCATCTCTGCGGCCGACGGCACCTGGGACGGCCAGCGCGTGCTCGTCAAGGGCGGCACGGTCGCGATCGACGGCCCCCACGCCTTCGACGTGCTGCGCGTCGGGCGCGGCGGCGTCCTCGCGCACTCGGAGACCACCGCCAGCGCCGTCTACGGGCTCGACGTCTCCGCCGAGGAGATCGGCGTGCACCAGCTCGGCGCGATCGACGTCACCGGGCGCGGCTACCTCGGCGACTGCGCCGTCGGGGACCCCAGCTGCTCCAACGGCGCGCACAGCGACGGGAACACCGACGGCGGCGCCAAGCGCTTCACCGGTGGCTCCCACGGTGGTGTGGGCGGCGGCGCGGAGGCCGACACGGCGCCGACCTACGACGCGTTCGACGCCCCGACGCAGCCTGGCGGCGGCGGCGGCTACGGCAACAGCGGCAACTGGCCCGGCGGCGACGGCGGCGGCGTCATGGCGCTCAGCGCGGCGACGCTCGTCCTCAACGGGGCCATCCGCGCTGACGGCGGTGTGCCGCCGATCGCCGCGACCCAGGCAGGGGGCGGCGCTGGCGGCAGCGTGCGCATCACCGTCGACGCGATCCGCGGCGGCGGCCGGATCACGGCCAACGGGGGCGTTACGGCGCGTGGCGGGTCGGGCGGCGGCGGGCGCGTGGCGATCGCGTTCAGCGACGCGGACGACTTCGACCTCGGGCGTATCAGCGCGCGCCCCGGCGCTGGCGGCGAGCGCCCCGCGGGCGGTCCGGGCACGGTCTACCTCGCCGAGAGCGGCGCGCCCGTCCGGCTCGTCATCGACGACGGCGGGCTGTCCGCCGGCGTCGACGACCGCGCGCTGACCTACGCCGCGGCCACCGAGACCTTGAACTTCGCCGGCGAGCTGATCGTCCGTGGCGCGACGCGCCTCGTCCTGACGCGGCCGCTGGCGGTGGACCGCCTCCGCCTCGAGGACCGCGCGGTCCTGACGCAGCTGCAGACGACGGCCGGTGCTGCCTTCGCGCTCGACGTGACCGCCGACGCGATCGACGTCGGGCCCGAGGCCGCCATCGACGTGACCGGGCGCGGCTACATCGGAGATTGCCGGCCCGGCCAACCGACCTGCTCCTCGGGTGGCTACACCCAGGGCAACTCCGGCGGGGGCTCCGGGCGCTACTCGGGCGGCTCCCACGGGGGGGTCGGCGGCGGCCCAGCGCCGGCAGCGACCTATGACGGCCTCGACGCGCCATCCGAGCCGGGCGGCGGCGGCGGGTACGGCGCCAGCGGCAACTGGCCTGGCGCCGACGGTGGCGGCGTCGTTCGGATCGCCGCTGACACCCTGACCCTCGACGGGACCATCCGCGCCGACGGCGACGTGCCCGAGCTCGCCACCACCCAGGCCGGCGGCGGCGCAGGTGGCTCCGTGCACATCGTCGCGGGCACCCTCGCCGGGACGGGTTGGATCGTCGCCGACGGCGGCACCACCCCGCGGGGTGGCAGCGGCGGCGGCGGTCGCGTCGCGGTCCACTACGACAGCGCGACCTTCGACCTGTCGCACATCGCGGCGCGGGCTGGCGCTCCCGGTGAGGTCTCATCGGGCAGCGCGGGCACCGTATATCTGAGCGAGGCGGGCACCGCGGCCATGATCGTCATCGACGACGGCGGCACCTCGGGCGGGGTGGACGTGCGCGCGCTCGGCGACGCCACCAGCGACGAGCCGCTGGTCCTCGGCCAGAGCCTCACCGTCAAGGGGACCACCCGCCTGGTGCTGACCCGGCCGCTCCAGGTCGGCACGCTCATCCTCGAGGACCAGGCGGTCCTGACCCACCCGCAGACGACCGCGACGGCGGCCTACGCCCTCGACATCACCGCGGACACGCTGGTCATCGGCGCCGGCGCCGCGATCGACGTCTCCGGCCGCGGCTACCTCGGCGACTGCCGCCCCGGGAAACCGAACTGCAGCGGCGGTGGCCTGACCGACGGCAACGGCCCCAATGGCGCCAAGCGCTACTCGGGCGGCTCGCACGGCGGCGTCGGGGGCGTGGCCCTGGGCGCCGCGCCGCCCTATGACGGCCTCGACGCGCCGATCCAAGCGGGCGGCGGCGGTGGCTACGGCAACAGCGGCAACTGGCCCGGCGGCGACGGCGGCGGCGTGGTGCGGCTCAACGTCCAGACCCTCGTCCTCGACGGCGCGATCCGCGCCGACGGCGACGTCCCCGAGTTCGACGCGACCGAGGCGGGCGGTGGCGCAGGCGGCGCCGTGCACATCGTGACGGCGAGCCTCTCCGGTACCGGTCGCGTCTCGGCCGATGGTGCCACGAGCCCTCGCGGTGGCACCGGCGGCGGCGGGCGGGTCGCGGTCCTCTTCGAGCAGCCGACGACCTTCGGGCTGGATCAGCTGACGGCGTGGCCGGGCGAGGCGGTCGAGCGACCGGCGGGCGGACCCGGGACGGTGTGGTTCCAGCGCTCGGGGGCGCCGGCGACCGTCGTCATCGATGACGGCGGCCGCTCGTCCAACGTCGACGATCGCGCCCTCGGCGCCGCCATCTCGAGCGAGGCCCTCGACCTCGCGGGTGGCACCTTGATCGTCTCGGGCACGTCGGGCCTGCTGCTCACGCGCCCGCTGGTCCTGGGCAGCCTGCGCGTCGAGGGGCAGGCGCTGCTCACCCACGCGCAGAGCGACGCGACGCTCGAGGCTGGGCTCAGCGTCGAGGCGGACGCGATCGTCATCGCGTTGGGCGCGCGGGTCGACGTCACCGGGCGCGGCTACCTCGGAGACTGCCAGCCCGGCGTCACGGGGTGCTCTGCGGGCGGCTACACCGTCGGCAACGCGCAGGGCGGCGCGGCGCACTACGCGGGCGGCTCGCACGGCGGCCTCGGCGGCGGCGCGCGCGGGTTCTCCTACGGGGACCTCCTCGCGCCCACCACCCTCGGCGGCGGGGGCGGCTACGGCAGCAGCGGCAACTGGGCTGGCGGCGACGGCGGGGGCCGGGTGCGGCTGGTCGCGGACGCGATCACCCTCGACGGCGCGATCATCGCGGACGGCGACGCCCCGGCCGAGGATCCGAGCCCCAGCCGCGGTGGCGGTGGCGCTGGCGGTTCGGTGTGGATCACCGCCGCCGTCAGCCTGACCGGCGCGGGCGGTGTCAGCGCCAGCGGCGCCCCCGGCGACCCCGCGGGCGCCACCTCCTCCGGCGGCGCGGGCGGTCGCGTGCGGGTCGACGCGCCGAGCTTGTTGGTCTTCGACTCCGCCAACGTCTGGGCGAGCGGCGCGGCTGGCGCGGGCGGTGCGGGTGGGCCAGGCACGGTCCTTCTCGCGCAAGGGGGCGTCCTCACGCTGATCCTCGACAACGCCGGGATGACCCACGTGAACGACACGGCGCCGTGGCTCGAGCCTGGCCCGGACGCGATCGTGTTCGACGGGGGCGTGCAGATCCGCGACGGCGCCAAGGTCGCGCTCACCCTGCCCGCGACGGTGGACACCCTCACGATCGGGGACGGCGGCGTCCTGGCCCACCGGCCGACGACGCCGGCGGCCGAGTACGCCCTCGTGGTCACCTCGGTCGGCCCGGCGGCGATCGACGCCGGTGGCGTCATCGACGTGCTCGGGCGCGGCTACAGCGGCGACTGTCAGCCGAGCGACCCGGCGTGCGGCAACGGCGCGTTCACCAACGGCAACGTGGACGGGGGCTCGCAGCGCTTCTCGGGCGGCTCCCACGGCGGCCTGGGGGGCGGGTCCGCGCCCGCCGCGACCTACGACAGCGCGACGGCGCCGGTCTTGTCCGGCGGCGGCGGCGGCTACGGCAGCAGCGGCAACCACCCCGGCGGCAACGGGGGCGGCGTCGTACATCTCATCGCGCCCAGCCTCGTTCACGAGGGCGCCATCATCGCCGACGGCAGCGCGGCGGCCGCGACCCTCAACGACGCCGGTGGGGGGGCGGGTGGCTCGATCTGGCTGCAGGTCACGACCCTGTCCGGCGCGGGCACGCTGTCGGCCCGCGGCGGCGCGGGCTCGGGCGGCGCCAACGCGAGCGGCGGCGGCGGCGGCCGCATCGCGAGCGACTCCACCGGGGGCGGCTTCACCGGCGCGGCGAGCGTCG
>PHBI01000035.1 GCA_002841945.1 Deltaproteobacteria bacterium HGW-Deltaproteobacteria-14
CCGTCGAGCGAGGCGGCCGCGCCGTCGAGCGAGGCCGCCGCGCCGTCGAGCGAGGCCGCCGCGCCGTCGAGCGAGGCCGCCGCCGCGCCGGTGACGCTGCGCTTCGACGTCGCGCCGGACGGCGTCACGATCACCGCCGACGGCCGCGTGGTCGGCCAGACGCCGCTGCTGCTGGAGGTGCCGCGGGACGCGGGGCAGCACGTCTACAGCCTCTTCCACCCCGGCCACGAGACGCGCACGCTGACGCTGACCCACGCGCGTGACCAGGTCGTCAGCCGCACCCTCGCCCCGCTGCCACCCGCGCCGCACCCGGCGACCGACGGCGCCGACGCGGCGGCCCCCGCCGGGAAGACCGTGAAGGCCGCGACCAACGGCTCCCGCCCACCCACCGGCCCGCGAGAGGCGCCGAGGGTGAAGCCCCCCGAACCCGACGCCGCGCCGACCGGCTTGATGCGCCCCTCCCTGCCCGGCGGCGGCCCATGAGGCGGCTCATCGTGTGCTGCGTCGCGACCGCGCTCGCGCTGAGTCAGCTGGCCGCCGCTCCGAGCCCGGCGCCGCCGGAGCAGGTCCGCGCGGTGGAGATCTACGGTGACGGCGAGGTGCAGTTTCGAGCCGAGCGTTGGGACGCCGCGGCGGAGCTGTTCCAGCGGGCCTACGCCACCTGGCCCGACCCCGCCTACCTGTTCAACATCGGGCTGTCCTACGAGAAGGCCGAGCGGTGGCCCCTGGCCATCCGCTACTTCGAGCGGTTCCTGCGCGAGGCGCCCGAGACGCCGAGCCGCCCCGAGGTCGAGCGGCGGCTCGTGGCCGCGCGACAGGCCCGCGAGGCTCAGCGGGCGAGCGTCGAGGTGGTGACCGTGGCCGCCGGAGCGATCGCGCGGGTCACCTCCGAGGACGGGATCGCCCCGTGCACGACCCCGTGCACGCTGCGGGTGGACCCTGGTCCGGTCACGGTGATCGTCACCCTCGCCGGGGTCGAGAGGGTGGCGACCCGCAGCCTCGATCCCGCCGAGCGGTGGCTCGTCCATGAGCGCTTCGACGACAGCGACGTCGCGCGGGCCGGCCCGAGCCGGCTCGGGCCGGCCGTGTCCTGGGCGGTCGCCGGCGCGGGGCTGGTCACCGGGATCGTGTTCGGGGTCATCGCGCAGCAGGACTACGACGACGGGCTGGCGCTGGCGCGGCGCTCGCCGCTCCCCGAGGCCGACTACGACGCGCTCGCGCAGCGTCGCCAGGACCTGCGTGACCACAGCCTGATCGCCGACATCGGCTTCGGCGTGGCGGTGACCGGCGCGGTCGTGGGGGCGGTCCTGTGGTTTACCGGAGACGCGGGCACACCGAGCGTCGACGCGCGCACCGGGGTAGGGAGCGTGTCATGGCGCTTCTGAGGGCGATCCTGGTCGCGGCTACGGCGTCGCTGATGGCGGCGACCGGCTGTTCACTGGTGCTCGACGCCGACGACCTGAAGGCCGAGCGCCTCGACATCAGCGGCGACATCTTCGGCGACACCGCCGGCGCGGCGGACACGATCCGACCCGCCGACTCCACCACCCCCACCGACACCGCCGTCCCCCCGACGGACACCACCGCGCCGAGCGACACGACCGCGGTGGAGGACACGACGGCGCCGGCGGACACCGCGGCGCCCGCTCCCGTGCTCGTCATCAAGAAGTCGGGCGTAGGGGGCTGTCAGCTCGACTACCACTCCGTCATCATCAGCGGCTGCCCCGAGACCTGCCCGTCCAAGGGCGGCTGGACGCTGGTGTTCGACGCCCGAGCGAGCACGGGGGTGACGAGCTTCGATTGGCGCTTCAGCGCGACCGAGATGTACGACGTGCAGCCCAAGACGGCGACCGGCGGCCGGGTCGAGGTCACCCTCGACGTCCCGTCCTGCGAGTTTCTACAGGGCGCGACGATCGGCTCGGCGACGATCTACGCGACGCTGGTCCCGAACGGCGACGAGGGCGCCAAGACCACGGCGCAGCTCGACTTCGCCGTGCGCCAGGTCACGAGCTGCGGATCGACCCAGGGGACCTGCCCCGATCCGCAGTGACGGCGGTCGGCCCGGCGCCCCGGGCCGCGCTCAGAGCGCGACGCCGACGGCGCGCAGGCCGGCGTCCATCAGCGGGGCCCAGCCGGCGTTGGCGATGGGGCTCGCCGGGCTCGGGTGCGGGACGCTGCCGATGACGACCGCTGAGGTGCTGTTGCCCAGGAGCTCGCGCGCCTTCTTCTCGGCGAACTTGCCGACGCCGATGACGAAGCGCGGGTCGAAGTGCGCGATGGTCCGGCGCAGCGCCCGGTCGCAGGCCGCGAACAGCGGCACGCGCTCGGCCTTCGGGAGCTTCTCGGGGACGCGGTTTTTGCCGCTCTCCTCCATGAAGACCAGCGGGCAGTAGTTGACGATGACGAAGCGCGCGAAGAAGGCCTCCGGGGTCCCGAAGGTGTCCCGCGCCCAGCCCCACAGGCGCGCCCCGCTCACCTCGCTGCGCTTGCAGTCGAAGCCCTCGATGGGGCGCTTGGGGTGCTCGACCGGGGGCTTGTCGACGCGCTCGTGGATGCCGAGCCAGTCCCGCGCCGACGCCACCTCGCCGAAGGGCACGCCGCACTGCGCCATCCCAAACGGCCCGGGGTTCATCCCCAGCAGCAGGATCTCGCGACCGGGGGCGCCGAAGCGCTCGCAGTAGGCGTCCCACGGGCGCCGCGCGTAGACGAGCGGGTTGTAGACGTGGGTCACCGGCGGGGCGAAGCGCATCCCGGCCAGGTCCGCCACGAGGTCGTCGGTGATCGCCTTGAGCGTGTCCGCAGGCGGGGTCGTCGGGGTCGCGTCCATGGCCCTGGCCTATCAGATTCGGCGCAGGCCGGCCACCGCAGCGGGCGCTGACCGGCCATCGTCCGCTGCGGCCGGTGACCGCCGCACCCGCCACACCCGGGTCGTTACGCGATCACTTGATCAATAATTGATCAACCATTGATCAACGCAGTCAACATCTGCCGCGCGGACCGTCGCTCACCGCACCGCGTCGGCGAACTCCGCGCGGATGACCTTCTCGACCTCGGGCCACAGCGCCTCCCGGGTCGGGAGCTGTTTGTAGGCCCTGTCGGTCGTGTGGTGGGTGTCGTCGCGGTTGAAGCCGATGACGAAGGGGGTCCCCGCCGCGCGGGTGATCGCCGAGGACTCGAGCTGAACCGCGCCGACGAGCTGGTCGTCGGGGCCCGTGAGGCGGAAGGTGTAGACGTAGTAGAGGTCGCCCTTCGGCTCGAAGGTCTCGTAGGCGTACACGTGGACCTCGCCGACGTCCTTGCGGTCGAAGCAGAACTCCGTGAGGCCCCGCACGCGCTCGTCGTCGGAGCCGCGCCACATCGCGATGAGCGCCTCGCGCGCCTTCGCCGCCCGCCTTTTGTCACCGAGGCCGTTGAGCGCCTGGAGGATCTTCTTGGCGACGTCGAAGTCGCCGGGATCGAGGGCCTGCGCCTTCCGCCAGCGCTCGAGCGCCTGCTTGTACTGGCGGCGGTTGTAGTGGGTCTGGGCCGCGTTGTAGAAGGCGTCGATGTTGCGCGGATCGACCTTGGCGGCGGCGTCCCAGCGCGCGATCGCCTCGTCGAAGCGGCCGAGATCGCTGAGCACCACGCCGCATTCGTAGAGGGCGTCGACCTGCTTCGGGTCGAGCTCGACCGCGGCGTCGTAGGCCGCGACGGCGTCCTCGCGGCGCCCGAGGTGCGACAGGACCCAGCCGCGGACGCGGTGGTTGAGCGCCACCTTCGGGTGCGCGGCGGTCTCCGCGTCGAGCTCCGCGAGCAGCCCCACGAGCAGCGCCGGGTTCTGCGGGTCCGCCTCGCCCCGCTGCATGATCTTCGCGGCGACCGAGGCGCCGGCGCCCCCAGGCTGGGCGCTGGCGCCCGGGGCGGCGAGCGTCAGCGAGAGCAGCGAGGCGAGGATGGCGACCGTTTGCTTCATAGCAGAGGACCTCCGGGGTCGAGGGCGGGCGAGCATAGCGCCTGCTCCGGCGGCTCACAACGCGCCGCGGGGACCGTCAAGTCCGGTCCTGGTCGGCCGTCAGGTTCACGCGCGCCGTCAGCGCCCGATGGGCGATCCGGGTGACGAAGACCGTCGCCACCACCGTCGTCGCGAGCCCACCCCAGAACAGCGCGTGCCGGGCCACCTCGCCCTCCCCGTCGGGGGCGACCGCGGCCCCGAGCGCCGGCAGCGTCGAGCCGAGATAGGCGTAGAGCAGGGTCCCCGGCATCATCCCGAGCCACGACGCGAGGGCGAAGCGCGCCGTCCCGATGCCGGTCAGCCCGACCGCGTAGTTGAGGAAGTTGAACGGCATCACCGGCGACAACCGCAACAGGAAGACCAGCGTCCCACCTTGCTCCTCGACCGCCCGGTCGACCGCACGCAGCCTCGGGCTCTGCGAGACCCGCGCCGCGACGCGATCCCGCAACGTGTGCCGCCCTAGCAAGAACGCGAGCGTGGCCCCGACGACGGAGATCGGCGAGACCAGAAGAAACCCCCACAGCGGTCCCCACGCGAACCCCGCCCCCATCGTCAGGATCGACCCCGGCACGGCGACGACGATGGCCACCACGTAGACCACGGCGTAGAGGGCGACCCCGGCGGCGCCGAGGTCGTGGACCCAGGCGACGAGCGCTCCGAGCCAGGCCCGCAGCGGCAAGAGCGCCAGCGCCAGCGCCACCGCGACCACCACGAGCAGCACCGCGAGCCACACCCGCCAGCCCGGCGCGCCGCGCGGTCGCGCCGCCACCTCTGAACCCGCGAGGGGCTCGCGTCGCCTGTGCTGCGGCTCGTCGCTCGGCATGTCGCTCCCGGTCCAGGCCTCAGTATACCGTGGCGGACGCCGCGCCGCCCGCCCTCCGCGCCGACGTGCGCGGCGACAGCGTCCGGGATCCGCCGCTGACCGGCGAGCGAGATCGGGGCCGCGGGCAACGTTCACGCTGCGCCCGACTGCGTTGCCGCGACGCACGACCGGCCCCCCATCGCCTCCAGCGGCGCGGCCCGCCCCGACTCGAGCTGAACGTGGACGACCTCTTCGGCCGTCGTCCCGATGCTCCTGGTGCTCGCCGCGGGCGCGCCTCTCCTCGTCTGGGCCCGGGCGCTGCTGTATAAGGTCTTCAGTCGCGCCCGGGCCCAGGTGACCCGACGCGATCTCGCTCCCCAGGACAGCTCATCGAAGCGCCCTTCACCGCGCTGTGGTGGGATCCTGGAGATTGACCGGTCCGGCCGCCGCGCCGGCCCACGGATCGATGCCCTAGCGCCGAGTCGCCCATGTCCACCTCGACCTCCGACCGCATCTACCTCGACTACAACGCGACCGCGCCCGTGCTCCCGGCAGCGCGCGCCGCGATGGTGGCCGCCCTCGACAGCGCCTTCGGCAACCCGTCGAGCAAGCACTGGGCCGGCCGCGCCGCCCACGCCGTCATCAAGGAGGCCCGCGCGGCGATCGCGCGCCTCGCCGGCGCCGAGCCCGACCACGTCGTCTTCACGAGCGGCGCCACCGAGGCCATCCACCAGGTCATCCGCAGCCAGCCCGCGGGGCGCCTCGTGTGCGGCGCCGTCGAGCACCCGGCCGTCTTCGGGGCGGCCGCGCTCTACGGCCGCGAGGTGACGCGGGTCGCGCCCCTTCGCCACGGGCCCATCACCGCCGCGGCGGTCCTCGCCGCGGTGGACGATGGCCCGCCGCCCGCGCTGGTGTGCGTGATGGCCGCCAACAACGAGACGGGCATTGTCAACTCTGTTGACGACCTCATCGCCCCGCTGCGCGAGCGCGGCGTCCCGTTGCTCGTCGACGCGGTGCAGTACGCCGGCAAGCTGCCGATCCGCTGCGCTCCCGACTACCTCGTGGTGGCGGCCCACAAGTTCGGCGGTCCCAAGGGGGCCGGGGCCCTCGTCGTCCACCCCACCGCGCCGCTCGCGGCGCTGTTCGACGGCGGCGGCCAGGAGCGCGGCAAGCGCAGCGGGACCGAGCCGGTCCCGGCGATCGCGGGCTTCGGCGCCGCGGCCGCCTGGACGATCGAGCGCCTCGCGACCCTGACGGTGCGCTACGCGACCCTGCGGGACCGCCTCGAGACCGGGCTCCTCGCCGCGCTCCCCGGGTCCTTCGTCGTGGGCCGCGAGGCCGCTCGGTTGCCGAACACGTCGTCCTTCGTGCTCCCCCCCGGGGTCGAGTCCGAGGCGGTGATGAGCCACCTCAACCGAGCCGGGGTCGCCGTGAGCGCCGGCAGCGCCTGCCACTCGGGCTCGGTCCTGCCCTCGCCGGTGCTGCTGGCCGCGGGCCTGACCCCGGACGAGACCTTCAGGGCCCTGCGGCTGTCCCTCGGGCACGGGACGACCGACGACGAGATCGACCGCGTCCTGGATCTCCTGCCGGCCACCGCCCGCCAGGTCGCGCGGTGATCGTCTGTCAGCTCGGTCGGACCGGCTACGCGAGCGGGCTCGAGCTCCAGGAGGCGGCCCGCGAGCGCGTCCTCGCGGGCGGCGACGACGAGCTGCTGCTGCTCGAGCACGACCCGGTCGTGACCCTCGGTCGCCGCGGCGGGGTCGTAGATCGCGAGGCCCTCGCCCGCCTCGCGACCCCCGTGGTGGAGACCCGCCGCGGCGGCCTCGCGACCTGGCACGGCCCCGGGCAGCTCGTCGGCTACCCCATCGTCCACCTCGAGCGCGCCCACGTCGACGTCACCGCCTTCGTCCGGCGCCTCGGCGCGCTGATGCTCGCCATCGCGAGCCGGCTCGGGGTCGACGACGCCGCCTACGACGACCGCCGCCCCGGGATCTACCGCGCGGGCCGCAAGCTCGGCAGCGTCGGCCTGCACATCCACCGCGGCGTGACGATGCACGGCTTCGCCCTCAACGTCGACGTCGACCTGGCCGGGTTCCAGGCCATCGTGCCCTGTGGATTCGCGGGCTTGCACGTCTCGAGCCTCGCGCGCGAGCTCGGCCACCCCGCGTCCCTCGCCGAGGCGACGACCCTGGCCGCCGCGCTCGGTCCCGACGCGCTGCTCGGCGCGGCGTAGCGACGCCGGCGCGACGCCGTCACCGGGGCGTGATGGTGTAGCCCGCCTCGGTGGCCTTGGTCCGCGGGACCTCGCCGGTCGCGACGAAGGCGTCGTAGCCGACGCGGATCGCCTCCCAGAAGGGGGGCAGCTCCGCGTCCGCCTCGCCCGCCGCCGCTAGCGCGGTCTGGCACGAGGCGGCCTCGAAGCGGCACGGGAAGACGTGGACCGGGACCCTGCGCTGACCGGCGTCGCGCGCCATGACCAGCGCGACGTAGAGCCACTCGACCGGCTCGTCGGTGATGGGCAGGCAGCCGATGGTCACGCAGCTGCCGTGGATGAAGATGTCGCCGCCCGGGGACCGCCCGGCCGCGCGGGCGCGGTCGACGGCGTTCGGGTAGTCGAGCCCGAGCGACAGGTGATAGCTCGACCACGGGTTGAAGCGGTCGACGGCGTAGAAGCCCTCGGGCACCTGCCCGTCGCCGGCCTGCCGCTTCGGCCCGAGCACGCCGCTCGCCGCGCAGATCGGGAAGGTCTTGACGCGCACGAGGCGCTCGCCCTCTTCGGGCGCCGCCCACAGCTCGATCGCGCCCTCGGCCTTGAAGGCCCGCACGAAGACGCCCTGCGGTGGCCACGCCGCAGCGGCCGCCCGGAAGGTCTCGCGGACGTCGGCTTGATGGGTCTTCCACGCCGCGGCCACGCGACCGTTCTGACGCTGCTTGGTCGCGAAGGTCCCGGCGACAGCGGACGGCGCCGCGATGGCCAGCACGAGCGAGAGGATGGGCAGGGTTTGCGGGCGCATATCGTCGGCAACAGCCCAGCCGGGCGCGCTATTCGCGGGACTTCACCGCGGCGGGCGGCCCGCGGGTCGGGGGGAGACGCGCCCCGACCCGCGGCGCCCCAATCTCAGTCCAGGCCCTGCTGCTTCAGCGCGCGCAGCCGCAGCCGCAGCGCGTTGATGCGGATGAAGCCCTCGGCGTCCTGCTGATCGTAGACCGTGTCCTTCTCGAAGGTCGCGAACGAGTACGAGTACAGCGAGTTCGGGCTCTTGCGGCCGATCAGCGTGGCGTTGCCCTTGTAGAGGCGCAGCTTGGCGACGCCGTTCACGCTCTCCTGGGTGTCGGTGATGATCTTGCGCATCAGCGTGCACTCGGGGCTGAACCAGTAGCCGCGGTAGATGAGGGCGGCGTAGCGCGGGATCATGCTGTCGCGAAACAGCATCACCTCGCGGTCCATCGCCAGGCTCTCGATCGCGCGGTGGGCGACGTGCAGCAGCGTCACGCCCGGGGTCTCGTAGACGCCGCGGGACTTGATGCCCACGTAGCGGTTCTCGACGAGGTCCACGCGGCCGATGCCGTGGCGACCGCCGTACTTGTTGAGCTTCTCGAGCAGCTTCTGCGGCCCGAGCTCCTCGTCGTTGACCGCGACCGGGAGCCCCTTCTCGAAGGTTATCGTGATCTCCTCGGGCTCGTCCGGCGCCTGCAGCACCGGGGTGGTGAGCAGGTAGGTGTCGAGCGGCGGCTCGTTCCACGGGTTCTCGAGGATGCCGCCCTCGAAGCTCACGTGCATGATGTTGCGGTCGATCGAGAAGGGCTTCTCCGCGGTGGAGAGCACCGGGATCCCGTGCTTCTTCGCGTAGGCGATAAGGTCGGTGCGGCCCTTCATGTCCCAGAAGCGCCAGGGGGCCATCACCCGGATGTGCGGGTTGACCCCGTAGCTCGCGAGCTCGAAGCGGATCTGGTCGTTGCCCTTGCCGGTCGCGCCGTGGGCGATCGCGTCGGCGCCGTACTCGAGGGCCACCTCGGCGAGGCGCTTGCCGATGAGCGGCCGCGCGAGCGAGGTGCCCATCAGGTAGGTGCCCTCGTAGACGGCGTTCGCCTGGACCGCCGGAAAGACGAAGTCGCGCACGAACTCCTCGGTCAGGTCCTCGATGACCGCGGCGGAGGCGCCGGTGCGCTTCGCCTTCTCCTCGAGGCCGTCGAGCTCTTCCTGCTGGCCGACGTCCGCCGTGTAGCAGATCACCTCGCAGCCGAAGGTCTCCTTCAGCCAGGTGAGCATCACGGAGGTATCCAGCCCACCGGAGTACGCCAACACAATCTTCTTCACGTCGCCAAACTTCTCGAGCAACTGCCCACCTCGTTCCACCGGGAAAGGTCGCCTTTTCGGGTACGCCAGGGGTTTTCGCAACCCCTTACTTGCGCCTCGGTCACCGACACGCCCGGCGGCAGCCTCGAACCCCGCGCCGCGCGCGTCAACCGTGAGGCATCACCCGCGCGATGCGATCGCAGCGGAAGGTCTTCGCCGCGTCGTCGAGGTGGCACCACGCGCGCAGGTGCGCCACCCCGCGCAGCGCGAAGAGCGCGAGCGGCGTGACCGGGCGCACGCTCCGGCCCTTGCTGCCGCCGTGGTATTGGATGTCGATCCGGAGCTGCTCGGCGATCGCGCTCTCGAGCGGGCGCAGCCGATCGGGCACCGACACGACGAACTCCTCGGGCGCCGGGACCTCGACGCCGCCGCTGACCCCGAGGTCCGAGAAGGTGTGCGCTCCTGTGCGCTGCACACAGACCCGAAAGAGGTTGCGCGTGTGCAGCGCATCGGCCACCGCGCGGTGAAACACCATCTCGCCGGGGTCGTCCACGGCGATGAAATGCCGCAACGCAGCGAGCCCATATTTGGGCGCCTCGGGCAGCGCGCGGCGCGCGAGCTCGAGGGTACACACGAAGGGGTGCGTGGGCACCTCGAGGCCGAGGCGGGACGCCTCCGAGACGAGGTAGGCGAGATCCGACCACGCGCAGTGCGCGAGCACGACCACCCGCTCGGGGTCGCCCAGGAAGTCCAGCAGCGCGGGCCACACCTCGGCGAGCCCGGGCTTGCCCTGCACCATGGCGTCGTCGATGCCGGTCAGGCGGCTCACGACCTCGGGGATGCGCAGCCCGGGATCGACGAGGGCCTCGAACACCGGCCCGGGGATCACCTGGCCGTCCGGCCCGATCCGAAAGCGCACGGCCCCGATCTCGACGATGCGGTCGTGGCCGTGGGCGACGCCGGTGGCTTCGAGGTCGAGGGCGACCAGGTCGAGGTCGCGGAGCGGGCGGGTGGGGAACATCGGGCCGCGATGCTACCCGAATCCGCGGCGGGGTCGAACCCCGAGTCGCTTCGCCGACCGGCGGCCCCCGACGCGAGCCGACGCTTGCTGCCGGGCGACGCCCGTGTTAGGCGCCGTCGTGATGACGCGCCAGCTCCTCGTGGCCCTGGTGGGGCCGGCCCTGGACGCCGTGCCGAGATGCGACTTCGGCGCGCTGCGGGTCGATCCCCTCCCCCGCCCCCAACCTCCCCGCCGATCGCTCGAGGCCGAATGAGCAAGCGCACCCTCGCGATCCTGTTCGGCGCCCTCGCGCTCATCGGGTTGGCCGACGCCTCGTACATGGCGTGGGACCACTACCAGCACGCGATCGACCCCGCCTATGGCGGCGGGCTGTGCGGGGTCGAGAGCGGCTGCGACATCTCGCGCGGCGCCTCCGGCGAGATCCTGAACGGGATCCTGACCCACGGGGTGCCCTTGGCCGTCATCGCGATGGCCTTCTACGTCGCGTTCCTGCTGACGACGTTCTTCCGCCTGCGTCGGCCCGACGACCGCGCGCCCGCACGGGTCCAACTCGGCCTCGCGGCGTTGGCCGTCGTCTACTCCCTGTCGCTGGCCACCTACTCGCTGATCGTCCAGGGCACGCTCTGCAAGCTGTGCGCGGTCATGTACGTGGTGAACATCCTGCTCCTCGGGGTGGCGTGGCGCGGCCTGGGGGAACCCATCGGGACCTGGCTGCGGCGGGTCTGGGGCGCGATCCCGAGGCTCACGACGGTGGCGATGACGGCGACGTTCATAGCGGCCACGGTGGCGATCTACGCGCTCTACGCGCTGCGCGTCGACAGCGTGCTCGCGGCCCGCATCGACACCCCGGTGACGACGCTGCGGACCGAGGGCCGCCCGTCGAAGGGGCCGGCCGACGCGCCGGTGCAGCTCGTCGAGATCGCGGATCTCGAGTGCCCGCACTGCGGCCACCTCTTCAACGCGGTCGAGGAGGTGGCGGCGGCGCGCCCCGACGATCTGCGCGTGACCTTCGTGCACTTCCCCCTCGACAAGGCGTGTAACCCTGCGTTGAAACAGGACTTCCACAGGAACGCCTGCTGGCTCGCGCGGGTCGCCGACTGCGCCGGGCGTCAGGGGAAGTTCTTCGAGGCGACCAAGATCCTGTTCGAGCGCCAGCGGGCGGGCAGCAACAACGACGAGCTGCTCGGTCTGATCGCGGAGCTCGGGGTGGATCGCGCGGGGCTAGAGGCCTGCGTCGCCTCGGAGGAGACGGCCAAGCGCATCCTCGCCGACATCCAGCAAGGGCTCGACCTGGAGATCAGCGGCACGCCGGTCTTCTTCATCAACGGGCACCGCCTGTCCGGCGCGCGCTCGCCCAAGGTCCTCAACGAGCTGATCGACCAGGCGATGAAGGAAGCGGCCACCCGATGACGGCTCACAAGGCGGCGATCGGCGTCTTCGACTCGGGCATCGGTGGGCTCACGGTCGCCGCCGAGATCGTGCGGCGGCTGCCGAACGAGGACGTCATCTACCTCGGCGACACCGCCCGGCTGCCCTACGGGACGAAGTCGGCGGCGACGGTGGTGCGCTACGCCGAGCGGGCCGTCGAGCTGCTCATGCGCTACCCGATCAAGCTCGTGGTGATCGCGTGCAACACGGCCTCCGCCTATGCGCTCGAGCCGCTGCGCGCGGCCTCCGAGCTCCCGGTCCTCGGGGTCATCGCCCCCGGCGCGCGCGCCGCAGCCGCGGCCACGCGGGGTGGGCCGATCGCTGTCACGGGGACCGAGGCGACGATCCGCTCGCAGGCCTACCAGAAGGCGCTCGGGGCGCTGCTCCCGGGGACGACGCTGCACGCGACCCCGTGGCCGCTCCTGGTCCCCCTCGCCGAGGAGGGCTGGGTCGACCACCCGGTGAGCCGCCTGACGCTGAGGACCTACCTCGCGCCCTTCGTCGAGCTCGGCGTCGACACGCTGGTCCTCGGCTGCACCCACTACCCGGTGTTCAAGCCGCTCATCCGGCAGATCCTGGCCGAGGACTTCGGCGGCTATCCGCTGGCGCTGGTCGACTCGGCCGAGGCGGTCACCGACGAGCTCGCCGCGCTGCTCGACGAGCGCGACCTGCACGCCCCGACCCGGGACGGCCGCCGCTCGTTCTTCTGCACCGACGCCCCGGAGCGCTTCGGCCGAGTGGGCACGACGTTCTTCGAGGGCGAGGTCGCGCCGGTCTTCCCGGTCGACCTCTAACCGCCCGCCGTTCGCTCCGGAGCCGTTCATGCGCCGCCACCTCCCCGGACTCGCCGTCCTCGCCGCAGCGCTGCTGACCTCGGGCTGCGTTTCGATGTCGTATCGCCCGCAGAGCACGCCGTTCGTGAAGATCGTGCAGATCGACGGGATGCAGAAGTTCCGCGTCGGCGACACCGACTACAGCGGCGGGCTCGCGGGCGGCCTCGACGGCGCCGTCAAGGACGTACCCGAGGCGCTGGCCCACGCCGACGACGCGGAGTCGGACGCGCTGACCGGGCTCGTCCTGACGATCATCGGCGCGGTGCTCGTCGGGCTCGGCACGGCGGGCCTGTCGGCGTCCGCGGCGGAGTCCGACATCTACGGGTCCGACAGCGGCACCTTCAGCGCCGTCTTCATGGTCGGGGGCCTGGCGACGTCCATCGCCGCCATGTTCGAGCTCAGCTCGGCCACGGCGCATCAGATCGACGCCATCAACATCTACAACGACACCATGTGGCTGCGGCTGATGGACGGGCAGCCCGGAGCGGCGCCGGGGCTGCCGCCGCTGGCCCCGCTCGACCCCGGCACAGCTGATCCCGAGCCCTGAGCGCGGGCGGATCGGCGCCCCCTCCGAGCGAGCGTGCGGGCTTCGCGGGCGAGCGGCGACGCCGACCCACCGGCAGCACCTCGTGAAGGACTGCCAGGACTCCCTCATCAACTCCGAGTGGGGCACCGCCTACACGCGCGACGAGCTCCCCGACGGCAGCCTCGTGAACTCGACGGTGTCGCTGTTCCCCTGGGCGCCGTCGCGCCTCTACTGCGACCTCAACGACTCGACCCTGCGCGCGACCGCGGTGACCTTCGAGAACACCGGGAACATCCCCATCATGGCGCTCTGGGGCGGCGACTCCGGCGACGGGGGCGAGTTCTCCACCTTCCGCATCAGCGCCTACTACGCCCGCTGACGCCCCGCCCGCTGATACATGATCAGCGTTGATCAATCTTGATCATGTCGTCGCGTGGTGGGCGCGGGCGGTGCCGAGGCCGAGCTTCTTCATGCGACTCACGAGCGTGCTCGGGTGGATGTCGAGGAGCTCGGCCGCGCCACCCTCACCGTAGACCTTGCCGCCGGTCTTCGTCAGGGCGCGACTGATGTGTCGCCGCTCGGCCTCCTCGAGGGTCACGATCTCGTCGACCTCGATCTTGGCGGGCCCGCGCAGGGCCTTGGGGATCGCGCGCGCCGCGTGGAAGTCGAGGGCGCCGTCCGCGCTCAGGATCGTGGCGCGCTCGAGGGCGTTGACCAGCTCGCGCACGTTGCCGCGCCACTCGCGCCCCTCGAGATCGGTGACGTTGCGCCGCGTCAGGCGCCACGGCCCTTGGCCGCGCTTCTCGGCCAGATCGGACAGCACCCGCTCGGCGATGACGCCGACGTCCTCGCGCCGCGCACGCAGCGGCGGGAGGTGGATCGGGAAGACCGCGAGCCGATAATAGAGGTCCTCGCGGAAGCGCCGCTTGGCGCACGCGTCGAGCAGATCGACGTTGGTCGCCGCGATGACCCGGACGTCGACCCGCACGGTGCGGTCGCTGCCGACCGGCTCGAAGGAGCCGTCCTGGAGCACGCGCAGCAGCTTCGACTGCAGATCGAGCGGCAGCTCGCCCACCTCGTCGAGCAGCAGCGTCCCGCCGTTGGCGGCCTGAAAGCGCCCGATGCGGTTGGAGCGGGCGCCGGTGAAGGCCCCCTTCACGTGCCCGAAGAGCTCGCTCTCGATGAGCCCCGCCGGGAGCGAGGCGCAGTTGATGCTGACCATCGGCTCGCCGGCCCGGGCGCTCCACTCGTGGATCGCGTGCGCCAGCACCTCCTTGCCGGTCCCGGTCTCGCCGGTGAGCAGCACCGGGGTGTCCCCCGGGGCGACCTGCTGGGCCAGGCGCGACACGTGTCGCATCGCGGCAGAGGGGAGCGCGGTGATGTTGTCGCCGGCCGAGCGGCTCCCGTGGACCTTCTGGCGCAGCACCCGGTTCTGCTCGCTCAGCTGCTCCGACAGGCGCTCGAGCTGCACCGACTGCTCCCCGTAGCACATCACCAGCGCCAGCAGCCGACCGAACACGTCGGCGAGCTCGACGATCTCGGCCGGGTAGGCGCCGCAGACCCGACGATCGACGGTGATGACCCCGAGCAGCGACTCCTCGGCGCGCAGCGGAACCACCATGCAGGCGTGGCCGTGGGGGAGGTCGAGCAGCCCGTCGAACGGGTCACCGTCGCCGTGGGCGTGGTCGTGCTCGACGAAGGCCCGGGCGTGGCCGCTCTCGATCAGCGCCTGGATGGACGGAAACGACGCCAGCCGCAGGCGGTGGCGCCGCACCTCGGGGCTGTCGAGCGGTCCGGCGGCGACGCGCACGACGAGGTCGTCGCCGGACAGCTCCATCACGGTCGCGAGGTCGAAGGGGATGATCGAGCCGAGGGCGTCGAGGGCGTCGATCAGGATGCTGTCGACCGCCTCGAGGGAGGTCCCGAGGCGGACGGCCGCGCCGAGGTGCCGGGTCAGGTCTTGGGTCTTCGCCGCGACGCGGCTCACGAGGTCATCACGAGATCTCATGGAGGCCTTCTACCACGAGATCTCGCGGCGATACATCACGGCATTTCCTGTTTGACGGTCCTCGCGACCGTCTGACCGAGGAGCTCCTCGAGGCGCTCTGCGGAGGTCGGAAAGCCCGTGCCCGACGGCGCGCGGACGCCGGCCGAGGGGCCGACGCGCGAGGCGGTGGAGCGACGCCGACGTCGCAGCGGTGACGCGAGCGTCGTGAGCACACCTACTCAACCTCGCACGCAGACGCGGATGGGCTTCCTCCCCGCGTCTCCGGCCGGTAGATTGGCGTCCATGAGGACGCATTTCGTCGACCACACGGCTCCTCGCCGGCCGTGCCTCCGCGCGCCCCTCGGCGCCCTCATCGCGCTCACGCTCACCGCCGCGCCCGCCGGCTGCGACCTCCGCAAGGACGACGACCCCAGCACGCAGACGCCCCCGACGGTCGTCGGGACCCCGCTGCCGATCCACTGCGTCTCGACCGCCCACGCCGACGCGCTCTTCGGCCTCGACGACCAGACGGTCGCCGTGAGCTTTCGCCCGCGCACCGGCGGCACCTCGCTGGCGCTGCTCTTCACCGACGACAACGGCCGCACGTTCACGCGCCCCGTCGGCTCCCAGACGGGCAACGGCGGCGACTACCGCTCGGTGGTCGAGTCCTCGACCGGCGTCTTCGCCGTCGACGACGACTACTACGTCAGCGTCAGCGGGCTCGTCGGCATCAGCCGCCTGCCGAGCGGCGTGCGACCGGGGGAGGACCGCTCGAGCGTCGGCGACTGGCTCGTCATCGGCGAGCGCGGCGGCGACACCCAGGATCTCCGCGGCGAGCGGACGACCATCCCGCTGCCGACCGGCTCTGTCCCAGGGCTCCTGTGGACAATCGACGCGCAGCGCCGTGTCGCCACCGACGACGTCTTCATCTACGCGTCCCACGACGCAGGCGCGACCTGGCAGGTCATCGGCTGGCGGGGCTTCTCCCGTGACGCCTCGCTCCCCCTCACGACGGCCGCGGCGCGCACCGATCTCGTCATCCTCGAGCGGGACGCCAGCTCCGACTACTACTGGGTGCGCCCCGGCGGCCAGCCGACGAAGCTCGGCCTGCGCGACCGCGCGGTCGACATCGGCCTCTTCGGCGACCAGGTCGTCTACGTCAGCCAGCGCCCCAGCGGCAGCCACAACTTCGTCCAGGAGCTGGTTGTCACCAGCCTCGACGGGACCGAGCGCCGCACCTGGCCCTGGCCCGCCGACGTCTCCTCGCTCGTGCGCTTCGTCGAAGGCGACGACGGCACGCTCTGGATCTACCCCAGGCAGCACGCGTCGGCCGACGACGAGATCCCGCTGATGCGGCTGACGCCCGGCCCCGAGCCCACCCTCGAGCGCATCGCCCTCGACCTCGAGGCCGCGGGCTACGGCGGCATCGTCGACGCCATCGCCCGCCCCGATGGGCGCCTGCTCATGAGCGTCTACCCCGACCAGCCCGCGGCCGGCCTCATCGGGCGCCACTTCGGTGAGACCATGCTCTGCGAGGTCGGCCCCGGCGTGACGCAGGGCGTCGAGCCCATCGTCGTCGAGCCCCTCTCAGCCACCCTCGACAAGCCCGGGCAGGCCGTCCGCATCGCCCGCATCGGCGAGGGCTCGAGCGTCTCCGACCGCTTCTTCCGCACTCCGAGCGGCCTCGTCTACGCCACCTACGGCGGCCGTATCCGCCTCGGCCCGAGCGACGTCCGCGCGCTCGACCCCGACCTGCCCGACGTCGGGCCCAACTCTCCCCGCGGTTACTCCTCCTCGACCTTCATCGAGGCCACTGACGAGCTCATCCGCGCGGCCTTCTGGGCGCCCTCGAACCTGATCGACCCGCCCAAGAGCCAGCTCGTCAGCTGGGATCCCGTCAAGCGCACCGTCGTCGGCACCGACGCCCTCCCGTTCGGCAACGAAGGCGTCTTCGACGTCCAGGCCCTCTATGGGCGCCGCTACCTGACGACCCAGAAGGGTGCCTACAGCGAGGCCGAGCTGCGTGACGTCACCGCCCCCGCAGACCGCACGGGCCTGCCGCGCTACGCCGTCGTCGGCGAGGGGCAGGGCGTCCTCTTCGACGACACCTATCAGGTCGAGCGCGGCGTGCTCGCCCGCGACTTCCCCAGCTACCTGCAACGCTTCGACCCGCTCGCGGGGCGCATGCCCGGCGTCGCCGACTGCCTCTTCACCGACCCCCTCCCCGCGACCTGCGTCCCCATCGACGACGCCGATCCCGTCGCCGCCCGCTTCGCCCCCGACGGCGACCTCTACGTGCTCGACTTCCGCCACGGGCGCGTGATGGTGCTGCCCGCAGGCGACGACGACGGCGCCGGCTGGACCACGATCGCCACGGGCTTCCTCACCCCGAGCGACCTGCGCCTGACCACCGTCGACGGCGCGCTCGTGGTCATGGTCTACGACGGCGATCTCTTCGCCTTCGTGCCCCAGCCGGGGGTCGTGGTCAACGGCCGCGCCACGAGCGGGAGCGCGCCGTCCCCCGCGGCGATCGCGGCGGACTCCGGCGCCCGTGACTTCAAGGGCTGCCTCGCGAGTGGCCCCTGCGCGGACCCGACCCCGATCCCGCTCGCGCCGAGCGGTGAGGCGTGCGTCACCGGCGAGCGCTTCGGCGACGCCGCGGGGACCTTGCTCTTCGATGGACGCGAGGTCGCGCCGAGCCGCTGGTCCGACGCCGAGATCTGCGTCACGGTGGGCGCGCTGGCGACCGGGCGCGACGGGCTCCTCACGGTGGTCGACGCCGCAGGTGCCCGGAGCGCGCCGGTGCCGGTCCACGCGCCGAGCCGGATCACGAGCTGGGACATCCCCGCCGTCGTGACGCCGCACACGGTCATCACCGTCCGGGGCGACAACCTCCAGGACGGGGTCGGGCTCGAGGTCTCCGGCGCGCTGGTGAAGTCCGCGGGGAGCGAGCAGATCGAGCTGCTGCTGCCGACGGGCGCGGACGTCCAGGTCACGCTCGACGGGGAGAACCTCGGCGGGCAGGGCATCAACATCACCCCGGAGATCGTGCGCGGCTGCACCGGCGCCGCGAGCCAGCCGTGCGAGGTCATCGCGCTCGGCTTGGAGGGCACCCTCGGCACCGCGACGATTGGCGGGCAGGCCGCGGAGGTGCTGCGGTGGCGGCCGCCGATCGTGACGCTCGCGTGGCCAGCTGGCCTCTCGCCGGGCACGCACACGGTGACGCTCACGTCGGCGGACCTCACGGCGGAGGGCACGGTCACCCTCCAAGCCCACCCCACGACGACGCTCATCGACGAAGCGCCCTTCCCGCGCGCCCTGACCTACCGCCAGCCGCGCCCGGTCTGGACGGACTTCGGCCTGCTCGTCGGTGGCAACACGTTCTCCGAGTACACGGCTCAGAGCGTCATCGTCGGCGTCCGCCGCAGCGACGACGGTGACGGCGGCGGGATCGTGCCGCTGCAGCGGTACATGACGAGCTTCTTGGCGGGCAACCCGCTCCAGGTGCTGCCGTTCGGGGACGACACGCTCGTGTTCGGGCCCAACGAGGTGCATCGACTGCGCGCCGTGTCACCCGAGGACGGCTACATCGGCGTCGCCGCGATCTGGCCGGCGACCGGCGTCGGCGGCTTCTCCGGGGCGGGCGTCATCGACGGCGAGCTCGTCGCGGTCTTTCGGGACGTCGCCAACGAGCGGACGCTCATCGCCACGGTGGCGCTCCCGGCAGGTGGCGCGGTGAGCGTTGTCCTCACGCCGCTGACGACGGTCGCGGGCCTCTTCGGCAGCGGGGGGAGCGCCAGCCCGGTCACCCACGGGGCGTGGGTGACCGACGGCGGCGTCTATCTCGGCGAGTGCCACAACCTGACGAAGCCGCCGCGGCTCAGCTACGTGCCCATCGCGCGTGACGGTGGCGGCGCGCTGGCGGCCGGCGACGAGGTCTACGTCGAGTATGGCGACCCGAATGAGCCGCTGCTGGCGTGCGCGACGCTCTCCGACGGCGGCGTCGTGTGGGTGCAGCGCAAGGCGGCCGGGGAGCAGATCCTCACGTGGCGCCCAGACGCGACCACGCCGGTCCTGGTCGCGACGCTACCGGCCACGCTGCCGGGGGTCGGGCAGACCGATAGCGAGGGACGCGCCGGCGTCCTCGACGTCATAGCGGGCGACGACGGGGACTGGCTGCTGCTGCTGGCCGACCGCGAGTCGGAGGCGCACGGCCTGCGCGTGGTGCGTTGGCGGGCGTCCGACGGTACCTGGCACGAGGGCGCGCCGTTCGGCACCTCGACCCGGGTGGAGCCGGGCGAGCTGTGCCTCGGGCCGCTCGCCGCGAACCAATGCGGCGAGGGCCTCGGCCGGCTCGGGTGCGCGCCCCTGGCCTGCCCCGTGCGCCCCAAGGGGCGGTCCTCGCGGCCCGCGATTCAGCCGCAGACCGGCTACCTGACGCGCGACCCCGACGACGCGGCTGTCGTCCACGTCATCTTCCAGGTGTCGAACCTCGATCGCACGCCCGGCTACCTGCTGGGGGGCACCGAGGTGCAGCACACGATCGTGGACCTGCCATAGGCGGTCGCCGCGTCGCGAGCGTCGCGGAGGCTGCGTCACGATATCTCATGATTCCGGCCGTAGCACGAGATGCCGTGGCCACATACCGCGACATTTCACGATTCCCGCCCTCGCCCAGCGCCGCCTGGAGGCGACGACGCAGCTATGACCGGGGCCTTCAGCACGGAGCGACTCGCGGCACGTGCCTTGCAATGGCGAGGCGCCACTACCGCGGGAACGAAGAGACCCGCTCCACACGACAGCTGAGGAGAGAGAGCCCATGGGCAACCTGAACGGCACCAAGACCCACCAGAACCTCAAGGACGCCTTCGCCGGCGAGTCGCAGGCCAACCGCCGCTACCTCTACTTCGCCAAGGTCGCCGACATCGAGGGCTACCCCGAGGTCGCGTCGAACTTCCGCGAGACCGCCGAGGGCGAGACCGGCCACGCCCACGGCCACCTCGACTACCTCAAGGCGGTCGGCGACCCGGCGACCGGCCTGCCGATCGGCGACACCGAGGCGAACCTCAAGGCCGCCGTCGCCGGCGAGACCCACGAGTACACCGACATGTACCCCGGGATGGCCAAGACGGCGCGCGCCGAGGGGTTCAACGAGATCGCCGACTGGTTCGAGACCCTGGCGAAGGCCGAGAAGTCCCACGCCGGCCGCTTCACCAAGATGCTCGAGATCGTCTCCTGAGCGTCGTCCCGGCCATCTGAACGCCCGGGCGGGAGGCGACCAGCCGCGCCCCCGCCCGAGGTGACCCACGTCACGACTCGGAGTCCGCCGCGATGAGCGCAGGGAACATCTCGTATCAGCCGACCGACGGCCTGTCCTACGACCCGGCCGACCCCGTCTACTGGGACGCAGAGGCGCTGGGCAAGGAGGTCACGCGGACCTTCGAGATCTGTCACGGCTGCCGCATGTGCTTCAAGTACTGCGACAGCTTCCCGAAGCTCTTCACGGCCATCGACGAGCGCCACGACGGCGACGTGCGCAAGCTCGAGCAGGCCGAGACCGCCGAGGTGATGGACGCGTGCTTTCAGTGCAAGCTGTGCGAGGTCCAGTGCCCGTACACCGTGCGCGACGGCCACGAGTACGCCCTCGACTTCCCCAAGCTCGTCCACCGCTACCGAGCGCAGCACGTCAAGCAGCACGGCGTGCGGCTGCGCGACAAGGTCCTCGGCAACCCCGACGGCACCGCGAAGATGGCGCGCGCGAGCCTGGGGCTCGTCAACGTGATGAACCGCTGGTCGGTCCACCGGTGGTTTCTCGAGAAGGTGCTGGGCATCCACAAGAAGAAGCAGCTCCCGCGCTTCGCCGGGCAGACCTTCGAGAAGTGGGCGAAGAAGAACGGCAAGATCAAGCCGCCGGGCGGTGAGGTGGCGCTGTTTCAGACCTGCTACGTGCAGCACAACGAGCCGCAGATCGGCCAGGACACCGTCGCCGTCTTCGAGCAGAACCAGGTCGACGTGCGCTGCGTCAAGGGCCTCGAGTGCTGCGGGATGCCCGCGTGGGAGAGCGGTCAGCTCGAGACGTTTCAGAAGCACGCCAAGCGCAACCTCGACAAGCTCGAGCCGTACGTGGACGCCGGGGCGAAGGTCGTGGCCATCAACCCGACCTGCACCATGATGCTGCGGCGCGAGTATCCCGAGCTGGCGGCCCCCGAGGACCGCGAGCGCGCCAAGAAGCTCGCCGCGGTCGTCGCCGACCCGAGCGAGTTCCTGTGGGGGATCCGCAACGAGGAGCGCTTCTCGACGGACTTCAAGAGCGCGCCCGACAACGTCTCCTACCACGCCGCGTGCCACCTGCGCGCGCAGGCCGTGGGCTTCAAGGGGCGAGACATCCTGAAGAAGATCCCCGGCGTCAAGCCGGGCACCGTCATGGAGTGCTGCGGGCACGACGGCACCTACGCCATGAAGGTGGAGGGCTTCGAGCCGTCGCAGCGGGTCGGCAAGAAGGCCTTCGACGGCATGATCCAGCAGGCGAGCGAGGTCTGGGCGACCGACTGCCCGCTCGCGGCGATCCAGTTCGAGCAGCACGCCGGCGTCAAGCCCATGCACCCGATGTCGATCCTGGCGCGCGCCTACCGGGGCGACTCTTTTGCAGATGCGAAGAGCGACGCGCCAGACGACGCCAACGACCTGACGGAGAAAACAGAATGAGAAAGGTGCAGCGCAGCGACATCGTCGACTGGCAGACCTACGACGACCAGCGCCCGGGGATCCGCGGGCGCATCATCGAGCAGATCAAGCCGCCGCGCCGGGTCCACGTCGGCGAGCACCTGACCTTCTACTTCGAGAACGCGGAGACGGTCGCCTACCAGGTCCAGGAGATGATGCGCGCCGAGCGCATCGTGCGCGACGCCGAGATCCAGCACGAGATCGACACCTACAACGAGCTCATCGGTGACGACGGCGGGCTCGGCTTCACGCTGATGATCGAGATCCCCGACCCCGACGAGCGCGCGCGCCTGCTCGCGGCGTGGGGCCCGCTGGTCGAGCACATTTACGCGCGCCTCGAGGACGGCTCGAAGGCGTACGCGACCTGGGACGCGCGCCAGGTCGACGCGGGCAAGCTCTCGTCGGTCCACTACATGAAGGTCGACACGGGCGGGCGCACGCCTGTCGCGCTCGGCTGCGACTGGGAGGGGCACCCGGTCGAGGCGATCCTCACCGATGCGCAGCGCGCTGCGCTGGCGCAAGACCTGGCGGACTGACACGCCGGCGCGGGACGAGGGTGCGGGCGGGGACGCGGTCGGGCCTCCCCGCCCCCCTCGCGACCGAGGTGGCGTCAGCCCAGCGCTCGGGTGAGGAAGGCGTGCTGGTCGCGCCAGGCAGCGCGGGCGGCGCGGGTCCACAGGAACGCGTGGAAGGCGTGGATGCCGCCCGGGTACTCGACCGTCGTGGCGTCGACCCCGAGGCGCTCGAGGGCGGCCTGCAGGCGGTGGCTGTCCGGGGTCACCGGGTCGCGCCCCCCGGCCACGATGAAGAACGGCGGCAGCGGCCGCGCCGGCGCCTCGGCGCGCTCGAGGGTGCAGACGACGTCGCACAGATCCAGCGACACCGCGGGGTCGCGCGTCGCGAGGTAGTCGCTCGACACCTGGCGCAGGCGGTCGTTGACGAAGCCGCGCTGGCCGAGGCGATCGGTGTCGCTGACCTGGTGGAGGCCGCACGCGGGCAGCACCGCGCGGATGTTGGGCGCGAGGTCATGGACGGCGCGCGCCCACGGCTCGGGGCGCGGGGTGCAGGCGGCGATGGTCAGCGCAGTGACGAGGTTCGCCCCCGCCGACTCCCCCGCGAGCACCAGGCGATCGGCGTCGCCGCCGTGCTCGCCGGCGTGGGTCACGACCCAGGCCAGCGCCTCGCAGGCGTCCACCACCGCGGCCGGGTACGGGTGGCGCGGGGCGAGCCGGTAGTTCGGCACGAACACGGTGTAGCCCTTCGAGGCCAGGGCCAGCGCCATGCCCCAGTGGGTGTCCTTGGACAGGATCCGAAACCCCCCACCGTGGACGTAGAGCACCGCCGGGTGCGGGCCCGGGGCGGTGGGCCGGTAGACGTCGAGCCGGTCGTCGTGGCCGCCGGGAGCGCGCCAGGCGACGTCGCGGGTGACCTTGACGCCGTAGCGCGTCGGATCGGCGGCCGGGTGGAGCTGGGCGAGGCGGCTGATCCCGCGGGTCCCGTGCTCCATCAGGTGGCCCGAGAGGGCCTGGCGGGCGCGTTCGAGGAGTCGGGGGCTCATCGCTCACCTCCATCGGCGCCGGGGGGCGGCGCCTGCGGGGCCGGGGCGTACGGCAGGTTCTTCTTGAAGTTCGAATAGATGGCGACATCGGGGGCGAGCGTGATGGCCCGGTCGATGGCGCCGTGGGCCTCGGCGAGGGCCCGCCGGGCGGCGTACGAGCGCGCGAGGAGGTAGGACAGGGCCGGGTCGTCGGGGGTCCGTGCGAGCGCCATCAAGACGACGCGCTCGGCGTCCGCGGCCGGAAATCCGTGCTCGACCATGAAGTCCGCCTGGTACGCCAGCGGCTCGGTCGCGCGGGGCGCGGCGCGCCTCCAACGGTCGAACACGGCGAGGGCCGCGCGGTCGTCTCGGGCGGCGTGATGCGCGGCCGCCAGCCAGTAGCGAAAGCCCGCGGCGTACGGGGTCTCGCGGAAGCGACGGACGAGGCCCGCGAAGTGCTTCACGGCGCGCGGGGCGTCCCCCTGCACGCGCAGGTACCAGCGCCCGAGCACGCGGCCCGCGCGGGCCCCGGCGGCGCCGCCCGAGCGGATGACGCGCTCGAGGGCCGCGATCGAGGCGGGCGCGGCGGCGGGGTCGGCGGCGCGCACGAGGCGGGCCCAGGCGAGGTCGATGGTGGCGTCGAGGTCCTTCGGGTCGGCGGCGGCCCGGGCGGCGAGCGCGTCGAGGCCGATCCTGCCGGCGCGGGCGTCCGCGACCGCCTCGAGCCAGGCGTCGCGGCCCGGATACCCCTCGACGCGGCCGACCTCGCCCCCGTGGGCGTCGAGGACGAGGGTCGTGGGGAGCGAGATGACGGCGAGGCGCTTGGCGATCGCCTGCCCGGCGGGGCTGTCGAAGTCGACGCTGAGCCCGGCGTCGCCGGGGGCGGTGAGCGCGGCGCCCGCCGGCGTGTCGAGCACCTCGCGCGTGAGCTGGTGACAGGGTGCGCACCAGCTGGCGCCGACGTCGACGAGGAGGATCCCGTCAGGCCCGACGGCGGCGAGTGCGGCGTCGAGATCGTCGACGTGCCAACCGGCGGGGTGGGCGGTGACGACGAGGGCGAGGAGCAAGGCGATCACGACGGGGCTCCGGTCCGGCTGGAGTGCGCGAGCGTCTCGTTATCACGCGCGACGCGGTGGCACGAGCCCGCGAACCGATCAAATCCGACCTCGCCGCCCACCCATCCCCGCGACCGCGGAAGAAATCGCGACGCGCCGGTGCGCGTTCGGGACGTTGTTGCCGAGCCGCGCCCGGCAGGGTAAGCAGGCCCGGACCACCCAAGGAGCCCCTGTTGAGCCGCCCTCTCCTCGCGTTTGCCTCACTGGCCCTCCTCGTCTCGACGCTCGGCGCCACGCTCGCCCGGGCCGCCACGTCCCCGTTCGACCGCCCGACGGCGCCCACGCCCCATGAGGTCGGCTGGGTGTGCCTCAGCGTCACGGACACCCGCATCACGCAGGTCTCGTCGTTCAACAAGGACGCCCCGAGCCTGTCGGTGTGGGTGACCCACGAGCGCTTCCACGTCGAGCTCGAGGGGGACGGCCCCCAGGGGCGCATCTGCATCCCGGCCCTGGTGAAGGTCGGGACCGAGGACGTCCCCGACAACACGCTCGTGTTCGAGCGCGTCGTGGTCAACGGCAAGGTCGAGCGGCCGGCGATGGCCGAGCTGGTGCTCGTGCCCGAGCTCGAGACGCTGGCCGAGGCGACGGTTCGGCTGACGGGGACGGCGGACCAGTGGGTGCAGGCGGGCGGCGTCTGGACCTTCAACGCGTCCCAGGTGGCCGTGTTTCCGCCAAAGGTCGTGCGTGGGCTGCCCGGCCAGGGCGAGGGCCCGGATCCGTCGCAGGTGTTTCGCGGCGCCGCGGCGATCGAGCGCTTCGCCGAGGGCTGCCAGCCCTTCGAGCTGACCTCGGACGCCGTCGGCAACCTCGGCGTGCGCGACCGCACGACGGGGCTCGTGGCGCCGCGCGGGATCGAGCCGTTCCGCCTCAAGCAGGGGACGGTCGTGTCGCGCTGCGAGGGGCTGTCCACCGACGGGACCATGGTCGCGTTGGCGGAGCGCCTCGAGCGGGATCAGATCGGCTGGTTCGTGGTGCCGCGGGAGACGGAGATGCGGCCCCTCGAGGACAAGCTGCGGTTCACGGCGGACGCGCCGCTCGGCGGCTATCACGTGTGTCGCACGCCGACGTGGACCAGCGCGCTGCTCGAGGAGGTGGAGCTCGCCGCCAAGTGGGAGCTGCTGCCGAGCGGCGAGTGGCGCTGGCTCTCGGGGGAGCACCGCGATCGCGGGGTGTTGCCGCCGGGGATGCCGGTGATCCTGCTCGATCACCGCGACGGCTGGGCGCTGGTGCGCGTGGTGATCGCCGGCGCGCCGCGGATCCTCGCGCTGCCCGGGCGGGTGGTCGCGGTCCCCAGCGGGCCGGCGTCGGAGGTGCGGAGCCTCGTCGGCGGCCTCTGCCAGTGGCCCCAGGGGGAGTGGCGAGCGGTGGCCGTGAACACCCGCGCTTTTCGCGTTGCACAAGACGCCCCCGGCGCTGAGCTCGCGGGGTTGTGGGTCGAGCTCCCGCAGGGCACACGGGTCCTGAGCCTGTGCCAGGCGAGCAAGGGGTGCGATCCGATCCGCGTCGGCGGGGCCCAGGTGTCGGAGACCGAGCGGGTGGTCTTGGTGCGCTTCGCCGGGCAGCTGCTCGGGGTCCGCGAGAGCGATCTCCGGGATCGCGTCACGGGGCGCTTCGACCTGCGCCGCGAGCGCAACGCCTACTGGCCCGGGGACAAGGGCGTGCTGCAGCGGAGGCCGACGAGCTGGGCGCTCGGGATCGGCCCCGGCGGGCGGCTGTCCTTCGTGCGGCAGGACGACTTCGCGTGGACGGCGCACCTGCGGCTCCAGGACATCAGCCCCGGCTGGGGCTTCGAGGGCGGGATCGGCCTCGGCGGCGACGGTCACGGCACCTTCATGCAGCTCACCGCGGGCGCCGGGCAGCTCCTGTACGCCATCGAGGACGCGCATCTCGAGTTCCGCGGGGCGGTGCTGGGCAAGCTCGATCTGCGCTTCGCCGACGGCGGCGGCATCGGCGTCGACGTCATCGCCAAGGGGCAGATGCGCTGGGTCAACGACTACGCGCCGGTGTCGCTCGAGATCGGCGTGAACCTCGGCTTCGGCGGGACCTTCGGCAAGGACGGCAAGAGCGGCGTCACCTTCGGAATGCCGCTGTCGCTCAACATCGAGTTGATCGAGTTCTGATCTCGCCAACGGCAGGTCGGGACCCGGAGGTCGTAGCTGGTCCCGGAGGACGACGCAGTCGGCCGCAGGGAGCCGCGGAGACCGCAGGGGCCCGACCGATACGACGCCGCCCGCCTCAGCGCCGCTGCTCGAGCTCGGCGATGACGGCGTCGAGGGAGTCGTCGCCGTCGATCTCGATGACGTGCGACGGGGCGGCTTTGCTGCGTTGCACAACGCTCGCTCCGGGTTCACCGACCCTGGGGTGGATCGGCTCTCGTAGCGCGGACTCGCTTGTTGTTACCGAGCTCAGCGGGGGGAGCGCCGCGGCGGGCCCCGGGGGCGCGGCCGGCTCGACGGGCGCGTCCTCTCGCACCTGCGGGACGTGGAAGTGGCCCCGCTGATCGAGCCAGGCGCGGTAGCGGGCGCGGGAGAACATGCCGTGCTCGGCGCCGGTCTCGAGGGCGCTCTGGAGCTTGAAGAGCTGCCCGTCGCGGACGTTGGCGCGGACAGCGTGGTTGGCGACGAGCACCTCGCACTCGGGGACGCGGAGGGGCCAGCCGTGGCGGTGCTCGAGGGTCTGACAAATAACGGCCACCAGCGAGTCGGCGAGCTGCGCGCGCACGCCGGACTGCATCTCCGCGGGGAAGGCGGTGACGATGCGCTGCAGCGCCTCGGCCGGGGTGGCGGCGTGGAGCGTCGCGAGGACGAGGTGGCCGGTCTCGGCGGCGCCGAGGGTGAGGCGGATGATCTCGGTCGTGCGCATCTCGCCGACGACGATGACGTCGGGGTCCTCGCGCAGGGCGTCGACGAGGGCCTGCTCGAAGGACGGGGTGTCGCGGCCGACCTCGCGCTGGCGGACGAAGGCGCGGGCGGGGCGCAGGGTGTACTCGACCGGCTGCTCGATGGTGATGATGTGGGCCGGGCGCTCGAGGTTGATGGTCTGGACGAGCGCGGCGAGGGTCGAGGACTTGCCCGAGCCGGTCGCGCCGGAGACGAGGACGAGGCCGTGGCGCCGGCGGACGAGCTCGGCGAGGTCGGGGTGCAGGTTGAGCTCGGCCAGGGTCGGGACGGTCGTCGCGAGCAGGCGAATCGCCAGGCCCACGCCGCGGGAGCTCTGGAGGACGTTGACCCGGCACGGGACGCCGGCGATGACCCGAGCCGCGTCGAAGCTCCGGCGGGCCAGGAACTCGCCCCAGACCTCGCTGGGCACGACACGCCGCGCGGCCGCCAGGAGCGCCGCCGCGCTCACCGGCTCGCCCATCGGGCGCAGGCGCCCGTGGACGCGGACGGTGGGCGGCAGCCCGGGCTCGAGGTGCAGGTCACTGGCTTCCTGCCGTCGCGCAGCGATGACGAGCTTGTCGAGCATGGGTCCTCCGGTGAGCGATCTCCTCGCGCCTGGACAGCAAGCCCCGCGCCAACCCATAACCACCTGATATTACTAGCCATCACCCTGGGGCGCGTGACAGTCTGTCACCCAACCGCGCTCAGGCCCTGACTTCCTGTCAGCTACGGCGTCGGGTCACACGGCGTGTTCAACTCGAAGTCCGTGACCTCGAGCACGCCCGCGCTGTCGTAGAACAGATCCCCCGAGGAGCCGGTCAGGATGTAGCCCGTCTCGGTGCGGCGCACGGAGGTGTAGCCGTTGTTGCCCTCGGGCCCGTCCTGCTCGCTGACGAGGTCGCCTTCGGAGTCGAGCCACAGGACGTGGGCCTGCGTGTACCACTGCTCCGCCTTGGGCCGGTGGCCGACCAGAAGGTATCCGTTCATCGGCGTCAGTGCCGCACCGGCGAGATGGAACGCGGTGTCGCTGGGCGACTTTTCCCACTGCTTCTGGCCGTCGTAGCCGACGCGTATGACCCAAGCGCGCTCAGCGCCGTCGAGCGGACTGAGGGTTCGGGCGGCGATGGTGATTCCAGTGGCGTCGGGGAGGATGGTGACCGGCTGTTGGTCGCCGGCCTTTGCGTAGGTCACTCGCCAGTTGATCTCGCCCTGCGCGTCCAGCCGCCCCACCCAGATGTCGTCGCCGTCGGCGCCCGCGACGCTCCCAGCGGCGATGAAGCCGTCGGCGATCGCCTTGATGAGCCGCCCGCGAATCCCCTCACCATCGCTCGGCTCAACCGATAGCGCGATGCTGCCGTCATCCGGATTGACCCAGCCGAGCCAGAGTTGGGGATCCCCGTTAGCCATCGTGGTGTCCCCGCACATCACCGCCGTCCCGTTCTGCAGCGTGAGCCCCTCGGCCCTCGGACGCCCCGCTCCGTCGTATGCCGGCACGTAGCCCCAGCCGCTGGTTGTGCCATCGACCATAGAGCGTCCGAGATATGATTGGTTCGTCAGGACGTAGACGTACTCCCCGCTTCGCTCGACGATCGCCGCCGTGGCTGTGTAGTAATCCTGATAAGTGATGCCCGCGACTTCGTACCCGAAGAACGCTTGATTTGCGTCAAGCTCCTGCGCTCCGGATCTCGTCAGCGGCGTCGCAAAAATTCCGTTGTAGCCGCCCTGTTCCGAGCCCGTGTAGACGCGACGCTCGATAGCGACGTAGCTGCCGTCTGGAAGCCGAACCGCGGCGAGGGTCGCCCGCGCGAAGGGACCGCTGTACACCGGATAGGCTTGGGCAAAGCTGGCCAGATAGCCAGGGGCGCAGACGCCAGCCGTGCATCTATCGTCCGCGGAGCATACGTCGCCATCCTCGCACGGCACGTCGTCGAGTGGATCGTAAGCGCAGTCGCCGGTATGCGGGTCACAGGAGTCCGTCGTGCACCCGTTGTCGTCGTTACAGGTCTTGGCCAAGCCTGCGCAGGCGCCGACGGCGTCGCAGACGTCGCTCTCGGTGCATGGATCGAAGTCGTTGCAGGTGTTTCCGGCCGCGATGGCGTTGCTGCAGGTCCAGGTGGTCCGGTCGCAGACGTCGGCCGTGCACGGCTTGCCGTCAGCGCAGTCGGCGTCCACCGAGCACGGGCAGGTGGATGTCTCGTAAACGCAGCCGCCCGCGTCCGCGCTGCACGTCTCGGTCGAGCAGGCGACGCCGTCATCGCAGTCGACCGAGGCTCCGGAGCACGTCGCCTCAGCGTCACAGCGTTCGTTGGTGGTGCACGGGTTCCCGTCGTCACAGGACTACCCGACCAGGACGGTCTCGACGCAGTAGTCCGCGGCTTCTAAGTCGAACGAGCTCCGGACGCAGGTGCGGCTGTACACCGAGCAGTCGAGCCCCAGGACGTCCCGCGCAGCATTCGTGTCCTGGGACGTCGTGTCCCCAGCGCCGGCGGTCTCCTGACCCAAGGTGTCCACGCCGCCGGAGTCGGTATCCACGTCGTCCGCGCCGCGGTCGACGGCCGGAAAACAAGCGGCGAGCGCGGTCGCCGCCACCACGATGACGAGAGAGAGCGGCGTGCGGGTAGTCATCACGGTCTCCTCCTGAGTTGGCATCGCGGCGTCGCGAAACGAGTTTCACGCCGAGCGCTGGCGTGGCGGGCCCCCGTTAGAAGTTCTTGGTCGCGTTTCCGCCAGCCGCCCCGCTCGGACCTGCGTTGCCGTAACTCTGACCTCCCTGGCCACCAGCGCCGCCGGCGCCTGCGACGGGGAATGTGTTTCCATTCAGCGGTGCCTTGCTAACGGCACCGGCGATCGGGTCCAGGAAGATGCCGTAGACCGTGCCGCCGCAACCCCCGGCGCCACCTGCGCCGTGACCGCCCGCACCACCATCCCCCCCAGCACCCCCGGCATTGCCGCAGTAGAGCAGCGGTTGGACGTTGCTCGTCGCTTCTCCGGAAAGCCCGCCGACCCCGCCGTACCCGCCGAATCCCCCGGGACCACCCGCGCCACCTGCGCCGCCGGCGCCCCCGCGACCCCGAATGACTTCATTGTCGCCGACGGTTGGGAGCGTGCCCGGCGACGTGGCCCACGTGAGGAAGACACCGAAGCTGCCACCACCTCCAACTCCAGGCTGACCGCCAGTACCCGCGCATCCTCCTGCGGCACCGCCGGCGCCGCTCCCCCCGACAGCCACGTGCTCAGCCGTGCACACCGACTTCTTGTCGATGCCACCGCCGGCACCACCACCTCCTCCACCGCCGCCGTGGGACCCGGCGCCGCCGGAAGTCCCCGCCACTGGAGCCCAAAGACCGCCGGCGACTGTACCGGCTGCGAAACAAGCCGTCGCGACCGTACCGTTCGTGCCAGGCCGGCCGTTGAGGCCGTTCGCGCCGTCTCCGGGATGGGTAGAACTCGAACTGCACGTCCCACACTTGCTGAAGCCGAGCAGACCATCCCATCCGGGCTCGCCTCCTCCCCCCCAGGCACCCGAGTTGTTGCTGCCAGCCGCGCCGTACTCGATCGCGTCGGGCACCTGAGCGCCGGTCTGAACCTGGTCCGGGGGATCCGGACAGATCGCGTTGCCGCCTTTCCCGCCAGAGGTCGTCGTCCCACCGCAGACCTGCACGCCGGCCCCCCCCCCAGCGTTGAACTCATAGGACTCGCAGCTGGAACCGACGTCCTTGCCGATCAGCCCGGCGACGCCGCTCGTGCCGCTCGCCCCGCCCGTCCCGGCGCTGCCCGCTGTGCCCGGGCCGCCGTCGCCGGCGATGACGAGGTTGCGGGTGATCGAGACGTATTGGCCGACGTTCTTCAGGTAAACGGCGTAGGAGCTGCCGCCCGCGTTGGGGTTGTTGGTGCCGAAGACCGTGAAGCCGTCGAGGCCGGTGGGCTGGCTCGCGCTGCTCCCGACGCTGATGGCGTTGATGGTCCCGGGTAGCGCCGCCGTGGGCGCCGCGCCGATGATCGCCGCCTCGTGCACCTCGACGTCGCGCTCGCGGAAGCTCGGGCTGTAGCCGCCGTAGACCCGCACCCCGCTCTTGAGGCTCACCGACTCCACGTACACGCCGGTCGCCACGTACACGTCGCGGCGGTTCAGACTCACCGCCTTGTTGATCCCGGCCTGGACGGTCCGCAGCGGGTCGTCGAGCTCGCCGCTCGCGCTGTCCGAGCCGGTCTTGGCCACAAATATCCCTTTGTCGACCTCGCCGTCGATGCCGTCACAGTCCGCGTCCACCCCGAGGGCGTCGGGGAAGTCCGTCGACGACGTCGGCAGGCACTCGCACCCCGGCAGCCCGTCGACGTCCACCCAGCCCCCCGAGCACGCGTACCCGCACTGCGGCGCCCCGCCCCCGCTGGTGTCGCACACCGGGTTGGCGTGGACGAACGAGAGCGCCAGACACGAGATCCCGCACCCGCCGCAGTTGGCGACCTGGTTGTAGCGCCCCTGGCCGTCCCTGAAGTCCTCGTCGATGCTCCCGTCGCAGTCGTTGTCGAACCCGTCGCACGCCTCGGTCGGCAGCGCGCACGCGCCCCACCCGCCGGCCCCGCAGGCCTCGGTCCCGGCGCAGGTGTAGCTCGGCTGCCCCGGCGGCGACACCGTCTCAGAGCACGCCCGCGACAGCCCGATGGTGCTCGGCCCGCAGCTGCACACCCCGGTCGACGGCACGCACTGCTTCTTCGGCTTTCCCGCCTCCTGACACGAGAACCCGCTCGGGCAGTCCGCAGCGCCGACGCACGCCTTCGCGCAGAACTTCCCGTCGGTCAGCGTCACGCACCCCGAGTCCTGCCCGATGCAGTTGTCGTCGCTGGAGCACGCCTCACACAGGTTCACCACGTCGGGGATGCACTGGAAGTCGTTGAGCTTGATGTAGCCCGGCTCGCACGTCACCACCACGCACTGCGGGATGGCGCCCCCGACCTGGCACTGCGTCAGCGCCGCCCCCGGGAAGCCGTTCTGACAGCTCGCGTTACAGGTCCCGCAGTGCTGAAAGCTCGCGTACTGCCCATCGGACTTGAAGTCCTCGTCGGTCTGCCCATCGCAGTCGTTGTCGGTGAAGTCGCACGCCTCGACCTGGGGCGTCGGCCCCTGACACAGCCAACCGGCGACCCCGCCGCAGCGCTTCACCCCGGCGCACGCGCCGACCCCGCCGACGCTCACCTGGCACGCTGCGCCGTCGCCGGCCAGCGCGTCGTCCACGAGCCCGTTGCAGTCGTTGTCGTAGCCGTCACACACCTCGGGGCTAGGCGGCTGCGCGCTGCACCCCTGCCACCCGCTCAGCGGCTCGCACGTCTCGACCCCGTAGCAGGTCCCGGTCGCGTTCGCCGCCGCGCACGTCCTGAGCCCGCCGTCGCTCTCCGCGTTGCAGGTGCAGCTCCCCGTCGTCGGCACGCAGAACGTCCCGCTGCGCTGCCCCTCGGGATCCGACGTGCAGGTCCACCCGTCGGGGCACTGGCTCGCGTCGGCGCACACCGACGCGCAGCTCTTGCGCCCATCGAGCGCCACACACGCCCCGCCGTTGCACTGCAGGTCGTCGAGGCACGGCGTGCAGACCTTCTGCAGGCGCGGCAGGCACAAGAACACCGCGTCGGTGCGGGTCGCGACCCCCTTGCAGTCGAACCCCGCCGGGCACTGCTCCTGACACTCTTTGGTGCAGATGAAGCCCTCCGGCCCCTCCACGCACCAGCCGTTCAGGCAGTCGGCGTTCGACGTGCAGCTCGCCCCGAAGCCACCCTCGACGATGTCCCCAGGGACCAGCGAGTCCACGACCGGGAACGTGTCGGCCACGATGACCGTGTCGAGCGGGGCCGGCTCGGTGTCAGCCACGACGATCACGTCGAGCACGGCGTCCCCGCTCGCGTCGCTCCCCTGCCCTTGGTCCTCACCGCAGGCCGCCAGGACCGCCAGAGCGACCCACGCGATCGACAGACTCTCTCGACGCACGACTTTACAGCGCTGCATGTATCCCTCCCGGGCCACGGGCGGCTCGTCACGCCGTGGTACCAGAACCCCCGCGACAACTAAACGCCAATCGGCGCCACAGCCCTGCTAACCACTTTCAACTCAACAACTAACGCGTTCACCGCATTTAACATCGCTTAAATCGCGTTATGTGTTTCTCTTCAACAGAGATATAGGACATCTGCCCGCTTTTCCGCCAACCGCACGGGGCCGGAGCGATCAGCCGGGTTACGGACGCTGAAAAACTCGCTGAGTAGTTGAAGCCGCAGTACGGTCCACGCTGCCCACCGCGCCAACACATCATCAAGGCGCCAAACGACGTACGACTGGACTTCAGAAAAGAAGCGGACGTGCCGTTCCCACATGCGACCCGTCTGGGTACGGTCAGGTGAACGTGAAAGTCGATCCCCCCATCCCGTTGCGCCCGATGCAGGCGGTGACGTCGCCCAACGCCGGCGACGCCCGCGGCGATGACACCGTCTTCCGCTTCCTCACGGAGACGTCCGGGGCCGCCATGGCCTGGGTCGACCCGAAGCGCAGGAGGGTGACCGGCGCCAACCAAGCGTTCTCCGCCCTGCTCGGCTATCGCGCCGACGCCGTCTTGGAGCTCCCCATCGAGGCGTTCGCCGACACCTTCCCGCGCGCGATCGAGGGGCGGCTCGTCGTCACGACGGGCGCAGACGGACGGATCAGCTGGGACAGCCGCTGGCGACGGCGCGACGGCCACGCGATCGACGTCTCCGTCGCCGCGCTCGAGCTCACCCACCAGGGCTCGGTGGAGCTCCTCGTCGTCGCTCGACTCCGTGACGACCGCAGCCGCCAGCGCGCGACCCTCGAGGTCGCCCGGCAGCTCGCGCCCGGCAGCCTGACCGGCGCGCTCTGGCTCGATCCCCAGGGGCGCGTGGTGTGGGCCGACGACCTCGCGGCCGTCGTGCTCCGACGCCCCGGTGACGAGCTCGTCGGGGCCCCCATCAGCGCGCTCGCGCCCGAGCTCGACGACGTCGCCTGGGCCGAGCACTGGGCCACCGCGATCGACCGGCGCGGCGCCACCCTCGAGGCCACCTGCGTCACCGCCGAGGGCGCCGAGCTCCCCTGCGAGATCAACAGCCGGGCGGTCGAGCTCGATGGGGTGACCTTCCTCTGCGCCTTCGTGAGCGACACGAGCGAGCGCGAGATCGCCCGCCGCCAGTTCCTCGACGCCGAGGAGCGCTACGCCCTGGCCGCCATGGGCGCCAACGACGGCCTCTGGGATTGGGACCTCACGCGCAACAGCCTCGTCTACTCGCCGCGCTGGGCGGCGCTCGTCGGCTGCGCCGAGGAGGATCTCAACCAGAACCCCTCGACCTGGCTCGACCGGGTCCACCCCGACGACCGCCCGCGGGTCGACGTCGAGCTCGCGGGCCACCTCGACGGCCTCACCCCGCACTTCGAGAGCGAGCATCGGCTCCAGCATCGCGACGGCACCTATCGCTGGGTCCTCTTCCGCGGCCTGGCCGTCCGCGACGGCAGCAACCGCGCCGTCCGCATGGCGGGCTCGACCTCGGACATCACCCACCGCAAGAACGCTGAGGCGCGCCTGCGCTTCGAGGCCTTCCACGACCCGCTGACCGGCCTCGCCAACCGCGCGCTCTTCATCCGCCGCGTCCACCAGGCGCTCGAGACGATCATCCCCGAGACCGTCGACGCGGCCTTCGCCGTCGTCGTCGTGGACATCGACGACTTCAAGCTCGTCAACGACAGCCTCGGCCACACCCTCGGCGACATGCTGCTGCGCGCCATCGCCTCGCGCCTCAAGCGCTGCGTTCGCGCCGTGGACACGGTCGCCCGCCTCGGCGGCGACGAGTTCTGCCTGCTCCTCGAGCACGTCAGCGACGCCGACGTCCTGCGCGTCGCCGACCGCGTCCAGGAGGAGATGGGCGTCCCGTTCAACCTGCGCGGCTACGAGATCTACACCAGCGCCAGCGTCGGCGTCGCCTATGGCCGCGAGGGCTATCAGGAGGCCGAGGAGCTCCTGCGCGACGCAAACATCGCCATGTTCCGCGCCAAGAGCGGTGGCCGCGGCCGCCGCGCCATCTTCGACGCCAGCATGCGCCGCGCGGCCGTCAACCGCCTGACCCTCGAGACCGATCTGCGGCGCGCCGTCGAGCGCGGCGAGTTCATGCTCTACTACCAGCCGGTCATCGCCCTCGACTCGGGCACCATCACCGGCTTCGAGGCGCTCATCCGCTGGAACCACCCCAAGCGCGGCCTCGTCATGCCCATGGACTTCATCCCGCTCGCCGAGGAGACCGGGCTCATCGTGCCGCTCGGGCGCTGGGTCCTCGTCAGCGCGTGCGAGGAGGCGGTCCGCTGGGAGCAGCTCGGCCTCGGCCCCCTCGACGTCAGCGTCAACGTCTCCGCCCGCCAGCTGGCGCTGCCCTACCTCGTCGAGCAGGTGGCGCAGGTGCTCGAGCAGACCGGCCTCGACGCCAACCGCCTGAACCTCGAGATCACCGAGAGCGTCCTCATGGACCAGGCCGAGAGCGTCGTCGCCAAGCTCCGCGAGCTGCGCCGCCTCGGCGTGGGCTTGCACATCGACGACTTCGGCACGGGCTACAGCTCGCTCGCCTACCTCCACCGCTTCCCGTGCGACACGCTCAAGATCGACAAGTCGTTCTTGCTCTCCCACCCGACGCCCGACGAGGATCCCTGGGCCATCATCGGGACCATCCGGTCCCTCGCGCAGCTCCTGGGCATGGCGGTCACCGCCGAGGGGGTGGAGCAGCCCGAGCACCTCGATCGCCTGCGCGAGATCGGCTGCGAGCATGCCCAGGGCTTCTACATGTCGCGCCCCGTCCCGGCCGACCGCATCCCGGCGCTCGTGACGTCCGCCAAGCGCTGGTGACAGCCGCGCGCGCTCATGGGTCGCGCAGCACGCTCCCGCCGCTCGGGTGGGTCCCCGGGGGCTCGTACCCCGCGCCGACGATCCCGAGGAGCTCGAAGCGCAGCCCCCACGCCTCGGTGAGCGCCGCGGCTGCCCGCTCGAACGCCGCCCCGTCCCACCCCTGTCGCGCGAGCGGCGCGATCACGATGCGACTCGCGCCGCGCAGCGCCCGGACGACGTGGACCTCGGGGAACACCTCCTCGTAGGTGCGCAGCATCGATCGATAGCTGCGGTTGGCCGTCTCCGCCCACAGGTTCGCCGCGACGATCCCGTCCGGCGCCAGGTGATCTCGCACCGCCACGAGGAACTCGCGGGTCGCCAGCGTCGGCGGCACCGAGTCCGGACCGTACGCGTCGAGCACGATGACGTCCCACCGCGCCGGGCTCTCCTCGATGAAGCGCCGCCCGTCAGCGATGTGGACGCGGAGCTTGGGATCCGGGGCGAACCCGAGGTGCGCCTTGGCGACCTCCGCCACCCGCGGCTCGATCTCCACCACCTCGATGTCCGCGCCGGGCATGACGCGACGCAAGAACATCGGAATGGTTCCACCACCAAGCCCAATAACCAGAACGCGATTTCTGCTTTTCGCGACCGCGAAAGCCGCCATCAGCGTCTTGGTGTAGGTGAACTCGAGCCAGGTCGGATCCCCGAGGCGCACCGCCGACTGGTCCACGCCGTCGCGTGCGAAGCGCAGAAAGCGCGTGCCGTCGCGCTCGACGACCCAGATCCCGTAGTGATCTCCGTCCTCGTGATGGATGACGCGCTCGCCGGGGCGCGCCTGGGCGCAGACGCTGCCGAAGAGCAGCGCCAGCACGACCGGCGTCGTGGTGAGGAGCGCCACGACGCCGAGACGTCGCCGGTGGCTCCGATCGGGGCTCGCTTCTCCGGCGCGGGGCGTTAGAATCCTCATTCGGGTCTCTCGTCGGGCATGTTAGCCTCCGTCGCCGTCGGGTCGCCTGCCTCACTGGGAAGCGCCCATGTACGTTTGGCTTGGAGAGAACGCGTTGTCCAGGGTGCGAACTGTCCGGGCGCTGCTGGCTGCCGCGCTGCTCATCGGCGCGACGACCCCCGAGCCGGCGCTCGCCGCGCAGCTCCCCGACGAGCTGCCGGAGGCCGTCTCGATACCCGATCCGATCCTCCCGAGTCTGCCGCCGTCGGCGCGCCCCGAGCACGATCTGGTGGTCTCGCTCGAGATCCTGATCGCCGTCGACGGCAGCGTGCCCGAGGCTCGGCTCCGCGCCGGTGTCGGAGAGCCCTACGACAGCGCGGCGCTCACCGCGATCACCCAGGCGCGCTTCGTCCCGGCCAAGCTCGACGGGGCCGCCGTCGCGGTGTGGATCGGCTTCGACTTCACCTTCGCGGGGCGACCCCACCGGCGCCCGCGCATCGTCCCGGACCGCGCCGATCGACGGGACATCGAGCCCGCCCCGGGCTTCGTCTTCGCGGGCGCCGTGGTCGAGAAGGGGACGCGCACCCCCCAGGCTGGCATCCCGGTCAACCTGCGCGACCCGCGCACCGGCCGCACCTGGGAGGCCCTGACCGACAGCGCCGGCGACTTCGTCTTCTATGGCCTCCCGGCCGGCCAGCTGACCCTCGACATCTTCACCGGCGGCTTCGCGCCGCTCCGCAAGACGGTCCGCGTCTCGGCCCAGGACCCCGCGCTGGCCCAGGCGGACGCGGACCGCTACTACCTCGCCCCGGGCGGGCTCAGCGCCTACCGGACGGTCGTGAAGGAGAGGCGCCCCAAGCAGGCGGCGACCGTCATCGACCTCAGCGAGGAGGAGCTGACCAAGGTCGCCGGCACCTTCGGCGATCCGACGCGGGTGGTCGCGTCGCTCCCCGGGGTCGCCCGCTCGCCCTTCGGCCTCGGCTACTACGTCGTGCGCGGCGCGCAGCTCGACAACACCGGCTTCTTCATCGACGGACACCCCGCCATCTTCCTCTACCACCTGCTCGGCGGGCCGGGGGTCATCAACCCCGAGCTCGTCGGCAGCCTGTCGTTCTACCCGGGCGGCTACCCGGCCCGCTACGGCGCCTACGCGGGCGGAATCATCGCGGTCGAGACCAAGGACCCGCCGCGTGACCGCTGGCACCTCGACGTCGACCTGAACCTGTTTCAGGCCGGGTTCCTGTTCAGCGTGCCGATCGAGGACGGGCGCGGGATCGTCACAGTGAGCCTGCGGCGCAGCTACTACGAGCTGATCCTGCCGCTCGTCACCGACCAGATCACGCTCGCGTTCACCGACTACATGGTGCGCGCGTCGTGGGACTTCACGCCGCAGATCCGTGGGCGCGTCGTGTTCCTCGGGGCCGAGGACAGCCTCGCGACGAGCGGGGTCGAGTCCAGCGACGGCAGCGGCGGCACGTCGAGCTCGGACATCAGCCTTGGCTTTCACCGGATCAACCTGGCGCTCGACGTCGATCTCGACCGAGAGCTGACATGGTCCACGAGCGCCGTCTGGGAGTTCGACCACACCGACAACTCCCGCGTGGCCCAGGGAGACGACACCATCAAGGCCGGCATCTCGGGATGGTTCGCCCAGCTGCGGTCCTACCTCGGCTGGCGGCCCGACAAGCGCTTCGCGGCCGAGGCGGGGCTCGAGCTGACCTACCTCTCCTACGGGGCCGACCTCCAGATCCCCATCGGCACCCCGCTCGGCGACCCGCGGCCGCCGATCTTCGATCCGCAGGTCGTCACCGCCAGCATCGACACCCCCTCCTGGGGCGTCGCCCCGTACATGACCGGCGACCTCGAGGTCGCGCCGGGTCTCAGGCTCCTCCCCGGCCTGCGCCTGAACCTCTGGAAGTATGGTGACCGGGTTCAGCCGGCGCTCGACCCGAAGCTCGCCGTCCGCTGGGCGGTCGACGACCGCTGGACCCTCAAGGGGATGGTCGCCCTCGCGCACCAGCCGCCCAACGGCTTCCTCACCACCAAGCCCTTCGGCGATCCAGCCCTCCCCCCCGCCGAGAGCGTGCAGGGGAGCCTCGGCTTCGAGTGGATCCCGGCCGAGGGGTGGTCGCTGAGCGTGGAGGGCTTCGGGCAGTACCTGACCGACCTGCCGCAGACCTCCAACGCCATCGTCGCCGGCGACGGCGAGGAGGTCGAGCGCAGCTACTTCGACACCAGCCTGCGCGGGCGCGCGTTCGGCGCCGAGGTGCTCCTGCGCAAGGAGCTGAGCGGGCGTCACTACGGCTGGCTCAGCTACACCATCTCGCGCGCGGAGCGCTGGCGCGGAGACGGCCGCGGCTGGGGCACCTACGAGCTCGACCAGACCCACATCCTCAACCTCGCGTGGACCTTCCGCCTCGGGCGCGAGTGGTCGCTCGGCGCGCGCTTTCAGCTCACGAGCGGCAACCCCTACTTCCCGATCATCGGCTCGCGCTACGACGCGGACACCGACCGCTACGTGCCGCTGTACGCCGCCGAGGCGTCGCGGCTCGCGCTCTACCACCGCCTCGACGTCCGCCTCGACAAGACCTGGCGCTTCGAGGACTGGATGTTCCAGTTCTACATCGACATCCAGAACGTCTACAACGCGGGCAACCCCGAGAGCCCGCGCTACAGCTACGACTACGCGATCAAGACCGACGGCATCTCGCTCCCCTTCTTCCCGACCCTCGGCTTCCGGGCGGTGTTCTGATGCGGTGGACACCCCGACACCTCACGTCGACCGTCCTCGGCCTCGCCGCCGCAGCGCTCTTTGGCGGCTGCCTCGAGGATCTGCCGCGGCCGAGCCTCGTCGACGACGTCCGCATCCTCGCGGTCGGCAACACGCCCGCCGAGGCCCGGCCCGGCGACGACGTCGCGCTGAGCGCCCTGGTGGTCGACCCGCTCGGCCGCCCGCGCACGCTGCGCTGGGCCACCTGCATCGTCCCCGAGCAGGGCTTCGGCTTCTTCGGGGGCAGCAGCGAGACGAGCAGCAGCGGCGGCAACGGCTACGGCCGCGACGACCCGGGCTCGTGCTTCACCCTCGCCGCGGCGGGCGAGCCCTGGGCGCGCGAGCTCGGGAGCGGCGAGACCGCGACCCTCGACGTGCCCGCCGACCTCTTCGACGACGACGCGGCGCTCAAGGTGGCCTACGGCCTCCCCGACGACGTCGCCCTGCCCGCCGAGCTGCGGACGCTCTTTCTCGGCGTGGCCGGGGTCAACCTCACCGTCTCGCTCCGCGTCGAGGTCGACGGGCGCACCCTCGAGGCGAGCAAGCGCGTCAACGTCGGCCTCCCGAGCGTCCTCCCCGACAACCCCAGCAACGAGAACCCGAGCGCGGCCACCTTCCACCTGGCGCGCAAGGTCGACCTCGTGACGCCCCCCGCGACCGGCACGCCGCCGCCGGACGGGAGCTGCTTCGTCGACGCCGACGACCCGCTGGTGCTGACCCGCGGCACCCGCTACGTCCTGACCCCGCTCAACGTCCCCGACCCCCAGCCGACCTACGCGACCCTCCTCTCGGGGAGCACCACCGACATGCCCTTCGAGCTCGTCTACCGCGAGGAGAACTGGTACTTCTCGTGGTTCTCGACCCTCGAGGGCCTCGACAAGGACGGCTCGAAGGCGTCGGCCGCGCCCGTCAACACCATCCTCGTCCCCGATGACGCTCCCGACAGCGGCGACCTCTGGGTCGTCGTGCGCGACGGGCGCGGGGGGACGGCCTGGTGCGCGTCCCACTTCACCGTCGAGGCCCCATGAGCGCCCGCACCTTCCTCTACACCGACCGGTGCATGCTCGAGCACGACCCGGGGCCACACCACCCGGACTCCCCGTTGCGGCTCGCGCGGATCCTCGACGACCTCGAGCGGGAGCCGGTGGCCGGGACGGAGCTGCGCAAAGGCCGCTGGGCGACCTACGACGAGCTCAGCCGCGCGCACCCCGCCTCCTACGTCGAGCTGGTCACGCGGCTACGCGGCAAGCACGCCCGCTTCGACGCCGACACCATCACCTCCCCGGGCACCGTCGACGCCGCCTACGCGGCCGCGGGCGCCGCGATCCAGGCGGTGACGGCGGTGGTCAGCGGGGAGGCCGACAACGCCTTCGCCCTCGTGCGTCCCCCCGGGCACCACGCCGAGGCGGCGCGGGCGATGGGCTTCTGCTTCTTCAACAACGTCGCCGTCGCCGTCGCGCACGCGCGGGCGGCCCTCGGGGTCGAGCGGGTCCTCGTCCTCGACTGGGACTTCCACCACGGCAACGGCACCCAGCACATCTTCTACGACCGCCGCGACGTGCTGGTGCTCAACACCCACCGCTGGCCGTTCTACCCGGGGAGCGGCGCGCTCAACGAGGTCGGCCACGGCGCCGGCGAGGGGTTCTCGGTCAACATCCCGATGCCCGGCGGCATGGGGGACGCCGACTTCGCGCTCGCCTTCGCCGAGCTCGCGGTCCCGATCGCCGACGCCTTCAAGCCCGACCTGGTCGTCGTCTCGGCCGGCTTCGACACCCACCGCAGCGATCCCCTCGGCGACATGCGCGCGACCGAGGAGGGCTTCGCCGAGCTCACCGGCATCGCGCGCGGCATCGCCGCCGCCCACTGCGGGGGCCGGCTGGTGCTCGTCCTCGAGGGCGGCTACGACCTGCCCGGCCTGTCGCGGAGCGTGCGCGCCTGCACCCAGACCCTCGTCGGATCAACCCCGCCCGGGTCCCGCGCCCCGTCGCCGGCCGGGATCAGCGCGGTGCGCGACGCCCAGTCCGTCGCCAGGCGCTACTGGAAGCACCTCGGGTAACCTCGCTGCATTGCAGCACTCGGCCGCACAATATGATGTCCCTAAAACGCTATCACCACCTTGCACCGCACACGCTCGGGCTCATCCTGGCCTTGGCTGGGCCGCTCGGGTGCAAGGACCCGGCCCCCGCGGCCCCCGCTGCTGACGTCGCGACGCCGGAACCGGGGCTCACCGCCGGCGGCGCTGACGCCGCCTCGCCGAACCCGGAGGTGGGACGTCTGGCCCGCTCGGCCGTGCCCGCCTGCGTCGTGGAGCTGGTCGACGGCAAGATCCGGACGAGCGCCGGGGAGGTCCCGATCCCGATCGATCCCGAGCAGGGAGACGTCCGTCGGGTCGGGCTCGCGGTCTGGCCGGGCGGCGACGACGCTGCCCTGGTCGCGCTGCTCCGCGACTGGTTCGCGCCCGGAGGACCGCCGGGCGAGGGGATCCTGTGGCGCGTGCCCTGCGAGCGCCCGGGCGAGACCGAGCCGTTCTTGCGACGCCCGGGGGCCGACTTCGCCCACGGCGCCATCTCGCCGGACGGCTGGACGCTCTACTTCAGCGACGCGCGCGGGATCGGCGCGCTCGACCTCGGGACCCGCGCCGTGACGCCGCTGACCGCGCCCGGGAGCGCCTGGGACGGCTGCTGGAAGCCGGACGCCGAGCTCCGAGATCTCGCCCTGTCGCTCAGCCGCGACGGGCGCCAGCTCGCCTTCGCCCGCGGCGGCCCGTGCGGCGCCGAGGGGAGCTGGCTCGCGCACCCCTGGACGCTGCTCGAGCCCCTGACGCCGGAGCGGCGCCAGGCGCGGCCCCGACGCCCGCTCAGCGCCGTCGCGGCGGTCCCCCCGGCGACCCTGTGGCTCGCGGACGGCGGCGCCTGCGACGAGCCGGGGG
>PHBI01000261.1 GCA_002841945.1 Deltaproteobacteria bacterium HGW-Deltaproteobacteria-14
CGTCCGCCGAGTCGCAGCCGCGCAGATCCGCGCACGGCCCGCACGAGTTCCCGCAGTCCACGTCCGTCTCGTCGCCGTTCTTCACCCGGTCGTCGCACCGCGGGACCTGGCAGACGTCGCCGGTGCACACCTGGCTCGTGCAGTCCGTGTCGTCGTCGCAACCGAGCCCGTCCCCGCACGGATCGCACCCGTTGCCGCAGTCGATCCCGGTCTCGACCCCGTTCTGGACGTGGTCGTCGCAGCTCGGGACCTGGCACGTGACGCCGTCGCAGACGAGGCTCGCGCAGTCATCGGCCACGTCGCAGCCAACCCCGTCGCCGCACGCGTTCGGACACACCCGCCCGCAGTCCACACCGGTCTCGTCGCCGTTTAGCACCTCGTCGTCGCACGCCGGCGGCCGACAGAGCCCGCCGTCGCACACCCCGCTCGCGCAGTCGGTCCCAAAGAGGCAGTCCGCGCCGTCGCCACACGCGTTCGGACACACCCGCCCGCAGTCCACACCGGTCTCGTCGCCGTTCTGTACGCCGTCGTCGCACGCCGGCGCCTGGCACTGCCCGCCGGTGCAGAAGCCGCTCGTGCAGTCGTCGGGCGAGTCGCAGCCGCCGCCCTCCGGACACGGCCCGCAGCGGTTGCCGCAGTCGACGTCGGTCTCGCCGCCGCTCTGCACGCCGTCGGCGCAGCAGACGTCGGGGACGAGGTCGCCGTCGGCGTCGACCACCTGTGGCCGGTAGCCGATCGCCACCGCGTTGTTGGTCGTGTCGCACTCGCCGCCCGACGCCACCGCCACGGCGACGTAGAGCGGTCCGTCGCCGAGCGCGCCGTGGGCCGCGGTGAGCGAGACGGGGGCGCTGCTGCCGGCGACGAGGCTCGGGAGCGCGGCCGTCGCGAGCACTGCGCCGCCGGGCGCGCCGCGCCGCAGGGTGACCACGACCGGGCCGGACACCGCGGGTCCGCGGTTGCCGACCACCGCCGAGAAGGTCAGCCCGAGGTCCGCGTCGCACTCCGCCGTGCAGGTGTCGAGCGCGGCCACGAAGAGCTCGCTGGCGCTCTCCTCGAGGCATGCCGCGGCCGTGGCGACCGAGACGCCTTGCGGGTAGCCGGTCTCTTCGCAGCTCGCCGGCGCGGTGCACGCCGGGTCGTCGGCGCAGCTGACGCACCCGCGGGTCTCGGGGTCGCAGGCGGGGGTCGCGCCACCGCAGCCGCTGTCGACCTCGCCGGCGGTGTCGTCCTGACATGGGACGCAGGTGCGCGCGCCGTGCACCACCGCGCAGAACGGAGCGGCCGCCCCGCAGCCGCCGTCGACGCCGGCGCTGTCGTCGCGGCACGCCACCACGTGGATGTAGGCGCTGTCGGAGGCCGGCACCTGCTCCGGGTAGGTGACCAGCGCACGGACGATGTAGTAGCCCGGCGTGAGGCCGGTCATCGGGGCGTCGCAGGCCCAGGCGGCGCCGCTGACGGTGGTGGTGCAGTAGCCGATGGTGTGGTCGGCGTCGCGCACCAGGACCGTGATGGACGCACCGTCGGGGGCCTGGGCCGAGCCGCTCGGGGTGACCGCCCCGCCAACGACGTCGCCGGTGGGCGAGTTGATGGTCACCGCCATGTTCAGGTTGACCCGCGCCAGCGCGTTCGGGCTCTGCGGGAGGCCGAGCGCGACCTGGCAGCCCGACGGCTGGGGGTAGGCGTCGTGCACGAAGCCGCAGGCGGCGCCGGCGGCGTCGGGATCGTTGATGACGTGGAGCGCCGTCCCGCCCGAGCCGGCGACGAAGATGCGGCCGTCGGGGGCGAGGCGGCCGTCGCCGAAGGAGTAGCGGGTCGCGTCGTCGGCGAGCTGCGTGAACACGCCGCTGTCGAAGTCGTACTGGTAGAAGCGGCCGTGGCCGTTGGTCTCGGTGAGGGTCGCGAAGTAGAGGCGCCGGCCGTTCGGCGAGAAGACGCCGCCGTAGTACTCCGTGTGCCTGAAGCTCGGGTTGAGGAGCCGGCGGTTCGACAGCGCGCCGGTCGCCGGATCGAAGTCCCAGGCGGCCATGTCGCCGGCGGAGCCGGCCGCGGCGCTGCTGTTGCCGGACAAGACGACGGTGGTCCCCTGAGGTGAGGCCGCGAAGACGCTCCAGCCCCCGCTCCAGACCGAGATCTGCGTGTTGGTGGCGACCGGGGCGCCGACGCCGGCGGAGGTGATGGGGACGACGAAGATCTGCGAGGCGCCGTCGATGAGGAGCCACCAGTCGACGCCGTTGGTGTGGGGGATGACGAGCATGCCCTCGCGGGCCGCGCTCGTGCCGAGGTTGATGGTGCCGGTCGACCCGACCGACGTGACGGCGCCGTTGCTCAGCGCGAACCGGTGGTAGCCGGCGGTGCTGGTGGAGCCGGAGCTGTGCCCGAGGACGTAGACCTCGCCCGGGGTGCCGGGGACGGGGACGATGACGCCCGAGTGGAGCGACGAGGAGTTGCCGGGGAGCGAGATGCCGGGGACGGCGACGCCAGAGCCGTTCCAGACCGTGGTGCCATCGGTGTAGATGAGGAGCTGGCCGGTCTCCGGGTCCGAGAACGAGGCGCAGCCCTCCGAGGTGCTGATGCTCGGATCGGTCGTGAAGCTGAAGTTGGTGCCCGCCGCGTTCCAGACGATCCGGCACCTCACCCCGAAGTTCCACACGTCGTAGTGGCGCGAGCGCGGGCCGGTGCACGAGGTGGCGTCGCAGGCGTCCCCGGCGCCGTTGAAGTTGCAGTCGGACTGGCCCGGGTTGGCGTCGTCGGGGCAGTTGTCGAGGCAGAGGACCCAGCCGTCGTCGTCGTCGTCGGAGTCGTCCACGGCGCAGCCGCAGATCCCGGGGCTGGTGGTCTTGGTGGCGTTGTTGGGGCAGACGTCGTTGCAGTCCGCCACGAAGTCGTAGTCGCTGTCGACGTCGGCGTGGCCGCAGCCGCACTGGCCGGCGTCCACCTTGCCGGGGTCGCTCGGGCAGCCGTCGTTGCAGTTGGGCGTCCCGTCGCCGTCGCCGTCGGTGTCGGGCACGCCGCAGCCGCACACCCCGGGGAGGAGCTTGGCGGGGTCGTTGGGGCAGCTGTCGACCTGGAGGCAGTCGATGACGCCGTCGCCGCCGATCGGGTTCACGTCGACGTCCGCGATGCCGCAGCCGCACACGCCGGTGGCGACCTTGGCGGGATCGTTCGGGCAGGCGTCGCAGGCATCGCCCGCGCCGTCGCCGTCGCTGTCGGCCTGGGAGGTGTTGCCGACGTCGGGGCAGTTGTCCTCGCCGTCGGGGACGCCGTCGAAGTCGAGGTCGACGAGGGCCGGCGGGAAGCCCGAGTAGTAGCCGGCGGCGCCGATGGCGCCGTTGACGTTGAAGATGGCGACGGCGATGGTGTCGGTCGAGTCGACCTTGATCGTCCCGGTGACGCCGGCCTTGCTGTAGGTGACCCAGTCGCTGGTGCCGGTGACGGGCACGGCGGTCACGCCGATCGGGCTCCCGTTGACGAGCACCGTGGCGCCGGCGCGGGCGACCACGCCCAGGGTCGCGGCGCCGATCTGATCGACGCGGTAGATGTTGTCGACGAAGGTGGCGGCGTCGGCGCCGAGGGGGGGGATGAAGTTGAAGCCAGGCGTGGCCGAGCTCGACGAGCCGCCGATCTCCTGAAACATCAGCGTGGGCTTGCTGGTCTGGACCAGCATGTTCCCGTTCGCGGTGTAGTGGCCGGTCAGGAACACGTAGCCGCCGGCGTCGAGCGTCGCGATCGGCGTCGCGCCGCCGTTGACCAGGACGGTGGTGCCGTCCTTGGTCGCCACGACGATGGGCGTCTCCTTGGGGTCGCCGTTGGGCGCGCCGCCCTTCATGAGCACGTACTGGGTGCCGGCGAGCGTGACAGGAGCGACCTGATCGGCGCCGGCGTCCTGCCCGGTGGAGGCGCCTTCGCCGCCGAGCCAGCTCCCGGAGTTCACGGCGACCGGCTTGTCGGCGCGGACGCGCATGCCGTTCATGTCGTTGACCGGCGCCGAGCCGGTGTAGCTCGGGTCGTGGATGCCCACGACATAGCTCTGGTTCTTCTGGAGCTGCACCGTGATGGTGCCGGTCGTCGCGGGCGAGCCGCTGCCGGAGGTCCCGGTGAGGATGATGCCGGGCTTGATCTCGTCGAAGGTGACCGTCGTGGTGCCGTCCTGGGTCGCCATGACGGCGACGAACTGCCCGCGATAGTCGGCGGTCGAGCGGACGTTGGGCATGATCGCGACGCGGAACTCGAGGCCGAGAGCCTTCTTGCCCTTGGCGGTGAGCGACATCGCCTGCGCGCTCGTGATGTTGCGGATGTTGGCATAGATCGGCGCCGCGGCGGTGATGACCAGGCCGTGGCCGATGGCGTGGTTGAAGCCGGCGGCCCCGAAGACGACGTGCCCGAGCCCCTTCACCGCCTGATAGGAGCTCCCGCCCGACGGGATCTCGCCGAGGAGGATCTGCTGGGGCGTCCCGTTCGCGACGTTGCCGCTGAAGATGGTGCTGCCGGCGCCATCCTTGACGGTGACGGCGACCGCGCTCGTGGATGGCGTGGTGAGCGTCAGGTAGTGGTGGTTGAGCGCGCTCGCGGTGGCGTTGCCAGACCAGAGCGGCGGGATCCAGTGGGCGGTGTCGAGCTGGGCACGCGCCGGCGTGGCGAAGGCCGTGAGCCCGAGCACGACCACGGCGGCGAGGAACGCGCGGCACCTCTGGAGGCTGTCTGCCGCCGTGGCGGCCGCTCGAAATGCGTGGCTGAACCTCATCATCGCCTCCGTTGGGATGCCGCGCGTCCATCACCCGGCTCGTGACGTCGCGCTTCGAGCGATACCGGAAGAAGCGGCAGCGCCGCCAGTCCTCGGGTGGTTGTCATGGAAGTGTTCCGTGATTCGACGGTCGTGCGATGCGCACCAACCTCGATTGTACAGGACCGAGGGCTCGGTCGCCAGGCAGAGCGCCCCGGGCTGCAACCGGAGGCCCCTGTAATGACGTGCACGCCGACATCCCAGACACCTCCGAGGTCGTGCCCGACGGCGCGCGTGGTGAGCGCGGCGAGGCCCCCCTACGCGGTGGGACCCAGGCGCTCGAGACCGTGCCGCAGCCCGCCGAGGTCGCGCCGGGGGGCGAGAGCGCAAGCGGGCGACCGCGTGAGCGTGAGCGGTGGCGTGACCGCGGGCGGCCGAGGAGTCCCGAACCCTGGGGTGGATCCGGGACCCTCGGTCGATCGCTCGCGCTAGCGCTTGGCCAGC
>PHBI01000036.1 GCA_002841945.1 Deltaproteobacteria bacterium HGW-Deltaproteobacteria-14
CGGCGTCCGGGCGCGGGGCGACTGGGTTTGTGTCGTCCACGGGGGCGCCGCTCGCGGCGGGGCGGGCCGTGGGGTCGGGCTCGCCGTCGGGGTGGCGCGCCCCGGGGGCGCCGCATGCCACGCCCGCGATGGCGACGAGGACCGCGACGAGGGCGGCCGCTGTCAGTTGTTTGGGCGGCTCGTGGCGCGTGGCGTCGGCTCCTCGCTCGGTGTCCCGCGATGATACCGGGAGGCCGCCGCGCCGACAAAAAGGCCACCGGCTCCCAGCGCCGGCGGGTCGGGACGGAGGTCGTGGCTGTCGCCGACGGCGGGTCGGGACGCGGAGGTCGCAGCGGGTCCGCAGGGCGAAGTCGACCGCGGAGACCGCGGTGGCCCGACCGATACGACGCCATTCCCCGCCTTGCAGAGGCCCGCTTGGCCGACGCGAAGCAGGCCAGGCGGTGGGAAAACCGCGTCAACCGGCCGCGGAGACGGGGCGGACCGGGCCGTACTGGTAGAAGGCCGTGAACAGCGAGAACGCCTGCACCGCCGCCCGCACGTCCTGGTCCTGACGCAGGTAGAAGGCGTTGACGCCGACCCGCCACAGGTAGACGAGCTGGTCGCGGAGGACGTCGCCGTAGACGAGCAGCGTCCCCGGGTAGCCCCAGAGGTGCCGGATCCGGCGGGCGTGGGTGTAGCAGCGGCCGTCGGTGAACTTCGTGATGTGCAGCGCGACGAAGGGGATCGCGGTCAGGTGCTGGCGCAGCGCCCGCAGGTCGCAGTCCCCCTCGAGGATGAGGCCGACGCCGATGAGCGGGGCGCCCGCTTCGCGCAGGCGCAGCCAGGCGTCACACGGGATCGCCATCTGGGGGGCCAGCGCGTCGGGGACGTCGTCGTGGAGCGTATAGCGGCGCGGGGCGACGGCGCCGTCGAGGATCATGAGCTCGCGGGGCGGCTCAGCCATAGACTCGCTCCTTGAAGGGCTCGACGCCGACGCGGTCGACGGTGTCGAGGAAGGTCTCGCCGGGGTTGCGCTGCTCGCGGTAGGTCGCGACGAGGAGGGCGATGACCTCGGGCACGTCGGCGCGCGTGACGGCCGCGCCGAGGATGCGGGCGACCTTGGCGGGGGCGGCGTCGTCGACCCCGGGGCTGCCGCCGACGGCGATCTGGTAGGCCTCCTCGCCGCGCTTGTCGATCCCGAGGATCCCGATGTGGCCGGTGTGGTGGTGGCCGCAGGCGTTGATGCAGCCGCTCATGTGGAGCGACAGCGGGCCGATGTCCTCGAGCTCGTCGGGGTCGTCGAAGCGCGCCTGGATCTCTTGGGCCACGCCGATGGAGGTGGCGTTGGCGAGGCTGCAATAGTCGAGCCCGGGGCAGCAGATCAGGTCGTGCAGGGTGCCGATGTTGGGCGTCGCCAACCCGGCCGCGTCGAGCGCGGCGTAGACCGCCTCGAGGTCGGCGTTGGCGACGTACTGCAGCAGCAGGTTCTGGGTGTAGGTCGCCTGGACGTAGCCGTGGTTGAAGCGCTCGGCGAGGTCCGCGATGGCGTAGAGCTGGTCGCTCGACGCGTCGCCGGGGGGGCGGCCGGGGTGCTTGAGCGAGAGGTAGACGATGTTGTAGCCCGCGACCTTGTGAGGGCGGACGTTGGTGCGGAGCCAGCGCGCGAAGGCCGGGTCGCGCTCGGCGCGGGCGCGGTGGGTCGTGACGGCGGCGGCGGCGGGATCGTAGGCGACGTGGTCGAACATCGCCGCGACCCGGGCGACGGCGGCGGCGGGCAGGGCGCGCTCGGCCTCGGGGACCTGCGCCCACTCGGCCTCGACCTCGTCTCGGAAGGCCGACACCCCGAGATCGCCGACGAGGATCTTGATGCGGGCCTTGTACTTGTTGTCCCGCCGCCCGTGGAGGTTGTAGACGCGCAGGATCGCCTCGAGGTAGCTGACGCACTGCTCGAGCGGCAGGGAGTCGTGGACGAGCTGGGCGACGCGCGGGGTGCGGCCGAGCCCGCCGCCGACGTAGACGCGCCAGGCGAGGGCCCCGGCGGCGTCCCGGGTCGCGCGAAAGCCCACGTCGTGCACGGCGGTCGCGGCGCGGTCGGTGTCAGCGCCAGAGAAGGCGACCTTGAACTTGCGCGGCAGGAACATGAACTCCGGGTGGAGCTCCTTGTACTGGCGCAGGAGCTCGCAGTACGGCCGCACGTCGAGCAGCTCGTCGCCGGCGACCCCGGCCTCGGGGTCGCTCGAGACGTTGCGCACACAGTTGCCGCTCGTCTGGATGGCGTGCATCTGGACGTCGGCGAGGTGGCCCAGCAGATCGGGGGTGTCCTCGAGGCGGATCCAGTTGAACTGGATGTTCTGGCGCGTCGTGAAGTGGCCGAAGCCGCGGTCGTAGCGCTCGGCGACGAAGCCGAGCTTGCGGACCTGGGCCGCGCTCAGCAGGCCGTAGGGGATGGCGATGCGCAGCATGTAGGCGTGGCGCTGGAGATAGAGCCCGTTCATCAGGCGCAGCGGGCGGAACTCGTCCTCGCTCAGCGCGCCGGCGACCCGCCGCTGGACCTGGCCGCGGAACTCCTCGACCCGCTCCCGCACGAGGCGCGTGTCCATGCTGTCGTAGCGATACATCTCGACGTCCTCGGCTGGACCGGACGCCGGTCCGGGAGGCCCGTCCCGACGCGATCGCCGGGATTGTGCACAAAGGTGAGCAACTTAGTCAAGATTAGACGCCTGACCCAGAGGCGGCTGTCCAACGCGGCCCGGCCCTTCGCTACGCCCGGCCGCGGAACCAGGCGATCGAGGCGTCGATGGCGTCGTCGATGGGGCGCGGGCGGTAGCCGAGCTCGCGCTCAGCCTTCGCGGTCGAGAACCACGAGTGGCGCCCCGCCAAGTAGGCGACCGACGGTCGCGTGAAGCGCGGGGGCCTGTGGGTCACGTGGTCGGCGATGGCCCCGGCGATGCGCCCGGCCGCCAGCAGGGCGCCGGTCGGCAGGGTCACCGGCGGGGGGCGGCGCCCGGCGCGCCGCGCGACCAGCGTCGCGAAGTCCTTGAAGGTCAGGTTCTCGCCGCCGAGGATGTAGCGCTCGCCGGGGCGACCGCGCCGCGCGGCGAGCAGGTGCCCCTCGGCCACGTCGCGCACGTCTACCGCGTTGAAGCCGCCCGCGACGACGAACGGCATCTGCCCGGCGAGGGTGTCCTTGATCATCTTGCCGGTGGGCGTCGGGCCGACGTCGTTGGCGCCAAACGGGAAGGCCGGGTTGGCGCACACGACCTCGAGGCCGTCCTTGTTCTGCGCCAGCGCCTCGCACTCGCTGATGTACTTCGAGAGCACGTAGTCGTTGCCGAGATCCCAGTCGTTGAAGCGCACCGCCTCGTCGGACACCTCGCGACCTGGCAGGTAGCCGACCGCCGCGATGGAGCTGGTGTGCACGACCCGCGGGACGCCGGCCGCGCGGGCGCCCTCGAGGACCGCGAGGGTGCCGCCGACGTTGACGTCGAACATGCGCCGCGGCTCGGCGAGCCAGATGGCGTAGATCGCCGCGAGGTTGAAGACGATGTCGCAGCCCTGGGCCGCCCGGGTGACCGCCACGCGATCGGTGATGTCCCCCGTGACGCGCTCCACGTCGACGCCAGAGAGCGTGTGCGCCGCATCATTCGGAAGCAGAAGGCATCGAACCTCAACACCTTCTTCGATAAGGCGCTGCACAACGTGCGAACCGATGAAGCCCGACCCGCCGGTCACCAGGGCGCGTGGGAAGAGCGCGCCGAGCGGGCCGTCACCGGTCGCGTCAGCCGCGCCGGTCGCGTCATTGGGCATAGCAGGCCTGCACGGTGCCGTCGGCGTCGATGGTGACGATGATGGTGTCGTCGCCGTGCTCGGTGCCCGGCGACTTGATGTCGTCGCGGTTCTCGGTCGACAGCACGTGGTGCTCGCCGAGGACGCGCGTCAGGTTGGCGAGGGTCTCCTCGGTCGGCAGGGTGACCCCGCTGAAGTCGCGGCGCCCGCTCGAGATGACCGCCCACTCCTCCGAGCCCGGGTTGGGGTAGACGTGCGACAGGAAGGCCGGGCTGGTCGAGGAGGACGAGCCGTGGTGGGCGACCTTCATCACCGCCGACGTGAGGTCGATCTCGCCCGCGAGGTTGGCGTTGATGAGCTCCTGCTCGACCTCGTCCTCGAGGTCGGCGAGCAAGAGCACCTGCTTGCCTCCCCAGCGGATGGCGAAGGCCACCGAGGTGTTGTTGACGTCGGTGCCGCTGGGATCGGTGGTGTTGCCGCTCGGCGGGACGGCGGCGGACCACAGGAGATCGCTCTCGACGTACTGCCCGAAGAGGTCGGTCTGGACGAAGGGCCGCGGCACGAGCTCGGGGATGGCCGGCACCTGGCTCTGCCCGCCGACCTTCGAGACGTCCGCCTGGGCCGCGCCGCGGGCCGCGAGGAAGCCCGACGAGTTGGCGGCGAAGCCGGGATCGATGTAGCGGCCGATCTCGAACATGGCCGCCAGCGCCGGGACGCCGCCGTAGTGGTCCTCGTGGGCGTGGCTGATGACGAGGGCGTCGATGCGCTCGCCCGGAGGCAGCCCGTTGGTGAGCAGGTAGTCCACCATCACCGCGCCGCCGGGGGACGTGCCCGGGACGTTCCCGGACGGGCCAGCGTCGATGATGATGTTGCGGCTCTCGAGCTGCTGGTTCTCGTAGTACGGCGTCTGGATCCAGATGCCGTCGCCCTGGCCGACGTCGATCAGCGTGATGCGGAGCTGTTCGGGGGGAAAGTTCTGCAGCTTGTCGGGGCCGCAGACAGGCCCGTCGGTGCGCCCCTCGCCGAGCTCGAGGGTGAGATCGGGGAGGGTCGTGTCGATGCAACCGCTCACCAAGAGAGCGAGAATCAGGACGATGGCGCGTTTCATGGTTAACGTCATATCACGTGGATGCTACGTGTACGCACCGAACTTTGCACCCGCGCGGTGGCGCCGGGCGCGGTGAAATAAGGCCCGGCGTGATCCGGTTGTGGGGACGATGGGGCGTACGCCGGCATGAACCGGCGGCCCTGGTGAGGGCGGTCAAGACAGCGATGGAGGGTCTCTTGTACAGGAAGTCGAGCGGGTTGCTGGCGGTGAGCGTGGTCATGGTGCTCTTCAGCGCGGCGTGCGGGACGACGTACCTCGCCAACACCGAGATCCCCGACACCCCGGACAACCGGGAGATCTACCAACGCGTGATGGACTACCGCGAGGCGATCGAGAAGCGGGACTCAGAGGCGCTGGCGGCGATGACGAGCCGCACCTACTTCGAGAACGCCGGCACGACCGACCGCTCCGATGACGACTACGGCTTCGACGCGCTCCAGGGCACGCTCCTCGACGAGCTGCGCGACAACATCCTGGCCGTGCAGCTGCGCATCCTCATGCACCGTATCGCGATCGATGGTGACCGCGCCTACGCCGACTACGAGTACTATTACACCTTCAAGTACGTCGAAGGGGGCGTGGAGGGGTGGGAACCGAAGAACGACTTCAACCGCCTGGAGTTCGTGCGCGAGGACGGGATCTGGAAGATCGCCAGCGGCATGTAGTCCGGCGCGCGGTGACCGCCCTCCCCCGTTCGAAGCCAGCATGCGACCGGGGGACGCGCGCCATGATCGTCTACACGCTCGCCGTCGCCTTCGCCGGCGCGGCGCTGAACCTGAGCCCGCCGCCGGCCTCCGCCGCGAGCCCCGCGCCGACGGCCGTCGGGCTCGACGGCGCGCGCGAAGCGGTCGCGGCGTGGCGGCTCGATGACGCCGAGCGCGCCCTCGCGGGCGAGGTGAGCCCGGGCGAGGACGCCGTCGCGCGCGAGGTCCTCGCGGCCCGGGTCGACCTCGCCCGGAGCCGCTTCGACGCGGTGGTGAAGCGCCTCGACCCGGTCGTCGCCGCGCACCCCGACGCCTTCGAGGCGCGGGTCGTGCTGGGACGGGCGCTGCTCGCCCAGGGGAAGAAGGCGCGCGGCTTCGCGGTGCTCGACGCGATGGCGGACGCCTACAACGACGACCGCGTGACGGCCGCCCGCGACCTGATGTGGCTCGGCGTGGGGCTCCACCTGACGGACTACGTCAAGAACGCCAACCGCGCCTTCAAGGAGGCCCTCGACCTCGACGGCGACCTCGACCAGGCGCGGCTCTTGTGGGCCGAGCTCTTCATCGCGAAGTACAACTATCAGGACTCGGACGGGCTCTACCGAGAGGTCCTCGCGCGCCACCCGGGCGACCTCGGCGCAACCCTCGGCCAGGCCCGCATCGACATCCTGTCGGACAACGAGCTGACCGGCGCCCGCGAGAAGCTCGACAGGATCCTCGCCGCGGCCCCGGGTTGCGTGCCGGCGCACAACCTGATCGCGCTCGTCGAGCTGCAGAACGAGCGCCCCGAGGCCGCCGCCGAGCGCCTCCTCGCCCAGAGCCTGCGCCTCGCCCCGAACGACCTCGAGGCGCTCGCGCTGCTCGGCGCCGCCTACTACCTCGCCGACGACGACACACGCTACGCCGCCACCGAGCAGCGCGCGCTGGCGGTGAACCCGCGCTTCGCCGCCTTCTACACGACCGTGGCCGAGCACGCCGCCCGGGTGCACCGCTACCGCGAGGCGGTCGCCCTCGACAAGCGCGCGCTCGCCCTCGACCCCGAGCACTGGCCTGCGCTGGCTGGCCTCGGCATCGGCATGAGCCGCCTCGGCGACGACGCCGAGGCCGTCCGTTACCTCAACGAGGCGTTCGACGGCGACCCCTACGACGTACGCACCTACAACCTGCTGGCGCACTTCTACGACGACGTGAAGAAGCACTACACCTGGGTCGACGCCGAGCCGCTGCGGGTGCGGGTCGAGAAGTCCCAGGAGGCGATCCTGAGCCGCTACGTGCCGGCCTTCCTGCAGCAGGCCTACGGCTACTTCACGAAGAAGTACGCCTTCGCCCCCGCCGAGCCCCTCCACGTCGAGATCTTCCCCGACGTTCAGACCTTCGCCGTGCGCTCGACCGGGCTCCCGCAGCTCTCGGCCCACGGCATCTGCTTTGGCCACGTCATCACCAGCCGCTCGCCGTCGGACGGCAACTTCAACTGGGGCGAGGTGCTGTGGCACGAGCTCGCGCACGTCTACCACATCCAGCTCTCCAAGAGCCGCGTCCCGCGCTGGTTCACCGAGGGCCTCGCGGTCTGGGAGTCGCTCGAGGGGCGCCCGAACTGGGAGCGCGAGAACGACCCCGAGCTCCTGCGCTACCTGAACCGCGGCCAGCTGCGCGGCGTCGCGGACTTCAACCTCGCGTTCACCCAGGCGAAGTCGATGCAGGACATCCTGGTCGCCTACTACCACGCCTTCAAGGTCGCGAAGTTCATCGACAAGACCTGGGGCTTCGCGAAGATGCGCAAGATGCTCGCCGGGTGGGGCGAGAAGCTCGAGACCCCAGCGGTGCTGAAGGCGGCCCTGGGCGTCAGCGTCGAGGAGTTCGATCGGCGGTTCTTCGCCTGGCTCCGCGAGGATCTGGGGCGCCTCATCTCGCAACTGCAGATCGACCCCGGCGCCTTCGCCGGGCGCGCCGACGAAGTGCTCGCAGCCGCCGCGGCTGCCCCCGATGACGCCAACAAGCAGACCGAGGGCGCGATCGCCGCGCTGGCCAAAGGCGACGCCGATCTCGCAATGCAGCATGCCGCCCGCGCGCTGACCCTCGACCCCGCCGCCCCCCGCGCGCGCTACGTGCGGGCGGTCGTCGCGATGCAGAAGCAGGACGCCGCGGCGGCGGAGGCCGACCTCCTGGCGCTGGTCGCCGCTGGCCACGACAGCGTCGACATCGAGGGCCGCCTGGCCACCCTGGCCGACGGACGCGGGGACGCCGACGCGGCCATCGCCGCCCTCACGCGCGCGGTGAAGCTCGATCCGAAGGAGGCCTCGAGCTACACCGCGCTCATCGCCAAGCTCGACGCCGCCAAGCGGCCGGCGGAGGCGTTCGCGTGGCGGGCGCGCCTCGCCGACGTCGACCAGATGGACGCGGGGCTGGTCAAGCGCCTCCTCGACGACGCCGCCGCCCAGGGCGCAGCGAAGGCCGACGTCATCCGCTGGGGCGAGCAGGGGAACTTCATCGCCCCGTTCTCGGCGGCGCTGCACGTCGCCTTCGCCCGCGAGCTCAAGCGCCTCGGTGAGGTCGAACGCGCGCGCTTCGAGGCGCGATCGGCGCTGGCGATCGACCCCAACGACGCGGCGGCGCTGGCGCTCCTGAAGTAGCGCGGCCGAGCGGGCCCGACCGGTCCGGCCCGCGCCTGGACAGGGGTCGTGACCGGTCGTAGTTTGTAGGCTGATCGACGGAGCGCGCACCGGAGGCGTCTTGCTGGAGCTAGCCACCAAGCCGACATGGATGCAGCTGCGCGGGTCTCGCGACCCTGCGGAGGCCATCCTGTCCCACTTCGCGGTGCGGAGCGCGCCGGTGCCGGTCCACCAGCTCGCGGCGGGGCTGGGCGTCACCGTCGTCGCGGCGAAGCTCGCGGTGACCGGGGTGCTCGACCCGACCGACGCGCACGACGTCCGCATCCACGTCAACGCCACCGACTCGGCGGTGCGCCAGCGCTTCACCATCGCCCACGAGCTCGGCCACCTGATGCTCCACCCGCTGAGCGTGCAGTACCGCGACTACATCACCAGCTCGCGGGGCGGGCTCAAGGAGCGGCAGGCCAACCGGTTCGCCGTCGACCTGCTGATGCCCGAGTGGCTGGTGCGCCCGGCGTTCCGCTGGCTCAGCGGCGATCTCGAGCAGCTCGCCGACTACTTCGAGGTGTCCAAGCCCGCCATGGAGATCCGGTTCCAAGAGCTCTATGGCTGAGCCGACCGCGAGCGAACCCGAGGAGCCAGCCGAGCCAACCGAGATGGAGTGGGCCGACGACCTGCGGAGCGCGGTCGCCGACCTCTCCCAGGACGTCGAGGTGCTCAAGGCGCGGTCGCACGGCGTCGAGCCCGAGGACGCCGCCCAGGCCCAGAACGCCCGCCGCCGCTATGGCGCGGTCGCCTTCGCGATGTCCATGCTGATCGGCGTGATGGGGCCGGTGTGGCTGCTCATCGTCTACACCGTCGACGGCGCCGAGGAGCTGACCGCGGCCAAGTCCCTGCTCGTCGTGGGCCTGCTCGGCTTCGCCTACGCGCTGCTGCGGGCCGCCGACCGCTTCTCGCTCGACGAGCGCATCATCGAGCGCATCGAGATCGCGCGCGCATCGAAGAAGGGCGACTCCGAGGACGCGGCGTCACCGGCGGACGCGGCCATCACCCTGGCGAACAACGTCATCGACATGGTCGGCAAACTCGACGAGCTGCGACAGGGCCCGACCAAGCCGCCGGCGCCTTGACGCGCCGGGGCGCGGGGGCGAACGCCCGGCGCCCGCTCACCTCAGCCCGCCATCAGAGCCCCTGCACCTTCGTCAGGATCTCGCGCATGATCTCGGAGGTGCCGCCGCCGATCGTGATGAGGCGGGTGTCGCGCCAGGCGCGGCTCACCTCGTACTCCGCCATGTAGCCGGCGCCGCCGTAGATCTGCATGCAGCGGTCCGTCACGCGGCACGCGAGCTCGCCCCCGATGAGCTTCGCCATGGTGATCTCGCGCACCGCGTTCTGCCCCCGCGCCAGGAGATCGACGGCCCGGTAGTTGAGCTGGCGCGCGGCCTCGATCTCCGCCTCGAGCTGGACGATGAGGTGGCGCACCGTCTGGAATCCCACCAGCGGTCGCCCGAAGGCGTTGCGGTCCTTGGCGTACTGGACCGTCATGTCCAGGATGCGCTGGGACCCGGCGACCGAGGAGATGGCGCCGACGAGCCGCTCGCCCTGGAAGTTCTGCATGATGTAGTAGAACCCCATGTTCTCGTGGCCGAGGATGTTCTTCGCCGGGATGCGGCAGTCCTCGAAGAAGAGCTCGGCCGTGTCGGAGCTGTGGTTGCCGACCTTCTCGAGCTTCTTCGTGACCTTGAAGCCCTTCGTATCGGTCGGGAACATCACCAGCGAGATGCCCTTGAAGCCCTCGGCGCCGGTCCGCACCGCGAGGGTGATGAAGTCCGCCCGGGTCCCGTTGGTGATGTAGGTCTTGGCGCCGTTGATGACGAGGTCATCGCCGTCGCGCCGCGCGGTCGTCCGGAGGCTAGCGACGTCCGAGCCGACGTCGGGCTCCGACACGCCGAGGGCCGCGATGGCCTCGCCCTTCACCGCCGGCATCCAGAAGTTGCGCTTGTGGTAGTCGTCGCCGATCTCGCCGATCACCGGGGTCGCCATGTCGCTCTGGACGAGCAGCCCCATGGTCAGCCCGGCCATCCCGCAGTTGACCAGCTCCTCGGCGTAGCAGGTGGTGAACCACCAATCGAGCCCCTGCCCGCCCCACTCCTCGGGCACGCGGATCCCCAGCAGGCCGAGGTCGCCGGCCTGCCGGAAGACCTCGTTCGGGAACAGCCGCGCCTCCTCCCACTCATCCGCGTGGGGGTGGAGCTCGTTCTTCGCCCAGTCTCGAACCGTCCTGCGGAGCAGCTCGTGCTCGGCGGTGAACTGGGGATAGCTGCGATAACGGACGGCCTGCGACATGGTCACCTCGGCGGAGCGGCGTATTTTGCGGACCGCCGCAGCATAGTCAGAGCCGCCCGAATGCGAAAGTCCACGCGCCCCGGCGCCCCTGGCGGCCGAAAACGAACGAGATCCCCACAGGTTATCCACAGCCACCGTGAACGGTGTGGCACCTCGCACAGTGGCCACTGGCCTGGGCCTCTGGCGGGTCGCGACCCGCGGCTGCGCGGGGTCGACAGCTGGCTGTGGAAAACCACCACCGGTTTTAGGTCGGTGGCTCGATTTAGCGGTCACCGCCCAGGTGGTCAAGCCTCCGCGCGGGCCTTTTTCGGCCCGGTCTCGAACCCACGAGAACCGCTGAGAATCCCGCACAGTGCCCGAGCACAGGGTCTGACCGACGTCAAGATTCCCACCCGGGCGCGCCGATCAGCCGAGCGGAGGCCGGATCGCGGCCGCTTGCGGCGCGATCCCGGGCCGGCTTCACAGGACCTCGTTGTGCGGGATCATGGCCCGCTCTCCCTCCGCCCCCGGGAAGGCGAGGAGCGCGAGCAGGAGCCGCTCGAGGGTGAGGCGCGGGTTGGTGTTGAAGACCGCCAGGCCGCGGCGGGTCTCGCTCAGCAGATCGAGCCGCGCCAGCAGCGCCGCGCTCCCATAGCGCGTCGCCCAGGCCGTGATCGCCGGCCGCAGATCCTCGTGAAAGAGGCGCTGCGAGACGCCGAGGCGGACCAGCAGCGCGTCCCGCAGGAGGCGCTCGAGGAGGTCCACGATGGTGTCGCGGGCCCCGGCATGCTCGCTTATCCACGCGGCGAGCGCCAGCGCGCCGAGGCGATCCCCCGGCCCGATCCCCAGAAAGCGCGTCATGATCTCGTCGCGCGCCGCCATCACCGGGTCGTCCTCGAGCGCGAGCGCCGCCCCGACGCTGCCGTCCGCCACCGGCGCCAGCCGCGCGGCGAGCTCCTCGCTCCAGCCGTGGCGCGCCACCAGGAGCGCCGCGAGCTCGCCCTCGGGGATGCGCCCGAACACCACCCGCTGGCAGCGCGACTTGATCGTCGTCAAGAGCGCCGCTGGCCGGCTCGAGAGCAGGATGAAGCGGGTCCGTGACGGCGGCTCCTCGAGGGTCTTGAGGAGGGCGTTGGCCGCCTCCTCGCCGAGCCCGTCGGCGGGATCGACGATGACGAAGCGAAAGCGGGCCTCGATGGGCGGGAACGGCACCATCCGGAGGACGTCGCGCACCTGGGCGATCTTGATCTGGCGCCCGTCGGGCACCAGCGCCAGGACGTCCGGGTGCGCCGTCGACGCCTCCGTCGCCCCCATCGCGAGGATGCGGCGGCAGTGACGGCAGCGCCCACACGCCACCCGGCCCGGCTCGGACACCTCGCCGACACAGTTCACCAGCGCCGCGAAGCCGAACGCCGCCTGCCGCTTGCCCACCCCCATCGGCCCCTGGAAGAGATAGGCGTGGTGCGCGGTCCCGGAGGCGTTCGCCTGGGCCAGCGCGCTGACGACGCGGTCGTGGCCGACGAGCTCGTGGAGCAGCATGGGACCTCTCGGGATGGACTCGGGCGGAGCTTAGCCCGCTGGGCGGTGGACGCTCAAGCGCCACGGATGGCGGGGGCCGCGCGCGAGGTCACCAGCCGCAGGCGCCCCAGCCGCCGAGCCCCTCGCTGGCGGCCGCCGCCTGGGCCGTCTTGCCCTCGGGCTCGTACACCCGCCCAGAGGCGTAGGGGTACAGCAGCCGCCCGTATCCCAGGCGGATGAGCCGCACGTTGAGGTTGATCGGCTGCCCTCCGGCCCCCGCGTCGCGGACGTAGACGTAGCGCAGGAGCCGATTGTAGAGGTCGCGATCGGTGGACGTCGGATCCGTCACGAGGCAGACCGAGTCCCCGCTCGCCGCGATCTCAGCGGCGGTGAAGGCGCGGGCGTCCCACGCCACGCAGTCGTCGGAGCTCAGCTCGGGGGTGTCGACGAGCAGAAAGCGCACGGCGTCCCCGGACGCGACGTCGACGGTGTCCCCGTCGCGCACGTGGGTCACGGCGATCCAGTCGGCGGCGTCCGCGCAGTCGTCCCCTTGGGCGACGAGGAAGTCGGTCGCCGCGGGGCCGGTCGCGCACAGCGCCTCGTAGTCCGCGCAGCAGTTGCCGTACTGGACGCACGGCGCGTCGCACTGGCAGCTCTCCCCGACCGAGAAGGTGCCGCAGCGGGCAGCGCAGGTCCCCGCGGGCGGCCCCGTGTCGGCGCCGTCGACCGCCGCGGTGTCGGCCAGCGGCGACGTGTCTATCGGCCCCTCCGTGTCCAGCGTCACGGTGTCCGACGAGGCCAGGGTGTCGCCCGTGACGGCGTCCGACGGCGGCAGGGTGTCCCCCTCGACGGCGTCGACGACGGTCGCGTCCACCGCGCCGCCCGTCTCCGCCAAGCAACCGGCCAGGGCGGTGGCCGCCACAAGGGAGGTGCCGAGGACGACGAGGCCGGCGCGGAGAAGCATCATGAGCGCGACTCTGTCACGCGGCGCGAGCATCGCCAACGAGTGTTCATCTCGGAGGCCGCCAGCGGCCCCACGCCGCCGTCGGAGCGCGGCCGGCGAGCCGGCGGGACAGGCCGACGATCCGCGCCAGAGGTGCTCCTCCGGCGCGGGACGCCCGGGCCACCCAGCGATCCCATCGGTGGCCCCGGAGCCGCCCCAGCACGTCGCAACGCGTCACTGGCGGATCCGGCCAAGCGACCGCGTCGCCTTTGGTCGTGATGATGTCACCCGCCACCCGGATGACGCGATGCAACACGAGCCGGCTGGCGAGCGCTACCAGCACCACGTCGCCCACCGCGAGCGGGCTGCCAGCGAGCGGGATGACGGTCACGGCGGCACCATCGCGGACCCAGGGCCACATGCTCTGCCCGGCTGCGCGGGTCCTCAGCGGGCGCCCTGCCGCGAGCTGGGCTCGCGCGAGCTCGACCGCGACGGTCGCGAGGCCGGGCGGCGCGCCCGTCACGACCGGCGCGCGGCCTCGACCTGGGCCGGATCCAGGATGGAGAAGCGCGGCCGCGCCAGCCCGGCCGGGAGCGGCGGGTCGGGGAGCCCGGCGGCGCGAGCGCGGGCCAGGGTCTTGGCCCGGGTCGTCTCGCAGACGGTCGCGATGGCGCGGTGAGGGTCGCCGGTCTCCACGAAGGACTGCCCCATGCAGAAGTCACAGTCCTCACGGACCGGGCAGGTCGCGCACAGCGCCCGATCAGACCGGGTGTGGGCCTGGATGCCCCGCAGCCGCGCCGAGCGCCGCCACAGGTCCGCGAGGCGGTCGCCGCGCGCCAGGTTCCCGAGGGGCTCGGGCCAGGTGACGCACGGGGTGACGTCCCCCTCGGGGGAGACGTAGAGCGCCAGGGTGCCCGCCGCGCAGTTCTTCAGCTGCCCCCAATCGTTGGAGGCCGAGGGCACCTCGCAGCCCCCCTCGCGGGCGAGCTGGAAGGCCTCGAGCGCGGTCAGATCGTCGAGGTCGAGCGCGGTGTCGCGCGGGAACGTCGCGCCGGAGTGGGCGGCGCGGATCTCGCCGTCGAGGCTGACCGAGATACCCCGGGCAGCGCACTCGTCGACGACCGCGCGCCAGCTGTCCTTGTTGCGCTGCATCACGGCGCAGGCGACGAGCACCGTCACGCCAGCGGCCTGCAAATGGTCCATCGCGGCGCGTGTCGCCGCGTGACTACCGGGCACCCGGGTGATCGCGTCGTGCACTGCAGCGTCGGTGCTGTAGTAGCTCAGCCAGACGCTGCTGACGCCGATCCGGCCGAGCTCGCGGGCGCTGTCGGCGTCGATGAGCCCGCCGTGGGACTTGAGGTGGACGAAGAGCCCCCGCATCCGGGCGTGGGCGAGCAGCTCGAGCAGGTCCTTGCGCAGAAATATCTCGCCCCCGGAGATGAGGAGCGTGAAGACCTGGAGCATCGCCGCCTGGTCGATGACGTCCTTCCAGAAGGCGGTCGAGAGGACGCGCTTCTTCTTGTCGTCGAGGTAGCAGTGCTCGCAGTCGAGATCGCACTGGTACAGGAGATCGAGCTGCAGCTCGTAGAGCTTGCCCTCGGCGTGGTAGGCGCGACGGATCGCCTGGTTCAGCCCTGCGAGCACGCGCCCTCCGGGTCATCGAGGGCGGCGCCGACAGCGGGCGCGACCGCGTCCTCGAGGTGGGACGCGAGGCGCCAGACCCGGACCTCGGCGGCGGCGGCGGCGAGCAGATCCCACAGCGCTTGGGTGCCGCCCCAAGCGGGCGCGAACCACAGCGTGCGACTGGCGAGCTCGAAGAACGCAGGGGCCGCTTCGAGGGGTGTCAGGGCCAGCGGCGACGAGGGCGCGAGGGTGAAGATCCCCGAGAGCGGGACCACCTCCCCCGAGCGCGGCAGCCGCTCCTTGCCGGCGAAGGGCGTCCCGGCGACGACCCAGCCGGCGCCCGCGCGGCCGAGCCAGGCGGTGTCATCCGCGAGCGCCCGCCAACCCGGGAGGCGACGCGTCATGGTGGTCTTGCCGTCACCGCTCGCCCCGACGAACAGCGCCGCGCGGTCGCCTTCGGGCGCGACCATCGCGCAGCCGTGGACCAGCGCGCCGCCGGCCGCTGGGGCCAACGTCGCCGCGACCACGCGCACCAGCCCCTCCACCTGGAGGCGCCACAGCGCCGGATCCTCGCGCCAGCGCCTGAGGTGCGCCCTCCCCTGCGGCTCGAGCCCGCTGGGTGACAGCGTCAGCTCCCAGCCCTCGGAGACGTCGACCAGGGTCGCGCCGTCCGCGGCCAGCGCCAGGCGCGGCAGCTCGGGCAGTCCCGCGGCCGGCTCGGCGGCGAGGTCGACCACGAGGCGCACCGCGACCGCGGGGTCGGTGCCCCCTGCGACGTAGCCCGCGCAGGCGTCGCGCAGCGGATCTCGCAGCGCCGCCTCGGCGGTCTCGACGCGCACGCGCACCGCGCCGACCGTGAAGTCGGCGCGGTGCTCCGCGCCTCGCGCGTTCGGCTGGATCCCTCCCACGCTGCCCGCTCCAGAGGCCGAAGACCCGGAGGTCTCGGCCCGGTTCAGCACGGGATCGGGCAGAAGAACCCTGAGTTGCAGCCACTCAAGAGCAGCACCTTCTCGAACGCGACCCCGCTCTCCACCCTGGGCGGCTCGTAAGGCAGGCGGACGGCCGGTGCGGCCTCCGCAAGGTCGCGTCTGGTGCCCTCGTGATCGCTCTTCACGTCGTTGTCCATCTCACCTCCAACGAGGGTCTGTTGCCGCGTCCTCAATGGACGATCAGAATCTGCCCGGCGCCGCCGCCGGTGGCAAAATCCAGCTTGCCGTCGTTGTCGAGGTCGAAGCCGCCCGCGATCCACGTACCGAGGGCCAGCGCCCCGGCTCCGAAGATGTCGGTGAGCTCCCCGTCCTGGACGGGGTACTGGCCGTACTCGATGACATTCTGGAGCTTGTGCTGCGAGCGCAGGCGCACGCGGCCGAACCCGGACCCACCGAACAGGAGGTCGGTGCCGGGGGTCGGCGGCGAGCCCGAGTAGAACTCGTCGAAGTTGCCGGCCGTCCCGATGGCGCCCGGCTCACTGTTGACCGGGACGTCGAGGACGAAGCCGTTGGTCCCCCTCCACGACAGGTCGACCTTCGGGTTGGTGCCGATGTTGACCCGGACGTCGGTGCCGACCAGCGACGCGAGCTTGGCGCCGTCGAAGATGTAGACGCTCTTGCCGTCGCCACCGGAGACGTCGGACGAGCGACGGCGGCAGCCGGCGATGATGTCGGGGACGAAGTCGCCGGTGACGTCGACGTTGGACCGGAAGTTGGCGCCGAAGCCGGCCTGGATCCCGGCCGACTCCTGGCGCAGGCGGACCGAGATGCTGTCCTCGCTCGTCGGGAAGCCCGCGTCGGTGACGCTCTGCGAGACGTTGACGATGGTGCCCGCGGTGTACTCCCGCCCGGGGATCACGAACAGCCGCGCGTCGCTGCTGCCCGACTGCCAGAAGACCACGTCGCCCTTGGCTCCGCTGCCGCCGCCCGCCGGGGTCGGAAGGATGTCACCGGCCGCCCCGCACTGGGCGCCGAAGAGCCCCGAGGTGATCGCGAAGGTCGGCCCGTACACCGAGAACACGCGATTGCTGACGCGCATCGACGAGTCGTCGGGCTCGCCGTTGGTCGGGTTGTTGTCGGAGTCGAACAGGAAGTCGATCGTGACCCGCGCCTGCCCCGGCGTCCAGGTCGTGCGCCCGGGGATGACGTGGAAGCGGTTGTAGGCCGGCTCGCCGACGCCGAGATCGTCCGCGGTGCCGCCGCCGTCATCGAGGCCGTCGAAGTCGCCGACCCCGCACAGCGCGATGTTGGACGCACCCGACACGCCGCCCACGTGCTGCAAGCCGCGGATGACGACATCGGGGTTGGCCAGATCCGGTCCGCCCGTGCGCCCGAGGTAGATGAGCGCGAAGCCCTCGCCGGTGAAGTTGCCGACGCCATCGCCGAAGCGGCCGGTGACGCCGAAGTCATCCACGCCGTCGCCGTTGATGTCGCCGAGGCCGTTGATGGCCGCGGCCGCCGACTTCGGCACCGAGCCGGTGAACAGGCTCGTGGCGCTCAGCAGGCAGTCGTGGTTGGCGCCGGTGGCCGTGGTCAGCACCTCCTCGGGGGCGGGATCGTGCCCGTAGAGGACGCAGAACGCGCCGACGGCCTCCGAGCCCGTGGCGAGGTCCATCACCCCGTCGTCGTTGACGTCGCCGATGGCGTTGCCCCGGAACGGGAAGAAGCTCGCGATCGACTGGAAGACGCTCCCGGCGGCGCTGGAGAAGACGATCCGGTCGACGTCGAGCTGCATCTCGGCGCGGGTCTGGATACCGACGCTGCTCGGGCCGAGGAGCGACATGTTGCCGGCCGCGTCCACGGCGCGCACGGCGAAGTACCACAGCGGGTCGCTGGGATCGGAGATGCCGTCGTCGAAGGTCACCGCGAGCTTGCAGGCGTTCGAGAACGCCCGTCGGTCGGGGGCGCCCACCTGGCCGCTCTGGACCGTCCCCGGGGCCGCCGGGACCGGGACCGCGGTGGTGATGTAGAGGTCGCGGAAGTCACAGGCGCCGTCGACGTTGTCCTCGGTGATCGGCGACCGGCTGTAGCGCATGTCGTAGCGCGCCACGGGCCCGCCGGTGGTGCCGTTGTCGCCGACGGCGACGAAGCGGACGATCGACCGCACGCGCCGCTTCGAGATGACCGAGATCTGGGTGATATTGACCGGATCCGGGCGCGTCACGTCGACCTTGGCGGTGAAGGACGACGACCCCGGGTTGCCGGCCGCGTCGATGGCGTTGACGGTGACGACGTGGGTGTCGAGGTCCCCGAGGGTCATGTCGAGCAGATCCCGCGTCGTCGGCGAGGGTCCGGTCGTCGCCGCCGGGAAGGTCACGTTGGAGGGGATCAGCGCGACGGTGCCGCCCGCGCCGACCGCGGAGACCGAGGTGATCGCGCCACCGCTGACGGAGGCGTCGGTGACCTGCACCCGCGCGTTGAACTGGAAGCCCGGCGTCAGCGGGGCGTGGTCGAGGTCGGCGTTCCAGGCGAGGGTCGCCCCGGCGGTCGGGGCGGCGAACCCGTCGATCGTCGCCGCGACGAAGGCGACCGCCGGCGGGGTGAAGTCGGCCTTCACGGCGCGGACGCCGGTGCTCGCGACCTCGCCGCCGCCGATGAAGGCCTTGCCCTCGAGCTGCAGCGAGGCGCCGTCGTTGAGGGCCACCACGAAGGTCGAGGTGCCGACCGGCAGGCTGTCGGTCCCGAGGACCGTGCTGCCGTCGAGCAGCTGGATCTCGGTGACGCCGACGCACGCCCCGATCTGGCTGACCGAGATCGTCACGTTCGCGGTCGCACACGAGGTCCCACTCGCGCAAGAAGTCGCGTTGTACCAATCAGAACTCGGGACGTCGTCGAAGGTGAGCGTGCACTGCAACACGACGAAGGTGAGGTCGACCGAGGCGGTGGCGGTGTTGCCGACGCCGTCGACCGTCTCGAGGATGAGCTGCTTGCGGGTGGTCGCGGCGCTGAGCTCGATCGTGACGAGCTCGGCCGGCTCGTCACCGCCCGCGTTCGTGACCGTCCCGCTCTTCTTCACCACCGGGGCGTCGCAGGCCGTGAAGGTGGAGTCGCAGTTCGACGCCGTCCACAGGGACCACGAGACGGCGCCGTCCGCGGTCCCGAAGTCGACGCTGATCTGGTAGCCGGGCGCGGGGTCCGCGTCGTCGGTGTCGTTGAACGTCGTCTGGTCGCTCGGGGCGTTGATGGTGCCCGAGGGAGGCGCCGTGTCGACGACCACCTCGGCTGGCGTCGTCACCGCGGTCGTCACGTTCCCGGCGGTGTCGCTGACCATCGCCGTGAGGGTGTGGGTGCCATCGCTGAGCGCGCCGAAGGCGGCGTGCGGGAAGTCCGCGTTGCCGCCGCTCACGGTCGCGGTGCCGACCGTCGTGCCGCCGTCTCGGAGCGTCACCGTGCGCCCCTCGGCGGTGCTCGCGAGCCGCACGTCGAGGTTGTCACCCATCTTGACCGGCGAGCTCGCCGGCGTGACGAAGCTGAGGCTCGGCGGGATGATGTCGACGGTCGGGCTGTAGATGGCCACGCCCGGCGTCGGTGGGGCGGCGCTCTGGTTGCCTACGGCGTCCTCGAGGATGACGTAGATCGTGTTCGCGCCCGAGACGAGCTGGGTGAGGATGACGTTGGCGCCCGCGGCGACCGCGGTCGGCGTGCCAGCGACGCCGTTGACGTACACCGTCGCCGTCCCTGCCTCGCTGGCGGTGAAGGCGATGTCGAAGCGGCGGGTCGGCGCGGTCTGCTCGGCCGCGTTGAGGACGCCGAACGGCGGCAGTGAGTCCGACGGGCTGCCGACAGACGTCACCGTCGGGCGCACCAGGTCGACGAAGAGCAGGCGATCCCGCTCGGTGACCGCGTTGCCCGGGGCCTCGCTCGACAGCCACAGGCCGTTGGGGACCGGCAGGATCTCGGCGACGACCGTCTGGAAGCCCGCCGGCACCACGGCGCCGATGTCGGTCGCGTCCGGCCCGCCGGCCGAGTCGACCAGGATCAGCTCGTAGAACGTCGTCCCGTCGCCGAGGTCGGTGGCGCAGGTGGCGGCCCCGGTCCCGGCGAGGGAGGGGTGGTTCGAGCAGATGCGCAGGTTCTGCGTGGTCGTGAGCAGCCCGGCGGTCGTCGTGACGATGTTGTGAGCTTCGTCGATCTGCCACGCGTCGTAGCACAGCCCGGCCGTCACGTTGCAGACGCGCCCGGCGCCGCACGGCGTCGACTCGCTGCACGCCGTCGGCGCGACGTAGTTCGGGAAGGTCACGCGCACGTAGGCCTCCTCGGACTGGACGAGGAGCGTCTTGGTGGCCGGGGTCGCGGCGTTTCCGGCCGCGTCGGAGACGGCGACCGAGACGGCGTAGGTGCCGTCGAAGAAGGTGACCGTCCCGGCGCCCGTGACGTCCTCGAACATCGCGACGTAGACCGAGGCGTCGTCCGTGTCGGAGGTCACCATGTGGGTCAGGGTGGTCGTGGTCGTGGCGTTGGCCGGGTTGGTGTAGACGAGGGTCGCCGTGACGACCTGCCCCGCCTCCACGCCGCGCACACCGGCGGTCAGCGTGTGCTGGATCCCCGGGGTCGCGGCGTCGGCGTCCTGGTTGAAGACCAGCTGGTTCGCGATCGGGCTCGTGATGGCCACCGTCGGCGCCACCCGGTCGACCGTGACGATCACCGCCGCGCCCATCGCGGTCTGCTCGAGCACGTCGGTGACGCTCGGGGTCAGGGTGCAGGTCGCGCCGTGGGTCAACACCACGCCCGCGAAGGTCACGGCGCCGCTGGCCACCGTGCCGTCGACCGTCGCGATGGTGCCGTCGCAGTCCACCGTCAGCTGCGCCGCGCTGCCGTCCTCGGCCTCGGTCGTCGTCGCCGTGGCGTCGAGGGTGCAGTCGACCGCCGTGCCCTGGCACGCCGCGGTGGTCAGGTTGATGGCCCCCGCCGCGGGGACGGTGAGCGCGATGGTCGGCGTCGCCGTCTTGCGCGTGATGACCCGCGTGGCGCTGGTGGCGGTGCCGGTCACGGTGGTCGCGGCGACCGTGAAGGCGTTGGCGCCGCCCGCGAGCGGGACGGCGACGAAGGTGTAGCTGCCGTCCCCGTTGTCGGTCGCCGCGACGCCGGTGTCGGTCCCGCCGTTGTTCAGCGTGACGCTCGCGCCGATGATGGGCGAGGTGCCGTCGCTGCCGGTGACGGCGGCGACGATGGTGGCCGTCGTGGCCGCCGTCAGGGTGTCGGCCGCGGGTTCGGTGATCGCGACGCTCGGCGGGTTGGAGGTCAGGGTCACCGTCGCGGTGACTGCGGCGGCGGCGAGGCCACAGAAGTCCTTGCCGCTCGCGACGAGCTCGGTGTCGCCGGCGCCCAGGGTCACCCCCGGCCAGCTCGCCTGGTCCTGTCCGGCCGCGACGACCTTGCAGCCCTGCTCCACGCCGCCCACGCTCAGGCACAGCTCGCCGCCGGCCGCGTGCACGTCGGCCAGGCGCAGCGTCACCGTCGTCTGGTAGCCGGCGGTCCCGTCGTCCTCGTCGGGCACGACCCCGGGGTCGATGGCGCCGACCGGCGCCGTGATCGACACGACCGGCGCCGTGGTGTCGCGCACCACCGCCACCGTCGGGGCGCCCTGGGTCGCGGACACGACGTTGCCGAAGCCGTCGGTCGCGTCGAGCGACAGCGTGTAGGCCCCGTCCGCGAGGGTGCTCGCGTCGACGGCGAAGTCGTACGCGTCGGCGGCGACCGGGCCGCCGGTGGTCGTCAGGGCCACGCTGGCGCCGCTGAGGACGCGGACGGCGACGTCCTGGCCGTCGAGCCCGGTCGCGGCGCCCGCCACGGTCCAGCTGTCCGTGGTCAGGCAGGCCTCGGGGGTGGGCGACGTGATGGCGCCCAAGGTCGGCGCGGGCAACCCGACGGTCACCCCGATCACCTCGGAGACGCCCGGGTTGAGCAGCGAGTCGACGCGGGCGCGGCACACGAGGTCGTTGCCGAGCGCGTCGACGTCGAGGGTGACCGCGATGGCGTAGAGCCCATCGGCGGGGATGGCTTCGCCGTCGACCGCCGCGGCGCCGACCTCGGTCCAGGTCGGCGGGATCGCGTCGACGCCACACTCGACCACGACGGAGTCCCCGTCGGCGGCGGAGGGCGCGGACACCGTGACGTCCGCCTCGTAGATCGTCGTCGTGGCGACGTCACGGTCGTCGACCGCGAGCAGCGTCGCTCCGTCGAGCGGGTCGGTGATCGCCACCTCGGCGGGGTTGACCACGACCGTGAGGGACACGACGTCGTCGCTCGCGTTGCCGCAGCTATCGGTCGCGGTGACGCGCAGCTCGCTCACGCCGTCCTCGGTGAAGGAGACCGAGGAGAAGACGTAGGTGCCGGGCTCCGGCTCGATCGCCTCGCCGCCGGCGACGTCGCCATCGATCCTCAGCTCGAGGGTCGTGTTGTCGTCGTCGACCTCCCCGCCCACGTCGACCTGGACGCCGAGGGTGTCGGGGTCGATGTCGTCGATCGGCCCGATCTGGCCGACCGGGCCGGTGATCGTCACGACGGGCGCGACGTTGTCGACCGTCCAGGTGGCCTCGACCTCGCCCGACAGCGTCTCGACGGTCGGGTGAACCGCGCGCGCGGTGACGATCAGGTCGCCCTCGACCGCCGCGTCCTCGCCGAACGCCACGCGGAACATCGCGTCGCCGGCGTCGTCGAACGGGATCGCCCCAAAGTCCTGGGTCATCCCGCCGAAGGTGTAGGAGAGCGACGCCATGTCGCAGATCCCGGCGCCGTGGTGGACGGTGATCGTGAGCCCGAGGGAGTTGGCGTCGTCGACGCCGAGCACCGCGCAGCTCGTGGTCGGGTCGAGCTCCGCGGTGACCGTCACCGGGCAGGGCGCGAAGCTGGTCGTGACGACCTTCGACTCGTTGAGCGCGACCCCGTCTACGTCGGTCGACGACACCGTCACCGTGACCTCGCCGGCCGCCGGGATGGTGACGTTCGTGAAGCGCACACCGGTGGTCCCGCCGCCGCCGAAGGTCGCGACCCCCTGGCCGACCGGCTCACCGTCGATGACCAGGCTGACGAGGGTGCCGGGGCTGACCCCCGTCATCTCGACCTGGACCTCGACCTGGAATCCGGGGACGCCCGCGTAGGCGGCGGGCTCGTCCTCGCGGACCAGCTCGCACACGGACTCATCGAGGCACTTCGTGCCGTCGTCGGCGGTGGCGAACCACCAGCGCAACGAGGACTCCACGACGACGTCGGGGCTCGTGTCCGCCGAGGTGTCCGAAGACGTATCGGAGACGATGTCGAGCTGATCGATGGGCCGCTCGAGCTCGCTCCCCTGGCAAGCTACGAGCATCGCACCGAGCCCGAGCGCGGTCGCGAACGAACGAATGGTTCCTGTCATCGGGTCTTATCCCTTGAATCTGCGCGTGGTTGGCATGTCACCCCCAAGTCCGAGGGAGGACGCCATCCGACGCGCCAGCCTATGTATGGCGGCCGAGCAAGTCAATCCGCGCCTCCGGCCGCCTCGGAGGTCCCGCGCAGTTCGATGACGCGTTTGCCCGCGAGATCCGCGAGGAAGGCGCCCACGTCCTGCTCCGCCCGGGATCGCGTCACCTCGTAACTCGCGCACAGGGCCCCGACCAGCGCATCGACGGTGGCCCCACCGGGGCCGGCGGCCTCGAGGACCCGCCACAGCGCCACAGCGGTCGCGTTCTTGAGCCAGTGCACGGTGCTGTCGCCCATCAGGACGAACACCTCGCCGCCCACCGCGCGATGGATGAGCCCCGGCCGCAACGCCGCGCGCGTCGTGCTCTCACCCTCGGTCATCGTCCCCTTCCTCACCCGGTCCACCGCGGACCCGCCGCAGCCCCAGCCGTGGGTTGGAGCGGCGGTGCCTCGGTGATCACAACTTTCTGCATACAGGGTCCGGTCGGCACCAACCGGCGCTTGCGCCGTCGGTGGGCGGCCCCCTACTTTGCGATCGATATGGCCGCACGTCCAATCGTTCCGACCCCTCGCCCCCCGCTGCTGGGGATGCTCGCCGCCGCCTTGATCGGGCTGGCCGGGTGTGGCGGCGCTGGAGACGCGGGCACGCGCGACGACGGCGGCGCCCCGCAGGACGTCCCCGACCTCGACAGCGCGGACGCGGACGCCGCCGAGGCCAGCTCGATCGACACCGCCGGCGCGGACACGGCCAGCCCGCCGGACGGCTCGGGGCTCCCCGACGCGGTCGATGCCGCCGACGCCGGCGACGACGACAACGACGCGGACGCGGGGGACGCACAGCACGGCGACGGCGACGGCGACGGCGACGGCGACGACGCGGCCGACGACGCGGCCGACGACGCCATCGCCTGCCCCGCGGGCGAGACCTGCGCCCTCCCGACCTCCGCCGGCCCCTGCCGGGTCGGCCTCTGCGACAGCGCGGGCGCCTGCGTGGCGACCCCGATCCCCGGATGCTGCACTGCCGAGGCCGATTGCGCCGCGTACCCAGTCACATCCGCGTGTGAGGTGTATCGCTGCGTATTTTCGCAATGCACTGCGACGACCTTCCCCGGGTGCTGCGGCGGCGCCATCGGCTGCGACGACGGGCTGCCGTGCACCGCCGACGCGTGCGGCGCCGACACCGGGCTCTGCACCCACTGCCCGTCGGGCTGCAGCTGCGCGCCGCCGATCCTGGAGGCGGGCTTCGACGGCGCGACCCTCGGGGCCGGCTTCACCGTCGTCGACGACAGCAGCTGGGACGCCGTCACCTGGCGCCCCTCACAGCGCCGCGCGGTGGTCCCTCCGGGCGCCGCCTACCTCGGCCGCGCCGACTGCCCCAACTATTATACCGGCACGGTCGGCGCCGACTGCGCCCCGGCCGACCCCGTCGCCCAGGACGGCGCCCGCGTCCGCGCCGCCCTGCTCACGCCGACGTTCCTGCTCGCGCCGGGCGCGGTCAGCCCGCGCGCGACGGTCTGGCTGTGGGCCGACGTCGAGCCGGTGCTGGGCCTGGGCGCCGCCGAGCCGGACGTGCTGCGCGTGACCGTCGAGCCGATCGACGGGAGCCCGATCTGGGAGGTCGCCTCCAGCCTCGCGGTCGGCAAGCGCACCGACGGCGGCTGGCGCCTGCTCACGGTGGATCTGGCGCCGTGGGCCGGCCGCAGCGTCCGGCTGCGCTTCACCTTCGACAGCCTCGACGGCCAGGCCAACGCCTTCGAGGGCGTCTACCTCGACGCGCTGCGCGTCACCGAGGGCTGCGAGGGCGGCGGCTGCTGCGACCGCGACGCCGACTGCGCCGACGACACCGGCGACCCATGCACCGTCGCCCGCTGCGTCCCCCTCACCAGCGGCGCCGGCCGCACCTGCGCCATCGTGCCCGCCCACCCGGGCGCGGTCTGCGAGCCCTGCGCGACGGCGGCCAGCTGCGTCGACGACGACCCCTGCACGAACGACCTGTGCGGTGCAGACGGCGCCTGCGTCCACGCCGCGTTCTGCTGCCTGCGCCGCGAGCTCTGGGGCGACGACTTCGAGAGCGGGCTCGTCGCGTGGACCGTCGACGACCCCGTCGCGGGGGACGGCGTCGCATGGACCCCGTCGACCCACGCCTTCGATGGCGTCGGGGCCGCCTGGTTCGGCGCCCCGGAGACCGGCACCTACGCCACCGGCGCCCCGGTCCGCGGCGCCCTCGCCTCCCCACCGTTCGCCCTCCCGGCGGCGCCCTCGGGGGGCGGCGTCGAGCTCGCCTTCGCCCTCGACCTCGACACCGAGTGGAGCGGCGCGGTCGGCGGATACGACAACCCGGCCGGCGTGGATCGCCTCGTCGTGACGCTCCTCAACGCCACCGACGAGATCGTCGTGTGGACCTCCGACGCGGTCGGCGGCACCACCGACGGCGAGTGGGTGCCGGTCGTCGCGGACCTGACCCCGTGGGCCGGGCAGACGGTCCAGCTCCGGCTCACCTTCGACTCGGTCGACGGCGACGCCAACGACCACGGCGGGGCCTGGGTCGACGCCCTCGTGGTGCGCACCGCCTGCCCCGCGGGCGGGTGAGGCGCAGACGCTCGCGCGCCCGACCGCGCCCAGCGCCGACGGCCAGACGCCTGCCCACGGCGGCGCCCCGTCGCCGCGACCCGAGATCGCGATGACCCACTGCAGAGGCGCCACGGCGGGGTCTCCTCGGACCACGCCCGGTTGTGCCGAGGCGCCCCACCGTGCTACCTCAGGCAGACGCGACGGGCCTACCTGACGACCCCGCCGCGCACGATGCGCGCGATCCTCTCCGCGCGCGCCCCGAACGCAAGCGTCGAGAAGCGAACACGCCATGATCCGAAGCGCGCCCTGCAAGGGATTCCGGTCGGCCCTCATCGCCTCCCTCCTCATCGCGGCCTTCGGGTCGGGGTGCGGCTCGGACGGTGTGGCCTACGATCGTCTCTACCTCTCGGTGACCTCCGACGCGCCCGCCGCTGGCGGCAGCATCGACGGCATACGCGTGCTGCTGGCCGCGCCGGACGGCAGCGTCCACTACCCCGAGGTGGCCACCGACCCGGACTTCAACCTGAACCTCACCGGGACCGGGCTCGATCCGGTCGCGAGCGCGGTGACGATCCAGGTCCAGTACGGCACCAACGCGTTCGCCGCCAGCAAGGGCGTGGCGACGATCTTCGTGACCGGCCGCCAGGGGGCGACCCCGGTCGTGCTGTGGCAGGGGCAGGCGGACCTCGGCGCGAAGAAGCTGCTCGACGTACACCTCGCCGCGCTCACCGCCGCCAACCCCGCCGACTGCGACACCGACAACGACGGCTTCCTCGACTGCACCGTCGCCGGCTGCTGCCCGAGCGCGGTCGACGCGGCCTTCGCCGACTGCGAGCCCGCCGACGCGGCCTCGAACCCGTGGGGGACCGAGGTCGACTGCGAGCCCTGTGACGACACCCTCGACAACGACTGCAAGGGCGGCGATCAGGTCTGCGTGGACGACGACTCCGACGGCGTCGCCGACTGCTACGAGGCGGCCGAGAACTGCGGCGTGGGCGACCCGAACAAGGCCCCGGGCAAAGCCGAGACCTGCGACGACGTCGACAACGACTGCAACGGCCAGACCGACGAGGGCTTCGTCCTGAGCTACAACGGCCAGACCCTGTCGAAGGGCGCGGACTGCGGGACCGGCGCGTGCATTGGCGGCACCGTCGTGTGCGACGGCCCGAGCGCCGTCGTCTGCTCCACCGACAGCAACAAGACCGAGGAGGAGTGCGGCAACAACGTCGACGACGACTGCGACGGCGACACCGACGAGGGCTGCAGCGCCAACGACCTCGACGGCGACGGCCAGTCGCCGCCGCTCGACTGCAACGACTTCGACTCCGGGATCTACGACGGCGCCCCCGAGCCGTGCTGCCCCCTCGCCCTGCAGGGCGACACCGCCGCCGAGCTCGCCTGCGACAAGGACTGCGACGGCTCGCCGACGTGGTGCGAGGTCGGCGACAACGACGGCGACGGCTACACCGTGGCCGAGGGCGACTGCGACGACACCGACCCCCTCTCCTACCCCGGCGCCCCCGAGCGCTGCGGCGACGGCATCGACCAGGACTGCCTCGCCGGCGACATCACCTGCGACGGCGTCACCGACGCCGACAACGACGGCTGGGCCGCTGGGGTCGACTGCCGCGACGACGACGAGAACATCCACCCGGGCGCCGTCGAGGTCTGCGACGGCGTCGACAACGACTGCAGCGGGGCGATCGACGACGGCAACCCGGGCGGCGGCGCGGACTGTGGCTCCGCCATGGGCGCGTGCGAGCTCGGCGTCGACGTGTGCCTCAACTCGAGCGGCGACAACGGCGTCGTCCGCTGCATCGGGGACGTCCGGCCGGTCGACGAGACCTGCGACGGCGTCGACAACGACTGCGATGACAGCACCGACGAGGACTTCACCTGGAACGCCCTCGCCATCGGCGCCTCCTGCGACGGCGTGGGCGCGTGCGGGCTCGGCACCGTCGAGTGCGCGGTCGGCAGCACCACCGAGGCCACCTGCAGCACCAACCCGAACGGCAGCGCGGCGGAGGACCAGCTCGAGATCTGCGATCAGCTCGACAACGACTGCGACGGGAGCGTCAACGAAGACCTCACCGACGTGAACGACTCGACCTGCAAGAAGATCGGCGTCTGCGGGACGGGGCTGAGCAGCATCCACGCGACCTGCGACCCGCAGGGCGTCTGGCAGTGCGACTACCAGGACGTCGCCGGCTTCGAGGCCAACGTCGAGCTCAGCTGCGACGGCAAGGACAACGACTGCGACGGCGGCACCGACGATGAGTTCGCGATCGGCACCGGCTGCGACGGCGACGACGCCGACGCGTGCTTCAACGGCCGCGTGACGTGCTCTCCGGGCGACCCCACCAGCACGTACTGCGACGAGAGCCAGGCCCAGACCCAGGTCGAGATCTGCGACGGCCAGGACAACGACTGCGACGGCAAGACCGACGAGGACTTCAAGCCCGGCGCCGACAACACCGTGACGCTGCAGAACGCGAGCTTCGCGACCGACAACGGCAAGACCCTCGGGAGCAGCTGCGGCACCGGCACCTGCGTCGGCAGCGGCGCCGGCACCGTGTCCTGCGACCCGGCCAACCCCGCGCGCCTCATCTGCTACACCCTGGTCCAGCCCACCACCGACGTGTGCGACGACAAGGACAACGACTGCAACGGCGTCACCGATGACATCTACCTGCCCGGCGGCACGGTGAAGTTCAACGGCGGCCCGTACGCGCTCGACGCCGGCAAGGGCAAGACCGCCGCCTGCGGCACCGGCAGCTGCGCGAACGGCACGGTCGTGTGCGCGAGCACCTCGACGCTGACCTGCTCGACCCTCACCAACGCGGGCACCGACACCTGCGACGACGTCGACAACAACTGTAACGGCGCCGTCGACGAGGGCTTCCCCAACCTCGACAGCGACGCCCAGGCGGACTGCGTCGACCCCGACGACGACAACGACGGCGTGCCCGACGTCAGCGACGCCTGCAAGCTCGGCGACACCGGCTGGACGTCCGGCCCAACGACCGACCACGACGGCGACGGCTGCCGCGACGCGGGCGCCGAGGACACCGACGACGACAACGACGGCAAGCTCGACACCGTCGACGCCTGCCCGAAGGGCGATCTCTCCTGGACCTCCAACGGGACGACCGACCACGACAACGACGGCTGCCGCGACGACGGTGAGGACACCGACGACGACAACGACGGCGTGCTCGACGACAGCGACAGCTGCCCGCGCGGCGACCTGAGCTGGACCTCCGGCCCGACCACCGACCACGACGGCGACGGCTGCCGCGACGCCTCCACCGAGGACAACGACGACGACAACGACGGCGTCCTCGACGGCGACGACAGCTGCGCCACGGGCGAGCTCGGCTGGACCTCGGTCCAGGCCTCGACCGACCACGACACCGACGGCTGCCGCGACGACGGCGAGGACACCGACGACGACGGCGACGGTATCGCCGACACCAGCGACGACTGCGCCCGCGGCGACATCAGCTGGACCTCGTCGGCCGCGACCGACCACGACACCGACGGCTGCCGCGACGAGGGCGCCGAGGACTCCGACGACGACAACGACGGCCTGGTCGACACCAGCGACGACTGCCCGCGCGGCGACCTGAGCTGGACCTCCGACCAGGCGACCACCGACCACGACACCGACGGCTGCCGCGACGCCGGCGAGGACGCCGACGACGACAACGACGGCAAGGCCGACGGGTTCGACGACTGCCCCCGTGGCGACCTGAGCTGGACGTCGTCGGCCGCGACCGACCACGACGACGACGGCTGCCGCGACGCGGGCGAGGACGGCGACGACGACAACGACGGCGTCCTCGACGGCGACGACGACTGCGCCACCGGCGACCTGAGCTGGACCTCGGGCCCCACCACCGACCACGACGACGACGGCTGCCGCGACGCCGGCGAAGACACCGACGACGACAACGACGGCAAGGCCGACGACGCCCCCGACGCCTGCCCGCGCGGCGACCTGAACTGGATCTCGAGCGCCGCCACCGACCACGACGACGACGGCTGCCGCGACGCCGGCGAGGACACCGACGACGACAACGACGGCGTCCTCGACGGCGACGACGACTGCGCCACCGGCAACACCGGCTGGCTCTCCTCGGGCGGCACCGACCACGACACCGACGGCTGCGAGGACGACAGCGCCGAGGACCTCGACGACGACAACGACGGCCTCGCCGACACCGCCGACGACTGCGCGACCGGCGACCTGAGCTGGACCTCGGACGGCACGACAGACCACGACTCCGACGGCTGCCGCGACGCCGGCGAGGACACCGACGACGACAACGACGGCAAGGCCGACGACGCGGACGGCTGCCCGCGCGGCGACCTCGACTGGGTCTCCAGCGCGAGCACCGACCACGACTCCGACGGCTGCCGCGACGACTCGACCGAGGACACCGACGACGACAACGACGGCAAGGCCGACGGCGCCGACGACTGCGCCCGCGGTGACCTCGACTGGACCTCCGCGGCCGGCACCGACCACGACTCCGACGGCTGCCGCGATGACGGCGAGGACGCCGACGACGACAACGACGGCAAGGCCGACGCCGCCCCCGACGACTGCCCGCGCGGCGACCTCGGCTGGATCTCCAACGGGACCACCGACCACGACGACGACGGCTGCCGCGACGCGGGCGAGGACGGCGACGACGACAACGACGGCGTCCTCGACGGCGCCGACGACTGCGCCACCGGCAACACCGGCTGGCTGTCCGCCGCCGGCACCGACCACGACACCGACGGCTGCGAGGACGACAGCGCCGAGGACCTCGACGACGACAACGACGGCAAGCCCGACGTCGACGACGACTGCGCGACCGGCGACCTGAACTGGACCTCGATCCAGTCGACCACCGACCACGACGACGACGGCTGCCGCGACGACGGCGAGGACACCGACGACGACAACGACGGCGTCCTCGACGGCGCCGACGACTGCGCGCGCGGCGACCTGATGTGGACCTCCGCGGCCGGGACCGACCACGACGGCGACGGCTGCCGCGACGACGGCACCGAGGATCTCGACGACGACAACGACGGCAAGGCCGACGGCGCCGACTCCTGCGGGCGCGGCGACCTGGACTGGATCTCGTCCGCCGGGACCGACCACGACTCCGACGGCTGCCAGGACGACGGCGAGGACCTCGACGACGACAACGACGGCGTCGCCGACCTCGCCCCCGACGACTGCCCGCGCGGGGACCTCGGCTGGATCTCGGACCTGAGCACCGACTACGACGGCGACGGCTGCCGCGACCTCTCCGTCGAGGATCCCGACGACGACAACGACGGCGTCGACGACGTCGACGACGACTGCCCCAAGGGGACCGTCGACTGGACCTCGAGCAGCCTGACCGACCACGACTCCGACGGCTGCCAGGACGCGAGCTCCGAGGACCTCGACGACGACAACGACGGCAAGGCCGACCTCGTCGACGACTGCGACAAGGGCGAGCTCGGCTGGACCTCCAGCCCCAGCACCGACTACGACCTGGACGGCTGCCAGGACTCGAGCGAGGACCTCGACGACGACAACGACGGCGTCGAAGACCTCGCCCCCGATCTCTGCCAGCTGAGCCAGAACCCGGGCTGGGACTCCAACCCCACGACCGACCACGACGGCGACGGCTGCGAGGACGCCACCGAGGACAACGACGACGACAACGACGGCGTCGAGGACCTGCAGCCCGACCTCTGCCCGCTCGGCGACACCGACTGGACCTCGAGCGCCTCGACCGACCACGACCAGGACGGCTGCCGCGACGCCACCGAGGACGACGACGACGACAACGACGGCGTCTTGGACGCCTACCCGGACCTGTGCGCCAAGGGCAACACCGGCTGGACCTCCGAAGCGGGGACGGACCACGACGGCGACGGCTGCGAGGACGGCACGGCCGAAGAGGACGACGACGACAACGACGGCGTGCTCAACACCGCCGACGGGTGCGCCCAGGGCAACCTCGGCTGGACCTCCGACGGCACCACCGACTACGACGGCGACGGCTGCGAGGACGGCACACTCGAAGAGGACGACGACGACAATGACGGCGTGGTCAACACCTCCGACGGGTGCGCTCAGGGCAACCTCAGCTGGACCTCGGACGGGACGACCGACCACGACGGCGACGGCTGCCAGGACGGCACCAGCGAAGAGGACGACGACGACAACGACGGCGTGGTCAACACCTCCGACGGGTGCGCCCAGGGCAACCTCGGGTGGATCTCCGACGGCACCACCGACTACGACAGCGACGGCTGCCAGGACGGCATGACCGAAGAGACCGACGACGACAACGACGGCGTCGCAAACGACCACCCCGACGCCTGCCCGCAGGGCGAGCTCGGCTGGACCTCGGACGGCACGAGCGACCACGACGGCGACGGCTGCAAGGACGGCACCTCCGAAGAGGACGACGACGACAACGACGGTGTCCTCAACACCGCCGACGGGTGTGCCCAGGGCAACCTCGGCTGGACCTCGGACGGGACGACCGACCGCGACGGCGACGGCTGCGAGGACGGCACGGCCGAAGAGGACGACGACGACAACGACGGCGTCCTCAACACCTCCGACGGGTGTGCCCAGGGCAACCTCGGCTGGAGCTCCGACGGCACCACCGACTACGACGGCGACGGCTGCGAGGACGGCACGGCCGAGGAGACCGACGACGACAACGACGGCGTCGACAATGACCACCCCGACGCCTGCGCCCAGGGCGAGCTCGGCTGGACCTCTGACGGGACCAGCGACCACGACGGCGACGGCTGCCGGGACGCGACCGAGGACGACGACGACGACAACGACGGCGTCGCGGACGCCGCGCCCGACGCTTGCCCGACCGGAGAGACCGGGTGGACCTCGGACGGTGCCAACGACTACGACGGCGACGGCTGCAGAGACGCGACCGAGGACGACGACGACGACGACGACGGCGTCCTCGACGCGGACCCCGACCTGTGCCCGCTGGGCAACCTCGGATGGACCTCGAGCCCGGGAACCGACTACGACGGCGACGGCTGCGAGGACGGCACGGAAGAGGAGGACGACGACGACAACGACGGCGTTCTGAACACGGCGCCCGACCTCTGCGCCCAGGGCAACCTCGGCTGGACCTCGAGCGGCGCGACCGACTTCGACGGCGATGGCTGCGAAGACGGCACGGCCGAGGAGACCGACGACGACAACGACGGTGTCCTGAACGCGGCGCCGGACCTCTGCCCCCAGGGCAACCTCGCCTGGAGCTCTGACGGCACGACCGACTACGACAGCGATGGCTGTGAGGACGGGACCGTCGAGGAGACCGACGACGACAACGACGGCGTCGCCAACGACCACCCTGACGCCTGTGCGAGAGGGGAGCTCGGCTGGACCTCGGACGGCGCCACCGACCACGACGGGGACGGCTGCAAGGACGCGACCGAGGACGACGACGACGACAACGACGGCATCGCTGACGCCGCGCCCGACGCTTGTCCGACCGGAGAGACCGGGTGGACCTCGGACGGCACCACCGACCACGACAGCGACGGCTGCGAGGACGCCACCGAGGACGCCGATGACGACGACGACGGGGTCCTCGACGCGCACCCCGACCTGTGCCCCACGGGCGAGCTCGGCTGGACCGCGAACGCGAGCAACGACAACGACGGCGACGGCTGCAGGGACGCGACCGAGGACGACGACGACGACAACGACGGCATCCTCGACGACGGTGACGGCAGCGGTACCATCGGCGACTCCACCTGCGTCTCCGGTGGCACCACGGGCTGCGACGACAACTGCCACCTCGACCCGAACGGCGACCAGGCCGACGGCGACGGCGACGCGATCGGCGACGCCTGCGACAACTGCGCGGCCTTCGCGAGCCCAGACCAGACGGACCGGGACGGCGACGGTGTCGGCGACGTGTGCGACCCGAGCCTCGACACGGCGGGCAACTACTGCGACCTCGCGAACGCCCTGACCCTCGGCGTGACCGAGCCGGGCAACACCCGCACGGAGCTGCTCGACGACCAGTACGGCCCCGGCGGCTGCCCGGACCAGGGGACGAGCACGGCGAACAGCGGCCTCGGCACCGACGAGGTGTGGAGCTTCACGGCGACGACCACCGGCGAGTACGTGGTCACCGTCACGCCGGAGTCGGGCTTGGACGTGATCGTGTACGCGTACAGCGCCGCGAGCTGCGTCAGCGCCGACTGCTTCGGCTGGATCAACGAGGGCGGCGAGGGCGTGGTCGAGACGCTCAGGCTCGGGCTCGTCGCGGGGCAGACCTTCTACATCGTCGTCGACAGCAGCGACGTCTACGCCGGCCCGTACGGGATCCAGATCGCGCAGGCGCCCTGCCTGTCGACCGACCTCTTCATCTCCGAGTACGTCGAGGGCTCGAGCAACAACAAGGCCATCGAGATCTACAACGGCACCGGCGCCGCGGTGGATCTCGCCAGCTACGCGCTGTGGAAGCTCCAGTACGGCACGGGCGGGTCGAAGACGTGGGCCACGGACAAGGTGACCCTGGCGCTCAGCGGGACGCTGGCCGCCGGTGACGTCTACGTCGTCTGCTACCTCGCCCTCCCCTCCACGGGCAACAACCAATGCGATGTCATCAGCGCGGCGTACGTCTCCTGGAACGGCGACGACCCGGTGGGGCTCGCGAAGAACGGGGTCCTCATCGACGCGGTCGGGACCGATGGCGCGGACGTCGGCACCTCGTGGACGGTCGGCTCCACCGGCGCGACCGCGGAGTTTACGCTGGCGCGCAAGCCGAGCGTGAGGCAGGGCAACCTCGACTGGAACGCCTCCCGCGGCACCACGGACGCAAACAGCGAGTGGCTCATCAGCCCGCAGAACACCTTCACCGGGCTCGGGGCCCACAGCCCCCCCGTGTGCCCGCAGCTCGGCACGGCGGCGAGCGCCGGGACCATCGACGCTCCCTCGACCAACGACACCGAGGCGTTCGGCGACTGCCTCGACGGCTACGTCGCGGTGGGCTTCGACGGCGAGGGCGACTGGTTCCTCGACAAGCTCTGGGTCGAGTGCCAGCCGGTCTTCCTCCAGGGGCTCTTGCTCGGCATGGACCCGCAGAACGGGAGCGCCATCGGCACGAGCACCGGCGGAGGCGCGCTGGCCGCCGCCGCGTGCGCCCCTGGGGCGGTGCTGGTCGGCATCACCGCGACCTACGCCGACAACGGCGTGGGCGGCGCCCAGTCGGCGTTCACGCAGGTCGACGGGATCTGTTTGTTGTTGACCGACGTCGACCCGACCGTCGAGAGCGCCCTCGGGGACGCGACGACGGTGACCTTGTCCGGCGGTAACTACGGCAACAGCGGCGGCCCCTGGGGCACCGAGGTGCCGGAGACCGTCTACTGCCCGGACGGCTCGATCGTGACCGGCATCTCCGGCTACGACCAGACGAGCGAGGGCTACGTCTCGTCGATCACCCTGACCTGCCGGGCGCCGCAGTAGCCCGGCACGCAGGTCGCCGCACAGCGTGACGGCCCGCGCTCCCCCGGAGCGCGGGTCGTCCGCGTTTGGCCCATACCGCAACGCAGCAATCCAAAGCTGCGGCACACAAAACATCGACCAGTATCGGCATGATCGAAGGCCGCGCACACGCACACCAGACCCTCGTGGACGCTCCGCGCGCGGCGCGCAACACGGGGCTCGACCGGGCGTGACCGAGACCGCGCGCCGCGGCGACGCCCCCTCCGCGTCCTCCGTGGTGCAAGCCGCGCCGAGAGCGCCGGCGGTCCCCCGCGCCCTACCCCTCGGCCAGGTACTCCCCGGTCTCGGCGAACTCGGCGGCGACGGCGCGGTGGAGATCGCACGCCAGCGTCAGCACGTCGTCGTCGAAGGCGAAGCGCGGGCTGTGGTGGGGCTCGGTCAGGCCCTTGTCGGCGTTGCCGCTGCCGACCAGCGCGAAGCAGGCCGGGACCTTGCGGGCGAGCTCGCCGAAGTCCTCGCCGGCCATCGTCCGGTAGTCGGTCAGGACCTTCTTCAAGCCCGTCATGCGGTCGAGGGACTTGCGGACGAGCTCGCACATCGCCGGGTCGTTGACCGTGGGGATGGCGTGGACCGACCACTCGACGTTGATCCGCGTGTCGGTCGCGATGCCGACCCCGTTGGCGATAGCCCGCAGGTGGGCCTCGACGGCGTCCTGCTCGGCGAGCGAGAAGGTCCGCACGGTGCCCTTGAGCTCGGCCGAGTCGGGGATGACGTTGAAGGCGTCCCCGGCGTGGATCGAGCCGACGCTGACGACGACCGGCTCGAGGGGCGAGGTGAAGCGGCTCGCGATGGTCTGCAGCGCCGTCACGAGCTGCGCGGCCGCGACGACCGGATCCGCGGTGCGATGCGGGATGGCGCCGTGGCCGCCGCGCCCCTGGATGGTGCAGGTGAACTCGACCACCCCGGCCATGATACCGCCGTGGGTCAGGGCGACGGTGCCGATGGGCAGCTCGTTCCAGATGTGGATCCCGAAGGCCGCGTCGACCCCGTCGAGCACGCCCGCGTCGATGCAGGCCTGGGCGCCGCCGCCGGCCTCCTCGGCGGGCTGAAACAGCAGGCGCACCCGCAGCCCGTGGGGCGGGGCCTGAGACAGCAGGCGCCCGGCGACGACCAGCGCCGCCATGTGCGCGTCGTGGCCGCAGGCGTGCATCTGCCCGGGCAGCGTCGAGCGCCACGGGAGCTCGCTCTCCTCGGTGATCGGCAGCCCGTCCATGTCGGCGCGCAAGAGCAGCGTCAGCTCGGCGTCGGCCGGCCCGAGGTCGACGTAGCAGCCGGTGCGCGCGATGGGCACCGGGGTCGAGAAGCCCCCGAGGATGTTCTGGAGGAAGCGCCCGGTCTCCTTCTCGCGGAAGAACAGCTCCGGGATCCGGTGCAGCTCGCGCTGCAGGCTCACCAGCTCGCCGCGGAGATCTCCGCTCATCGCGCTGCCCCCCCTCCGTCGCCTCCCTCGTCCGGCTCGCCCCCGCTGACCCGCCCCAGGATCTCCGCCTCGATGGCGGCGACGACGTCCGCCGACTCGGGATCCTCCGGGTCGAACTTCCACAGCGGGACCGTGACGTGCTTGCGCACCTCGGCCCCGAAGCGGCGGTTCCACACCAGCTCGCGGGTGAAGCGGCGGCGCCAAGCCAGCTCCGCGCGCACCGCGTCGAGCGAGATCGCGTCGAGCATCTCGGGGGGCTTGTGGTCGTACTCCCGCGCGCCGGCCAGCGCCGTCGTGATCGAGGGCCGCTCGACCTTGTCCTTCTCGAGCGGCAGCGGCTCGTCGGGATCCACGAACATCTCGTAGCGCCCGATGTTGCGCAGGATGAACTGGCGCTCGACCTCCCGCATCTGCTCCTCGAGCTGGAGCGGATACTCCTCGCGGGTCTTCTCGCGCGGCGGCTTCACCTTGCCGACCCAGGTCGACTGCTTCGCGATGCTCTCGAGGTCCATGCGCCGGTCCACGCCGGTGTCGATGGGCTCGAGCGGCATCACCCGGCAGCGATCGAACCACGTGCGGATACCGGCGCCCCCGAGCCCCCGCGCGAAGGCCTCGCGCGGGGTGAACGGGTCGAGGCGCACGGCGTCCTCCGCGAGGCCGACCGGCTCGCTAGACGCGGCCTGCGCGCTGTCGTCGCTCTCGGGCACGTGCTCTCCCGCTCGTCACCTCGGTCGGCGGCGGCGCGAGGTCTCCCCCGCGCGCCCCGCGTCCGAGGATCACTTCTTGCCGTTGCCGCCCGCGCCGACCTCGATGTGGGCCTCTTCCTCGACCTGATAATACTCGCTGGTGAACTCGCGGTGCGTCACCTCGCCGAGCTCGTCCTCGAGGAACTTGGTGAAGTCGAGGCAGTCCTTGCCGGGGACCCCGTCGACCTTGATGTCGACGGCGCCGTCCTCGCCAATGGTGATGATGATGTCGCGCTTGGTCGCCACGCCGCTCTCCTGGTCGCCTGCGTGAAGGGATACGGGCTACCGGCCCCGCCCGTTGCGGGTCGGCGCCATCGAAGCCGGGCTGGAGTTCAGCTCCAGGTGCGGACGCGGACGTGAATCGTCTGGTCCACCTTCTCTTCCTCGCTCTCGATGGTGTAGCCCTTCTTCTTAATCTCCTCCATGACCTTGTGATAGCTGTAGCGGCGCGTGAGCTTCTTGATGAAGTCCTCCTCGCTGACGCCACGGGTGGTCTCGACGCCCCACCAGTCCGCGACGAACTCGTAGGTCCCGTCAGCGGTCAGCTTCACGCCGATGTCGTAGGTCTTGGACGCGTGGATGGACAACACGGCGTCGGTCGTCTGGCCCTGATAGCCACGCACGTGCACCTTCTGATGCTCCTCAGCCTGGGTGTACTCCATCCCGAGGTCCTTGATGGCCCGGATGAGGCTCGCCAGGGAGCGGATCTTCGTCTTCACCGAGGTGAAATGCGACACCTTAGGACTCCTTCTCGTAGAACCGACCCGCGCCCCGCATGCGGGGCAGCGAGATCATCGCAGAAACGACCCTCAGATTTCCAGTTTACGTCCGCCGGTGTCCTCCCGACCCTCCGAGTCCACCTGGCTCGCGCGGCGCGCGCGCGACTTGGACCACTCGCGCATCCCGTCGATCCCTTCCTTCATCGTGTAGGCCAGCGGGATGATCTCCTCGACCGACTTCAGCAGGCGATCGGTGGTCAGATCGACCTTGCCGTCCTCGTAGCAGTCGTAGAGCGCGCTCACGACCGCCTGCTCGATCTCCGAGCCCGAGAACTGCTGGCTCGCCGCGACCAGCGACTCGAAGTCGAAGGTCTTGGCGTCGCGGTTCTTCTTGCTGATGTGGATCTTGAAGATGTCCGTCCGCTCGCGCGGGCTCGGCAGGTCGACGAAGAAGATCTCGTCAAAGCGGCCCTTACGCAGCAGCTCCGGGGGGAGCGAGGTCACGTCGTTGGCGGTCGCGATGACGAACACCGACGAGGACTTCTCCTGCAGCCACGTGATGAACGTACCGAACACGCGGGCGCCGGTGCCGCCGTCGGTCATGCCCGACGACTTGGAGCCGGAGAAGCCCTTCTCGAGCTCGTCGAGCCACAGGATGGCGGGGGCGACAGCCTCGGCGGTCTTGATGGCCTTGCGCATGTTCTCTTCGGACGAGCCGACCAGGCTGCCGAAGACCTTGCCGACGTCGAGGCGCAGCAGCGGCATGTGCCACATGGCGCCGATGGCCTTTGCGGTCAGGGACTTACCACAACCCGGGACGCCGATGAGGAGGATGCCCTTGGGGGCCGGCAGGCCGAAGTCGCGGGCGTCGCGCGAGAACGACGCCTTGCGCTTGCGCAGCCACCCCTTGAGGACCTCGAGGCCACCGACGTCGCTGAACTTCTCGTCGGTCTGGTAGAACTCGAGGATCCCCGACTTCCGGATGATGCCCTTCTTCTCGGCGAGGATGGTGTCGATGTCGAAGTCCCGCGCCTTGACGAGGGACTTCGCGAACACGCTCTTGGCCTCCTCCGAGGTGAGCCCGAGGGCCGACTCGACGACCGCCTCGCGCAGCTCTGCGTCCTTGCGCACGGCCAGCTCGACCCCGTCGGGCACGCTCTGGGCGACCTCCCAGACGATCTCCTCGAGCTCCTCGCGGGTCGGGAGATCGAAGTCGACGACCGCGAGCTCCTTCTCGATCTCGAGCGGCACCGCGTAGGTGGGGCTCAGCAGCACGATGTGCTGGTTGTAGTCCGACTCCTTGAAGAGGCGCGACAGATCGCGGATGCGCCGCACGACCGACGGGTCCTTGAGGAACGGGTGGTAGTCGCGCAGGACGCAGATGAGGTCGTCCTCGAAGTTCGCGACGAAGTCGAGGGCGCGCAGCGGGTCCTTGATGTCGCCGTAGCTCGAGCCCCCGTCGAGGGACTCGAAGCCCTGGGTGATGGACCAGGCCATCACCTTGCGGTCGCGGCGCTGCCCGATCTGCTTGAGCGCGCGCTCGACGCGCTCCTCCTCGGCGCTCACGATGTAGAGCAGGCCGTAGCGCGCCCGAATCAAGTACTCCAGCTCGAGCTTGCTCGAAATCTCGACAGCCATTTCAGGTCTCCTTCACGGATTCAGGCAGGGGTCAGGCCGGCCTCGGCTCCGCCGCGCGCGCGTTGGGTGGTGACGGCGACGCCGCGCGAGCTCCCCCGCGCGGCCCCCTCGTCGGCTGGTCATTCCTCGTCGGACAGCAAGGTCTGCAGGCTCTTGAGCTCGCGTCGCATGTCCCCGGCGTCGGCCAGGATCACGGTCAGCACCTCCTCGATGCTGTCCACGTGCGGGCGCACGCCGTCCCCGGCAGACTCGGCCTCCTTGGCCTCGTCGACGTAGCTCTTCAACAGCGAGATGTTCGATCGCCAGCTCCCGTAGAGCTCGATGAGCTCGTCGACGCCCTGCATCGCGTCGACGCGCAGCGCGGCGGCGGCAGAGGACTGCCCCGTCGCCTCGGAGAGGGCCGCGAGCTCGGGCGCCGCCGCGGGCGCCGCAGCAGCGCGCTCCTCGGCCTCCTCGGCCTCGCGCCTGGCCGCCGCGACCTCGCGCTGGGCGGCCTCGTACTTCTCCTCGAGCTCCTCGATCTTCTCCTCGAGGGCCTCGTTCTTCTTGCGCGCGAAGTTCAACTCGGCGCTGCTCGCGGCGCGCGTCTCGCTCTCCTGCTCGCTGTTCTCGAGCTTCTCCTCGAGGGCCTGGTTCTTGCGGCGCAGGAAGTTCAGCTCGGCGTCGAGCTTGGCCTTCTGCTCCGGCCCGAACTGGTCGAGCTTCTGCTGGAGGCGCTCGAGCTCCTCACGGGCCTCCTCGACGTCGCCCTGAGCTCGCTCGAGCTCGCGCTGCTTGCGCTGGAAGTCGGGGTGCTGCGAGACGTCCTTGGACTCCGCGAGCTTCTCGCCGACCTCGGCCAGCTCGTCCTCCATCTGGGCGTTCTTCTTCTCGATCCCCGAGAGCTTCTTGCGCAGCTCCTCGACCTCGCGGTTCTTCTCGAAGTACTTCTCGAGCATGTCGGCGCGGGCCTGCTCGAGGTCCTTGACCCCGGTGCCCATCCGCAGGTCGTAGATCTGGCGCTCCTGCTCCTCGATCTCGATCTGCAGCTCCTTGACCACGTTCTCCTTCTCGTTGATCACCTCGCGCAGCAGCGCGAGCTCGCGCTCGAGCTTCCGCTGCTCGGTGTTCTCGTGGTTCATCGAGTCCTGGATCGCCTCGAGCTCCTCGCGGGCGTTGCGGAGGTCGAACTCCATCAGGTCGAGCTCGCGCTGCAGCTCGTCGATGCGCCGGTCCTTCTGGACGACCTTCGACTTGAGGTCGCTCAGCGTGCCGGCCTCTTGGTCGCGCTGCGCCTCGACCTGCTGCAGCTGGGCCTCGAGATCGGCCACCTCGCGCTCGAAGGCCTCGATGGTCGCCTCGTGCTCGCGGATCTCGTCCTTGGCCCGCTCGAGCAGCGACTGGTTGTGGTCGAGCTGCTCGCGGACCTTGTTGTAGCGGTCCTGCCAGCCCGCGACCTCGGTGTCGTGGCGGCCTTCACGCTGCTCGAGGTCCTCGATGCGCTGGAGCTGCTCGGTGAACCGGGCGCGGGCGTCCTTGAGCTCCTCCTCGGCTTGGTTGGCGCGCTCCTGAGCCTCGCGCAGCTTGGCCGGATCGACGCCCACCATGGCCGGCTGCCGCGCCTGGGGCGCCGCCTGGTGGCGTGGGGCCTCACGCACCGGCTCGGGCTCGGGCGCCCGCTCGGACGGGCGCGGGCGACGCGAGCGGAGGTCCTCTTCGGGCTCGCTCAGCCGCGAGCGACGGGAACGCGCGCCGCCGTCATCGTCCGGCTCCGCGGCGCTCCGCCGCGAGCGCCGCGACCGCAGGCCGCCGTCGTCGTCGTCGGCCGCCGCGCTCGGGCGCGCCCGTCGGGATCGCAGGCCGCCGTCGTCGTCGTCGGGCGGGGACGCCGCGAGGCGCGAGCGCCGGGACCGCAGGCCGCCATCGTCATCGGACGCTGGGGCCGCCGCGCTCGGCCGCGAGCGGCGCGACCGCAGGCCGCCGTCGTCGTCGTCGGCCGCCGCGCTCGGGCGCGGGCGCCTCGATCGGCCACCGTCATCGTCGTCGTGGGCCGCGCTCGGGCGCGATCGCCGCGAGCGTCCGCCGCCGTCGTCGGCGCCGTCGTCGGTGACGCGCACCGAGAAGTCCCCGAAGCGCAGCGTGTCGCCGTCCGCGATGGTGGCCTGGCCGACCTTCTCGCCGTTGACGAAGGTGAAGTTCGAGCTGCCCAGATCCTGGACGGACCAGCTGCCGCCCGCGTAGGTGATCTTGGCATGCACCCGGCTGATGGACGCGTTGCGGATCCGCAGATCAGCCTGCGCGCCGCGCCCAACAGTGAACTCTTTGCCCGGGACGAGGGGATGGACGACCTTCTCGCCAGCCTCGTCTCTAAACAGCATTTGAAGCACGGTACCGGCCCACGCTCAGCAGTTCCACGAAACGCCGCGAACACACGGCTGGCGGGCCGATCGACGGCTCGCCTCGAAGGCGCCCGGCGGGCTCGCCCGCCGGGGTCGAGGAGGAGCAAGCTCCGCCTCGGGACTCGGAGCCGGAGGATACCTTCGACCGGCGCCCCTTGTACAGCGCACCGAGGCGCGCGTTGAAGAACGACGTCCCGGCCATGTTCAAGGCTGCTAGGCTCGCCCGCCAACGGCGCAGCGCACCCGGTGCTCGCGGCGTGACAGCCCGCCGCGGCGGCGCGGCCCGGGCGGACGGTGGTATCGACAGCTCCGCCGCGGCCCACTAGCATACGCCGCGACACAACTCGACGGATGATGAGGTCTCGATGAGCGACAACGTGCTCAAGTCGACGGTGGAGGTGGCGCAGCGGATCGCCGACGGCCAGCTCCAGGGTTGCCTCGTCTCCGAGGTCGACCTCTCGAAGGACGGACTCGCCAACGCCCGCGCGACCGACGTGACGTTCAAGCGCATCGCGCTGCACGACGCCGACGCGACCCGCGGCCAGTACAGCCGAGCGAAGTTCGCCGAGGCCAGCTGCCGCGGCGCCCGCTTCGACCACTCGCTGTTTCGCGGCTCGTCGTTCTTCAACTGCGAGCTGATCGAGGCCGGCTTCGCCAACACGAACATGGCCGGGACGTCGTTCTTCAACGCGCGCCTCGGCAACGCGGACTTCTCCGGGAGCCGCATCCAGTCCGGCGTCTTCAACAGCTGCGAGCTCTTCAGCGCCCGCTTCCCGCGCGCGCTGATCGTGAACTCGCGCTTCGAGGCGGCCGAGCGGGGCAACGTCACCCTCGATCGCGCCGACTTCTCGAACGCCGTGCTCATCGACTGCGACATGATGGGCGCGAACCTGTTCGGCGCGAACTTCAAGGACGCCCTGCTCATCAAGGTCGACCTGCGCCACGCCAACATCGCCCAGGCGAACTTCGAGGGCGCGCGCCTCATCGACGTCCAGGTCGACCTGAGCGCCCTCGAGCCCGGCGACCGGCGCATGATCGAGCGCGCCCGCTTCGACGACCCGTGGCGCAACCACGGCTTCATGCAGGAGGTCCTCGCCCCGTACACGGCCGAGGAGATGCACCGGATGCTCGAGTACGTCCTCCGGACGTACATCATCGAGGCGGCGCAGCCGACCAGCGAGGCGGACACCTTCCAAGGGCTCCTCGCCGGCATGAAGGCGCGCCACGACTTCCCGGAGCTCGAGCTGATCCGCATCCGCAACGGCGTCGTCCAGGTGCGCCACGGGCTGACCTGGTACGACCTCGGCACCCCCATCGAGGGGGCCGACAGCGGCGACCTCGTCTCTCCGGCGTTGAGCGGCGGCGGCGGCGGGGGCGGCGGCGCTGCGAGCCCGGCGAGCGGCGGCGACGGCGGCGGCCCCCGCCTCCGGCGCCCCGACATCGACGAGCCGAAGCCGAAGTCCAACGAGCCGCCCAAGAAGATCGGCACGTCGAAGCGCTTCAAGAAGCTCGAGATGGACTGACGCCCGCGCGGGCCGCGCGGCCCGCGCGGCCAGATTACTGCAATGCACAAACGAAAACGCCCCGAATCTTCGGGGCGTTTTCGTTTCTCGTGGGCGCCGCAACGCCGCGGCTGCTCAGTCCCGGCTGTCGTCGATGATGATGGACGGCAGATCGCTGTCCTCCTCCTCGTCGACGATGATGCTGGGCGTCTTGCGCTGCGGGGGCGGGGTGGGCTGGCGGCGCGGTGGGAGCGCCGCGCCCGGCCGGCGGGCGCGGAGCGCACCGAGCTCGTCGCCTCCGATCTTCAGCGTCGACTTGGTCGCGGGCGGCCCGCCGTCGTCGCTGTCCTCGCCGAGGTCCTCCCACATGAAGACCGGGGTGTGGGGCGCGGTCCGCGAGTCGTCCGCGTCGGTGATGTCGCGGAAGTCGCGGTCGTCGTTCGGGTCGAACGCGGCCCGGGCGGGGTCGGTGGTGTCCTCGTCGTCATCATCGGCCAGCCCGCGCGGGACCGTCGACTCCTCCTGGAAGTCCTCGGCGCCGTACGCGAGCTCCTCCGGATCGTCGTCGACCCGGACGAGCACCACCGTGATGTTGTCCTTGCCGCCGCGGTCGTTGGCCATGCGGACCAGGATGCGCGCCGCCTCGTCGAGGTCCTCCTGGTTGGCCTCCAGCACGTTCTCGATCGCCCAGTCGTCGACCAGGTCGCTGAGGCCGTCCGAGCACATCAGCAGGATGTCGCCGGCGGCGCGGTCGACGGTCTGCGCCTCGGGCCGGACGTAGTCCTTGAGGCCGATCGCGCGGACGATGATGTTGCCGTGCTTGAAGCCCTTGATGTCTTCCTGGGTCCGCAGCTCGCCCATGTCGATCTTGTGATTGAGCAGGCTGTGGTCGCGGGTCAGCTGCTCGAGGGTCCCGGCGCGGAAGCGGTAGATCCGCGAGTCGCCGACGTGCCCGAGGACGAGGGTCTCGCCGTTGTCGAGCACGGACACGATGGTCGTGCCCATCCCCTCGAGCTTCGGGTCCTTCATCCCGGAGACGTAAACCTTGTCGTTGGCGTGCTGGATCGCGTTGGACAGGATCCGCTCCGGGTCCGACGCGCCCTCCTCGGTGTCATACGGCAGCGACAGGTCGCCTGCCTCACGATCCCTGAAGAAGGAGACGACCTCTTCGGTCGTCATCGCGCTGGCGACCTCGCCGGAAGCGTGACCTCCCATGCCGTCACAGACGACATAGAGCCCGTACTCCTCGGCGATGACATAGGCGTCCTCGTTTCCCGACCGCTTCATCCCCACGTCTGTGAGGGCGGCCCACGTGAGCTTGCGCATCGCTTCCTACCTGGCTCAGAAGTCTGGCGTCGGGACGTCTGAGTTGTCCCCGACCGTCGCGCGCAGCGAGTATGCGGTCGCGACCCCGGACTTCTGCTGGATCATGATGAAATATCGCCCGTCGCGCTTGGCCTTGATCGTCACCTTGACGGGTCCCTCGGCGCCCGCAGGCCTCGCGACCGACCCGAGCGGGTAGCCGTAGCGGTCGTAGACGCGGACGTCGACCGCCGCCCCCTTCTCGTCGGCGTTCAGCTCGACGTTGATCTTGCGCGAACCGTCGACCTCGATGGCCTTCCAGTCCGTGCGGTCACCACCGTCGGCGTCGAGATCGCCGGCGACCCACTCTCCGAGCGGCATCACCTGGGCCTCGTTGCGGTAGGCATCGCCACCGGAGTTCTCCTCCGGGTCCCCACCGCAGGCCGTCGCCGCGACCATCAGCGCCGCCATAATGAGGAAGACGCGAGCCATCATCACCGCCTGGGCAAGTCTCACGAAACGTGAGCAGAACGGTATCACCGCCTCGACGCACCTGTCAACCGCGCCACGGGCATTCACCTCGTGTGTTTTCAACAGGTTACCTCTCTTCGGCGCGCGCGGACCCACGACGATCCCGAGCCTGGAACGACGAGAGGGGCCGCGCGAACGCGACCCCTCTCGTTGGTCGGGGCGACTGGATTCGAACCAGCGACCCCTTGCTCCCGAAGCAAGTGCGCTACCAGGCTGCGCTACGCCCCGACAAGGCTGGACGGCTTTTAGGGGTTGCCGTGCTCTGTGTCAACAACGTTCCACCGTGACGACCGCTGGCGCGCTCTCGCGAGGAGCGCGCGCCCCCCCCAACGACCCGCGTCAGCCGCGCGCCGCGCCGCGAATCGCGGCGATCGCCCCGGCGTAGTCCGCGGTCCCGAAGACCGCCGAGCCCGCGACGAGCACGTCCGCGCCGGCAGCGACGACCTGCCGGGCGGTCTCGGGCCCGATCCCGCCGTCGACCTCGATCCGCACGTCGAGGCCGCGCTGCTCGATCCGCGCGCGCAGCCGGGCGATCTTGGGCAGCACCGACGGGAGGAAGCGCTGACCGCCGAAGCCCGGGTTCACGCTCATGATCAGCACGTAGTGCAGTGCATCAAGAACGTACTCGAGAGCAGTCTCTGGTGTATGCGGATTAAGAACGACGCCTGGCTTCGCACCCGCAGCACGAATCTGCTGGATCACGCGGTCGAGGTGGGGACACGCCTCGGCGTGGACGCTGATCCAGTCGCTGCCGGCCTCGGCGTAGCGCTCGACGTAGCGGTCCGCGTTCGTGATCATCAGGTGGGTGTCGACGACGATCCCCGCCGCCCGCCGCGCCGCGGCGACCACCGGCAGGCCGATCGACAGGTTGGGCACGAAGTGGCCGTCCATGACGTCGACGTGCAGGACGTCGGCGCCGGCCGCCTCGACCGCGCGGATCTCGTCGCCGAGGCGGGTGAAGTCCGCCGCGAGGATCGACGGCGCTACCAGGACGTCGTGGGTCGAAGGCATCACCTCAGGTCACTCCCAGTCGGGGGCGAGGAACGACCGATCCCCGGCCACCTGCCGGGCACCACCGGAGCCGTCCGCGTTCATGATCCACAGGTGGGTCCCGTTCTCGTCCTTCTGGGCGTAGGCGACGTAGCGACCGTCCGGGGAGTAGCTCGGGCTCTCGGCGCTCTTGCGACCGTCCGTCAGGCGCATCGTGATCTGGGTGTCGAAGTCGTAGCGCATGATTTGGAAATTATTGCCGATCTGTCGGATGTAGACGATCGAGTCGCCGGTCGGGGACCAGTCGGGGGAGGTGTTGTAGCCGTCCTTGGTGAGCTGCTCGATGTCGCCGGTCGTCAGCGACACGATCCAGATCTGCGGCCGGCTCGTCCGGTCGCTGACGAAGGCCAGGCGCTTGCCGTCCGGCGACCAGGCGGGGCTCGTGTCGACCGAGCGGTCGTCGGTCAAGCGCGCGAACTCCGCCCCCGAGTCCGTCTCGAGGAGCACGATCTCGCTGTCACCCGACTCAGCGACCGACAGGGCGAGGAGCTTGCCGTCGGGGGACCAGGCGCCGGCGGCGTTGAGCCCGGGGCGGGTGGAGAAGGGCTTGCCGTCCACGATCCAGTCGGGGTTGCCGCTGGCGTAGGACATCCAGCCGATCGACCCGTTGGGCCCCCAGGCAGGCATCAGGTTGAGCTGCTTGTCGTCGGTCACCTGCCGAAAACCGGACCCGTCGGCGCCGATGACCACGATCTCCTTGACCCCGGGGGCGATCTCGCTCGATCCGACGATGCGCGTGCCGAGCGCGCCCGGGACGCCGGTGTCGGCCCCGATCAGCGCGTTGACCCAGCGCGAGCTGAGGCGCGCGATCTGGTCGGTCGCGACGGTGACGTCCCCCTCGGGCAGATCGACGGTGCCGAAGCGCTCCACCTCGACCGCGTGGATCTTCACCTGCGACTTGCCGTCCGGGATCCGCCGCATCGCGATCTTCACCACGCGGAAGAAGCCGTCGGCCTGCCAGGTGGTGTGGCGCACCTCGGACGGGCTCGCCCCCTCGACGGCCCAGCCCAGCGGCAGGCCCTCGCGGCCGACCACGTCGTAGAAGCCGCTCGCGCGCAGATCGGCGATAAGCATCGCGTAGAGGCGCTCAGCCTCGGCGGCCAGTTCCGGGTCGGCGCTCGCCACGAAGGGCGGGACCACCGCGATCTTGTAGAGGACCTCGACGCGCGCGCGATCGGAGCCCGACGCGCAGACGTAGCCTACGCAGGACTGATCCTTGCCGCAGTCGGTCGGGACCTCACAGAAGCGGATGTCGCTCGATGCGCCCGCGCTGAGCGCGACCGCGAGTTGTACCCATGCAGGGATCAATGGCTCGCGAGCCTCCCGTCCAGCGTGATGTCGAGCCCCTTCGCGTTGATGAAGGCGAGCACCTTCGTGTCGGGAGGGGGCAGCTTGCGGGTGCCGCCGTCGGGCTCCGAGAACTGCTTGATCGCGTTCTCCGCGGCGTCATCGAAGGTTCGGTCGCCGGACTTCGCGATCACGCGGAACTCCAGCACCGTGCCGTCGACGCTCATCCGCGTCACCTTCACCCGGACCTTCAGCTTCTTGAGCGACTCGTCGTCGATGAAGGGCGGCACGTTGAAGTAGGGCTTGATGGCGCGCGCGACGCGGCGCGAGTACTCGTGGCCGGGACGCCACTCGGCCCCCTGGCCGCCGATCTCGCCGGTCGAGAGGCCGGTGAGGTGCTCGAGGCTCTTCGGGTTCGCCCGGGGATCGTCTTTGGCCGTGAACTGATCGAGGGGGCTCGTGTTGCTCAGCGGGTCGAGCTTCGCCTCTTTCGGCTTGTCGGCCTTGATGAGCTTCTTGAGCTCGGGATCCTGGTTGCCGACGTTGATGGCCTCCTCGACCCGGGCGGACTGCTCGATCGTCTCGATCTCGGGCAGCTTCCGGGCGTCGGGGGTCACGCCGCCGAGGGCGGGGATCATCGCGGCCTCGAGGATCTCGGGGGCGTCGAGCGGGGACTCCTCCATGTGGCGACGACGCATCCGGCCCTCGACGCGGGGGCAGCGGTGATCTCCACACAGGTTGAGGCGCTCGCGGCGGGCCGCCCGCTCCGACTGCAGCATCGCCTCCTCGAGCGACACCCGGCCGTTGCTGTAGGCGACGTAGGCGCCGGCCAGGGCGCCGTGGAAGACGAGCGCGACGATCACCCCGCCGAGGACGAAGCTGCCGCGGGACTTCATCACGGCACCGCCGGCGGGGTCGGGGCGACCTCGGCTCCCTCGAGCAGGGTCGGGCTCGCCACCAGGCCGAACTTCGTCACCCCGGCCTGCCGGACGGCGGCCATGACCTTGAGCACGAGCCCGTAGTCGAGCGAGCGATCGGCGAGGACGTAGAGCTCCTTGTCCTCTTGGAGCTTCTTGTTGTCGACGAGCTTCTCCCCGAGGGCCTTGAGGCACGGGGCGAAGGACTGGTCCTTGAGCTCGAGATCCGGCGCCGTCGCCTGCGGCCCGATGAACGCCGCCATCCCGGGGGCGATCTTCAGGCAGTCGAGGATCTGCCGTCCGTCGATGCGGAAGACGAGGCGATCGGTCACCTCGAGCTTCAGCTTCTTCACCTCGTGGAGGACGATCGGCTCGCTGTCGACCTTGGGCAGGTCGATCTCGACCTTCTGATGCTTCTCCTGCTTGCGCTCGACCTCGCGGAGCGCGTCCTGCGCCTCCTCATAGAGGTCTTGCGCCTCCTGCAGGGTGCGGTCGGAGTCGCTCTTGATCTCGACGGTCTGAACGCCGGCCGCGACCATGAAGATGATCAGCAGCACGAGCATCACGTCCACCATCGGCGTGATGTTGATCTCGCTGAGGACCCCGCGACCGCCCTTGGGCCCCTTGCCGGTGCTCATCCCCACGTCGCCGTTCCCCTCACCCGAGTAGCCCGCGCTGCCCGCCGCGTCAGCTGAAGAAGTGGCGGCGCAGGATGTTCAGATAGTCCGCCGAGAAGTCCTGGAGGTGAACATCCAAGCTCCTCAACCGCCCATTGAGCCAGTTGTATGCCATGACCGCGGGGATCGCCGCGAGCAGGCCGATCGCGGTGGCGACGAGCGCCTCGGCGATGTGCGGGGTGACGGTCTGCAGGATCGGCAGCGAGGGATCGATGTCGGCGAACGCGTTCATGATCCCCCAGACGGTGCCGAAGAGGCCGATGAACGGCGCCGAGCTGCCGACGGTCGCCAAGAACGCCACCGAGCGCTCGAGCCGCGCGTTGGCGTTGCCCTGGGCCTGGATCAAGCTGCGCTCGATGTTCTCGAAGGCGGCCGAGGCGCCCTCGGGCATGGCCGCGGGGCCGTCGCCGCGCGGGCGACGCGCCTTGCCGTCGCGTTCGCGCAGGATGAGGTCGAGCTCCTCGTAGCCAGCGCGGAACATCTCGCGCGCTGGCGAGACGGGCAGCTGTTGGCTGTACTGGTAGAGCTCGGCCAGGCGGGTCGCGCTGCGGAAGGTCTGGATGAACCGCCGGCTCTGCCGAATGGCGCTGCCGATCGCCACGGCCTTGAAGCCGATGACGAACCAGCACCCGACGCTGAGCGCAATGAGCACCACGAGCACGGCCATGACCATGCCCTGGGACTCGAACACCTGACCGATCACATCGACCCGTTGACCATCCATGGCCGCGAGCCACACGAGCGGGGAGGACGCCATCCTGCCGGACCTCGTCGCGAGTGGTTCGGGAGCGACACTGCGCCGCGCAACGCCGGGGGAGACGGCTAGCACGGCGCCACACCGCTGTCAAAGCTGGCGGTGGTCGGCGCGTCGCGCTCGGATCCCGGGTGAGCCGCGCGGGCAGCGGGCGCGCGGAGGTGTCGTGATCCCCACCATTGCGTTGCATCGCGGGAGGCGGCATGAACGAAGGCGGGTCCCGGTGGGAGCGGTGAGGCACCGCTCGTGCGCCGTGTGTCCGCAAGGCCGCGTTGACAAGGGTCGATCGGGATCTAGAATACCGGCCACTTGCGCGGCCGCCGTGGGTCTACCCGCGACGTGCTCCAGAAGGACGGGAAGGCGAATGAGCAACGGAAGCAGCAGGGGCGGGGGCGGGTCGAATCGGCGGGAGCCACCCGAGTCGGCCGTGCAGGAGAAGCTCGCTCGGATTCGCGCCCGCAGAGCGGAGCGACAGGCCGCGCGCGCCGCGGGCTATCCGGACGACGCTCCGGAGGAAGTGGAGGAGGCGGAGGACGACGACGAGTCGACCCAGGCGCTCAACCTCGCCGACTTCGATCTCGACGCGCCCACCCCGCGCCGCGCGGCGGCCCCGTCGGCCCCCGCGCGGGGCCGCGCCCCGGCGCCGCCCCCCGCCGCGATGGACGACGACGACGACGACGACAGCGAGAAGACCGCGGCGTTCAACATCGACGCCCTCGGGGACCTGCTCGCCGAGCCGGCGCCAGCCCCGCCCGCCCGGCCAGGTCCGGCACCAGCCGGGCCGGCCCCGACGCGACCAGGGCCCCACGGGGCGCAGCGCGCCGCGGCGCGCGCCATGCCGCCCGCCCCGCCAGCGCGGCCGGCCCCGGTCGACGAGGACGAGGACGAGGACGACGGCGAGGGCAAGACCGCCGCCTTCAGCCTCGACGACATGGGCGATCTCCTCAAAGAGACCGCTCCGCCGCCGGCGCGCCCGGTCGCGCGGTCCGCGGCGCCGCCGCCGGCCCAGGTGGAGGAAGACGAGGACGACGGCGAGGGCAAGACCGCCGCCTTCAGCCTCGACGACATGGGCGAGCTGATGCAGGAGGCGCCGCGCGCAGCGGCCCCCGCCGCGGCGGCCGCTGCCGAGGAGTTCGAGCGGACCCAGGCGGTGAACCTCGACGACTTCGAGGCCCAGCTGCCGCCGCCGCCGAGCCGCGGGGCGAGCCGGTCGCGGGCGCCCGAGCCCGAGCCGGCGCCGGCGCCGCCGACCCTGACGGTGGTCGTCGGCAACGACATCGGCAAGAGCTACACGATGTCGCGGGACGTCTCGCTGGTCGGGCGAGGGATGGACGCGGACTGCGTCATCAACGACGCCAGCGCGAGCCGTCGCCACTTCAACGTCGTCCGGACGTCGGGCGGGTGGAAGCTCGTCGATCTCGGCTCGGGCAACGGCACCAAGGTGGACGGTCACCGGGTCCAGGAGATCGCGCTCACGAGCGGCATGAAGATCGAGTGCGGCACGACCACGCTCGAGTTCACCGATCCGGCTCAGGCGAGCGAGGGCGGAGGGGCCGCGGAGCCGGGCCCGTACCGCGACTTCGAGGAGGACGACGGCGCCGAGAAGACCCGCATGGGGGACATGGCGGCGCTCGAGATCGATCCCGACTGGGAGCAGCGGCGCGCCCGGGCACGCCAGGAGCAGCAGCAGGGGTTCGAGACGGTCGCCGAGCCGGTGGCCGAGCTGGTGGCCGCGAAGAAGAAGGGCGGCACCGGCAAGGTGCTCGCGCTGGTCGGCGGGCTGGTGCTGCTCGGCGGCGGCGGCTTCGTGGCGGCCGACAAGTTCGGCGGCCTCGGGATCATCTTCCCGAAGGAGGCCACGGTCGAGACCTCCGGCGGCGGCGGCGCCAGCGGCGGCGGCAGCGGAGAGGGCGAGACCCCCCCGGGTGAGGTCGGTGCCACCGCGGGCGGCGCGACGGCCGCGGGCGGCGCGGCGGCGGCGGACGCCAAGCAGAAGGCCAAGGACCTCGTGCTCGAAGGCGAGGCGGCCTACGTCGAGAGGCGCTGGTACGAGGCCAAGAAGTTCTTCAAGGAGGCGCTGGAGCTCAACCCGAAGGCCGAGCGCGACAGCGGCGTGCCCGTGGACGAGGCGGTGGTCCTCGTCGATCAGCAGCTCGACGCCTGGAACACCCTCGTCGACGCCAAGAAGGCGGCCTCGGAGGAGCGCTTCGGGGACGCCCTCGAGCTCCTCAAGAAGATCAAGGTCGAGACGGCCTATCACAAGGACGCCCAGGAGCTGATCCCGACGGTGCGCGACGACCTCGTGGCGAAGTCGCTCGGGCTCGCCCGCGAGGCCGAGGACAAGGGCGACTACGACGCGGCGAAGAAGGCGGTCGCGGAGGCGCTCGCGGCGTCCAAGGACGATCCGGACGCGCTGGCGATGCAGGTCGCGCTCGAGCGCGCGACGGCGCCCGACGCCGACAACCTCGAGACCGACGACGAGGACCCCGCCAAGCGGGTGCAGGCGGTGAAGGTCCCCAAGATCGACCTCAAGCCGGGCTTCGCCAAGTACGCGGCGAGCGACTTCATGGGCGCCATCGACTTCTTCGACGGGATCACCTACGGCAAGGCGTCGCGCCGGGACAAGGCGAAGGCCAAGGCGGTAGCCGGGGCGATCACCAAGCTCGACACGGTGCTGCGCGCGGGGCGCGACGCCCTCGGCGCCGGCAAGCTCGACAAGGCGCTCGACGATCTCAGGCTCGCCAAGAAGTACGATCAGGCGGTCAACGGCGCGTTCCAGAGCCAGATCAACAAGGACCTCGGCAAGACCTACGCGGCGCTCGCCAAGGACGCCTTCGAGAAGAAGAACCTGACGAGCGCCGGCAGCTACGCGAAGAAGGCGCTGGCAGTCGACCCGGGCAACGCCGACGCGTCGGCGATGATGGGCGACGTGCTAAAGACGGCGCGCAGCTGGATCGAGGACGCCAAGGCGGCGGCGGAGAGCAACCCCGACAAGGCGATGAGCCTCCTGTCGAAGGCGCTGAACGTCCTGCCGGTCGACGACGAGGCGTACCAGACCGCCTACGCGCTGCTCAACAAGATCGGCTCGAAGCTCGACGATTAGAGGGTGTTTCCAATCTCGGGTAGGCTAAGGAGGCCAGGAATGCAGGGAGGGCGCGCGAGGGCTACTTCCCGTGCTGCACACCCTCTCAGGGCCGTGCCGAAATAGCTTGTCGTCTTGCTGGCGGATCCGCCGCCATCTGCGCGTCCCCGAAAGCTCGGAGGACGCCTGGTCTGCCTTCGCTTCCGGGAACACGCACCTGACGGCGCCTCCGTGGCCATCCGATCAACTTATTCCGGCACGGGCCCCTACCGCTGACGGCGGGCTCCTGCGAGCCGGAGATGGTCAGCCGATACGGCCCCGCAGGGTGGCGACCAGGGTCGCGGCCGCGGCGGGGAGGTAGAGCAGCGGCACGGCGACGAAGCTCGCCACCTTCAGCGGCTCGAGCACCGACATCCAGGCCTCCGACTTGGCGACGAAGAGCGCCGCGATGACGAGCGGCACGAACAGCGCCGCCCAGAACGCCAAGCCGAACACGACGAAGCGCCGCCCGCGCCCCCCGGGCAGGAACCCGGCGAGGCTGACCAGCGCGACGAGCAGCGGCAGCACGGCGAACCCGGCGACCAGCCGATCCCCGAAGACCGGGCCGGCGCCGAGGGTGTCGAGGGCGCTCCCCACGGCGGACCCGGCGCCGAGCCCCAGCGCACCTGCGCCGAAGGCCAGCGCGAGCACCACGGCGAGCGCCACGCCGTGCGCGATCCGCGGCCCTAGACGATCGCCCTCGAGGTAGCGCCAGAAGAGGGCGAAGGGGAGCGCGCCGAGCCCGAGCACGAGCGCGATCCGCCCTCCCGCGGGCCCGCCCAGCGCGGCCGCCATCGCGGGTTGCCCGTCGAACAGGTCCACGCCCGCCGCGGCGCCGGCGACGACCAGCGAGAACGCCGCCATCAGCACGCCAACCGCGACCGCTGCCCACGCCCGCAGCACCGGACGCACCGGCAGGATGTGCGCCACCACCACCAGCAGCAGGAACGCCAGCGCCACGAAGGTCACACCCCCCGGATCGCCGAGCAAGCTCCACGGGGGCCCCGCGCTCGTCGGGAGCGCGATCGCCTCGAACAGGAGCAGCATCGCGATGACCGACACGCCCCGAAAGAACGTCAGGGGCCGCCGGGTCCGCGCGGAGTCGCGCGCCGCGATCCCCACGCGCTCGTCCGCCGTGAGCATCCCAGTGACCGTGTGCTGGGCCACCCGCGGGGGGACTTCGCCCGCAGGGGTCACCTCACGGGCCCCCGGGAGCGCCGCGTCCGCCGAGCCCGCCACCGGGCCGCGCTGCTGCATCGCAGCATCGATCAACGCGCTACTCGACGCGCTTCCTTGCGGAACCGTGCTGCGCCGCAATGGCTCCGACGGCGGCTCGGAGGGCGCCGCGGCGGCGGTCGTCGTCACCTCGTCGCGGGTGGCGCTCGGAGGGCTCGGCGCGGGCGCCGGCGTGGGCCCGCGGGGCAGCGTTGGAGCGGGCTGGCGCCCCGTGGCGGGGTGTCCCGCGGAGGGCACGTCTTGGGCGGCTTGGAGCCGCGCGCTGCCGGCGGTCGCGGTCGCCTCCTGCTGACGGGCGGCGCTCGCGGTCGCGGTCGCCTCCTGCTGACGGGCGGCGCTCGCGGTCTCGGTCGCCTCCTGCTGACGGGCGGCGCTCGCGGTCTCGGTCGCCTCCTGCTGGGGGCCATCGACGAGCGCCCCCGACCGGGCGGCGCCCTTGGGGGCGGTCGGCTCCCGCTGCAGCGGGCTCACCGCGCCGCCGTCAGCCCGCGCTCCGGGGCTGCGCAGGGCGCCTTT
>PHBI01000037.1 GCA_002841945.1 Deltaproteobacteria bacterium HGW-Deltaproteobacteria-14
ACCGCCGCCGCCGCCACCGTAGGGCGCGCCGCCGCCGCCGCCACCGTAGGGCGCACCGCCCCCGCCGCCACCGTAGGGCGCGCCGCCACCGCCGCCGCCACCGCCCTGGCCGCCACCGAGGAACGTCATCTCGCGGGCGACGACCTCGGTGGAATACTTCTTCTGGCCGGTCGCCTGGTCGTCCCAGGAGCGGGTCTGAATCCGCCCCTCGATGTAGACCTTCTCGCCCTTCTTCAAGTACCGCTGCGCGAGCTCCGCCAGCTTGGCCCACAGCACCACGCGGTGCCACTCGGTCCGCTCCTGGCGCTGTCCGTCCTTGCCCGTGAAGCTCTCGCTCGTCGCGACCGAGATGGTCGCCACCATCTGGCCCGCCGCGGTCGTGCGGACCTCGGGGTCGGCCCCGAGGTTGCCGATGATGATCGCCTTGTTGACGCTGCCACCAGCCATCTTAAACCTCGCCGTCGAGCAGTTCGAGCAGGGTGAGCACGCCGAAGCCGGTGCCGCCCTTGGCGACCGACGGCTCGGGCTTCTCGGTGTACGCCGGCCCCGCGATGTCGAGGTGGGCCCAGGTCACGTCGCCGACGAACTCGGAGAGGAAGATCCCCGCCGTCAGCGCGCCACCCCAGCGCTCACCGACGTTCTTCATGTCGGCGATGGGGCTCTTGAGCATCGCCTTGAGCTTCTTCGTCAGCGGCAGCGGCCACACGTCCTCGCCCGCCCGCGCCGCGGCCCCCGCGACCTTGTCCCGGAACCCGTCGTCGTTGCCCATCAGCCCCGCAGTGTGCGGCCCGAGCGCGACCATACAGGCCCCGGTCAGGGTCGCCAGGTCGACGATGCGCCCCACGCCGAGCTCCGCCGCGTAGGTCAGCGCGTCCGCTAGGACCAGCCGCCCCTCGGCGTCGGTGTTCATGATCTCGACAGACTTGCCGTTCTTCGCGTGGAACACGTCGCCGGGCTTGTAGGCCGAACCGCTCACCAGGTTCTCGCAGGTCGGCACGATCCCGTGCACGACGTACTTCGGCGCGAAGGCGGCGACCGCCTTCATCGCCCCGAGGACAGCGGCGGCGCCGGCCATGTCCATCTTCATGTCTTCCATCGAGCCGGTGGGCTTGATGTTGTAGCCGCCGGCGTCGAACGTGATGCCCTTGCCGACCAGCGCGATCGACGGCGTGTTCGCGTCGGCTCCCTCGGGACGCCAGGTCAGGTGGATGAAGCGCGGCGGCTCGTCGCTGCCGGACCCGACGGCGGTGAGCAGGTTCATCCCCTGCTCGGCGATGGCCGACTCGTCAAGGATCCGCACCTCGAGCCCCTCGGCTGCGGCGATCTCGCTCGCGACCTCGGCGAGCCGGGTCGGGGTGATCTCGCGCGGCGGCCCGTTGACCAGATCCCGCGCCAGGTTCACCGCCTCGGCCGCCCGCGTCGCGCGCGCCGCCACCCGCTCGAGCGCCTTGGCGTCCGCGCCGGCCACGGCCACGAGCATGCGCTCACAGGTCGTCGCCTCGACGTCTCGGGTGAGGTACTTGTGGTAGCGGTAGCTCGCGAGCACCGCCCCGAGGGTCGCGAAGTGCACCGACGCCGCGGCGTCGAGCCCCTCCGGAGCGACCAGCGCGCAGCCGGTCAGGTGGCGCGCGTTCGCCTCGTCGCAGGCCGCGGCGGCGAGCCCGCGCAGCTCCTTCGGAGCGAACTCGGCGCGCTTGCCTGCGCCGAGCAGCAGGTAGCGCTGGGCCGGGCCGTCGTTGGCGTGGACGAGCAGGCTCTTGCCAGGCTCCGCCTTGAAGCCCTCCTCGTCGGCGATGCGACCGAGGAGCCCGCCCGCCGCCTGGTCGACCGCGTCGAAGTCGGCGCCGCGACCGCCCTCGTCGGCGAACACGGGGACCGCGAGCAGCGGCGTCTCGACCTCGGTGGCCCGGCTGGTTGGCAACGCGACTCTCATGTCCCCCCCTGGTGGTGTTCCGTAAGACCAGAGGTTCAATCACAACCACTCGCCCATCGCAAGGACACAGACCCGCCGACCGGCACGCGCCACCCGTCGACCAGGCGGCGGCTCGCGCTCCCCTCGCCGCTCCCCTCGCGTCCCCCCGGGCGGGCTTTCGGTCCGACGCCGTTCGTGTACGATGCCCCTCGTCCCCGGCACCTAGACGCTCCGGATGGAGGGCCGCGCGCACCATGACCGACACCGCACGCCCGATCGTCGTCCAGAAGTACGGCGGCAGCTCGCTCGCGACCATCGAGAAGGTCCGCGCCGTCGCGGAGCGGATCGCGGCGACCGTCGAGCAGGGTTACCGCGTCGTCGCGGTCGTCAGCGCGATGGGCAAGACCACCGACGGCCTCTTGTCTCAGGCCAAGGCGCTCAGCCCCAACCCGGCGCCGCGCGAGCTCGACATGTTGATGAGCGTCGGCGAGCGCATCTCCACGGCGCTGTTGGCCATCGCCCTCGAGGACCTCGGGCACCGCGCCATCTCGTTCACCGGCTCGCAGTCCGGCATCATCACCAACACCCGCCACAACCGCGCCCGCATCGTCGAGGTCCGCCCCTACCGCCTGCTCGACGAGCTCGACGACGGCAAGGTCGTCGTCGTCGCCGGCTACCAGGGGGTCAGCTACGCTCGCGAGATCACGACCCTCGGCCGCGGCGGCACCGACACCAGCGCCGTGGCCCTGGCCGCCGCCCTCGGCGCTGCGTGGTGCGAGATCTGCAGCGACGTCGACGGCGTCTACACCGCCGATCCGCGGGTCGTGAGCGACGCGACCCGCCTCGACGAGCTGACCCACGAGGAGATGATCGCGCTCGCCCGGAGCGGCGCCAAGGTCCTCAACCAGGACTGCGTCGAGTACGCCTCCCACCACGGCGTCGCCATCTTCGCCAAGTCGACCTTCGGCCCCCGCGACGACGCCGGCACCGTCGTCCGCGTGAACCCGGCGGCCGGCCCCCGCCCGGTCTCCGCCCTCGCCCACCGCAAGATGGTGCTCGAGACCACCCTGCGGCCCGGCCACGACGCCGCGGCGCTGGTCGACATCCTCGAGCACGCCGGCGCCATGCCGCACGCCCTCGTCGGCGGCGGGCGGGACCCGCTGCGCGCCATCATCCCGGTCGACGACGCGCACCGCCTCGGGACGCTGCGCGCGCGCCTCGTCGAGCGCTTCGGCGCCGAGGTCGAGATCCGCGACGACCGCGGGACGATCACCGCGGTCGGCCCCGGCCTCGGCGAGAGCCCGCACGTGATCAAGCTCGCGGCCACCATCGTGACCGAGCTCGCCGGCGACGATCACCAGGTCGTGCTCGGCCCCCTCGAGCTCAGCTTCGTCCTCCCGTCGGCCGCGGTCGAGGAGGCCGTGCGACGCCTCCACCACGCCCTCTTCGGGGACAGCGGCGCGGCTTTGCCCTGACGGCGATGACCCCGTATAACTCACGCGCATGAACGCCTATCCGATCTCGCTCCCGGGTCTCCGCCGACGCCTCGCTACGCCGAGCTGCACGCTCGTTGCCGCGGCGGCGCTGTTCGCCGCGCTGCCCGCGTGCGGCGACGACACCGCCGCGGGCGCCGACACCGCCGTCGCCGCGGACACCTTCATCTCGAACGACACGTCGGTCCCCATCGACACCAGCGGCGGCACCAACAGGGCCCCGGAGCTCGAGCGCATCGGAGACCGCGTCGTCCCGGTGGGGCAGTCCCTCGTCATCGTCGTGAGCGCCAAGGACGCCGACAACGACCCCTTGACCTACTCGGTCTTCGGGACGCTGCCGGCCGGCGCGCGCTTCGACAAGGGGGCCCACCGCTTCGAGTGGACCCCCGACAGCGTGGGGACCGCGGTGTTTCTCACCTTCGTCGTGTCGGACGGCGCCGAGTTCGACCGCGAGACGGTGCGGATCGAGGTCTCGAGCGGCGCCGACCAGCACCCGCCGGCCTTCGAGAAGGTCGGCGACCAGCAGCTCACGATCGGTAAGGACTTCGACCTGAAGCTCCAGGCGACCGACCCCGACGGCGACGCCCTGACCTACGGCAACGAGGGCGCCCTGCCCGCGGGCGCGACCCTGAACGGCGAGACCGGCGCCTTCCACTGGAAGCCCGGCGCGGGCGCGGTCGGCACCGCGCGCGTCACGTTCACGGTCAGCGACGGCGCGCTGAGCGACACCATGCCGGTGCGGCTCGTCGTAGGTGACGGCCAGGGCGGCCCCGAGCCGCCGGTGGTGACCCCGGTCGCGCCGCAGACGGTGGCGGTCGGCCAGGCGCTGTCCTTCACGCTCCAGGCGACCGATCCGAACCAGGACCCCCTGACCTGGGCCATCGACGGTGGCGCCCCGACGGGCGCGCAGCTCAACGGAGCCACCTTCCAGTGGACCCCGGGGCAGGCCGACGCCGGCAAGGCCTGGGCCGTCGTCTTCAGCGTCACCGACGGGACGTACACCGTGCTCACCACGGTGCAGATCAGCGTGACCTCCGGCGGGACCGGGAGCTGCACGCCGGACCCGAACGAGCCCAACGAGGACCTCGCGACCGCGACGCCGCTCACCGCCGGGACCGTGAGCAAGAGCATCTGCGAGAGCCAGCAGGGGGTCTTCGACCTCGACATCTACAAGGTCGCCGTGGCCGCACAGACCGAGCTGAAGGTCGAGCTCGCCTTCGACGCCACCGAGGTCGACCTCGACCTCTACATCCTCGACGCGAGCGAGACGTTCTTGGCGGCGAGCGAGTCGGTCGCCAGCCCAGAGCGCGCCAGCTACGTCGAGGCGAGCGGCCGCGACCTCTTCATCGCGGTCGTCGGCTTCGGAGACGCCCCGATCAAGGCCAGCTACACCCTGACCGTGACCCTCGGCCCGGCGCCGACCGACGTCTGCGTCGACGACAGCTACGAGCCCAACGACACCCCCGCCACCGCCAAGCCGGTGCCGAGCGGCGCCCTCGCCATCTGCGGCGGCGACACCGACTTCTGGACCCTGCCGGTCGGCTGCGGGCAGCGCGTCGAGATCGGCCTGGACATCACCGGCGACGGCGCCGACGACGACCTCGACATGCGCCTCTACAACACCGCCACGGCGAGCGGCGCGCCGGTCGCGACCGCCGAGACCGAGGACAGCTTCGAGATCATCGACGTCCCGGCGGCCGCCAAGCCCGGCACCTGGGTCCTCGAGGTCTACGGCTACACCGACGCCGACGCCGCGGCCTACGAGCTGATCGCCGACGCGACCGGCGGCTGCCAGGACGACCCGGCCAACAACCACTCGAAGGCGACGGCCGACCCGATCAGCGGGCCGGACGGCTTCGCAACCGGGCTCAAGCTGTGCTGCGCGGACGACTGGTTCGCGCTCGCCGTCGGCGCCGGCGAGCAGGTGAACGCCTCGGTCACGCCGAGCACCTCGGGGTCCGCCGGGCTGCGCGCGCTCGCGAGCGACGCGACGACCCAGCTCGCCGCCAAGGCGCCGAGCGCCGCCGGGGTGCAGCTGCAGTTCACGGCGGCCACCGCCGGGACCTACTACCTCGTCGCGACCGGCGCGGTGGGGACCAGCTACGCCCTCGACTGGACCGTCGGAGGCGGCGGCGCGTGCACGGCGCTGTCCTGCGACGTCTATAACGTGTGCGACGGCGGGACCGGCGCGTGCGTGTCCGACTGGTGCACCGGGCCCGGACAGTGCCCGAGCGGGCACGAGTGCATCGAGACGTATTGCGCAAACGCGTGCACGAGCGACAGCGGCTGTCGCAGTGGGTACGCGTGCAAGCACTTCGCTGGTACTTCGCGTTGCGGCCTGGCCGGGACCGGAGCCGCCGGGGCGAGCTGCGACGACCACACCGAGTGCGCTGGGGCGCTCATCTGCTCAACGGGGAAGAAGTGTCAGTAGACCACGGTAACTCGCGCTACCTCCAGCGCTCGCCCTACACGTCGACCTACGCCCACATGGGCGAGATCTACGTCTATCACGACCTCTTCGGCTACATCCTCAAGATGAGCCCGGACATCCTGGCGTTCCTCGAGCGCTTCGAGGGCGACCGCGTGCTGCCCGAGGAGGTCTGTCGCGACAACGCCAACGCGTTCGGCGAGATGACGCCGGAGTCCTTCGTCGGGATATTCCTGCAGTTCGGCTGCCTCATCATCCCGGGCTACGACCAGCTCAAGGACCTCTGGGACTACATCCCGGTCAGGAGCCGCTGGAACGTGTGGACCCGCGTCGGCGGGACGCTGACGTTCTACGCCGCGTGGGGCGAGCGCGAGCTGGCGAAGGTCGCGCTGACCGAGGCCGAGACGGCGATCTGGGACCGCATCGACGGCGAGGCCAAGCTCGACGACCTCGCCGCCGACTTCGGCAAGCCCGCGGTGAGCGAGCTCGTGAAGAAGCTCGCCCACAACAGCGTTCAGGCGCTCAAGCTCAGCGCGCTGCCGATGTCGTTCTACAAGCACAAGCAGCACATGAAGCCGCCGTACCTGACGAGCACGATGCCGTACGCGCCGTACGACGCGAAGACGGACACGCTGCCGCCGGGCTTCGAGGACATGTTCTCGCCCGAGGGCTACTACCGCCACGACGTCTCGGACGCGGACGCCCAGTTCGACCATCAGGAGACGACGCTCTCCCACCTCTTCCGGCGGCCCCACCCGGCGCTGCGCGGGCGGACCTATGGCGAGACGCTCATCGACGCGCTCAAGCGGCGCTGGGCGTCGCTCGAGGTCGGCTCCGGCGGGAAGGTCAAGATCCTCGAGATCGGCGGCGGCCTCGGCTGGGTGGCGCGGCACGTGACCGAGGCGCTCGAGAAGTTCGGCACCGAGGTCACCTATCACATCCTCGAGCTGAGCCCGACCCTGGCCGCCAAGCAGCGCGAGAACACCGCGGGGCTGTCGGTCACCATCTTCGAGGGCGACGCGCTCACGGCCGATCTCCCGGGCGACGACTACGATCTCGTCATCTCCAACGAGATGATCGGCGATCTGACGGCGATCAAGCTCACCCACGCGCAGCTCGGGATGGGCGGCGAGGAGGGGATCGACGACGACGCCTTCGAGGCCGGCCTCGACACCCTCGGGATCGCCGGCGAGCTGGTCAAGAAGCACACCGTGCCGATCGGCGACGCGCCGGACCCGTTCTACCTCAACGTCGGCGCCTGGCAGCTGATCGAGCGCCTGTGGGGCGCCATCAAGCCCGGCGGGCACGCGATCCTGACCGAGTTCGGCGAGCTCGGCCGCTACCCGGTGCTGTCGACGCAGCTCGACCACCCCGAGCTGTCGATCCACTTCGGCCAGCTGACGATCGTGGCGCGCTCGGTGGGGTTCGAGACGGACTACGAGTTCGTCATGGACCTCATCGACATGAACCGCGAGATGAAGGGGCTCGCGACCACGCGCAGCTACTTCCGCGCGCTGACCGCGGCGCTGGCCGACCACGACATCGCGCTCGACAAGTTCGGCTACACCAAGCCGATGTTCCTCAACCTCCTCGGCGACAAGCTGCGGCCCGGTAAGACCCTCGGCGAGATCGAGTACGACAACCTCGAGGATCGGCTGATGGGCCTCGTCCCCCACGAGTTCAAGGCGCTGCTGCTCACCAAGCCCCTCTCGCACTGACCCCGGGGCGCAGCCGCCCGCTGCGTTGCAACGCAGCATGAGACACCAAAACGGCGCGCCGGAGTCAATCCGGAGCGCCGTTTTGCGTTGCAGCGAGGCAGGTCGCTAGCGGACCCAGAGCGAGAAGTTGCAGCCGCTCGTCGTGCCGCTGCACAGGTGGAGACCGCCACAGGTGGCGTCGGCGCAGTAGGTGCCGTCGCCGACCAGCCAGCGCGCGCTCGTGTAGGAAGGGGGGAGGATCTGGCAGGTCGTGATGTAGCTCTGCCACTGAAATGAGTCGTCGGTCAGCCCGACGTAGATGTTGCCCTCGGCGTTGGTGTCGATGAGCTGGTCCGCCACGAGGGCGCCCCCCCACGAGAGGTTGGCGTAGGAGATGTTCTTCGGGTTCGTCGCCGACCACGTGAAGTTGGTCGTGTGGGCGTAGGTCGTCGCCTTGAAGAAGCGGGTCTTGGTGAACTTCCCGTCGCTCTGCATGCGGTAGACGCCGCTGCCGCCGCGCACCGCGTTGAGGACCGTGTCGGAGAGCTTGAACGTGCCGCCGGTCGGGCTCGTGGGGGTGTTGAGGGCGCCGTTGGTCTTCCAGCCGGAGGCCTGACCGCCGAGCCCGCGCATCACGAGCGTCCAGCCGCCGCCGTCGCCGGTCATGTCGCAATACGCCAGGAACGGGGCGATGGAGCCGCCTCCGTCGGGGTCGAGCCGGTAGGTCCCGCTCGCAGCGGTGGGGTGGGCGGCATGGATGGCGTTGCAGCTCGTGCCCGAGACCACGCCCCAGCGCGCCATGAGGTCCTGCTCGACCTGGGCGCGCTCGCTCGCCGAGAGGATGCGGTCATAGGTCACGAGCTCGCCGATCCGCATATCCTCGTAGCCGCCGGAGGAAGTACCCCCGAAGCTGCACGCGCCCGGCTCGAACGCGTTGGCGTTCACCGGGTAGGTGAGGCTCTGGATGACGACACCGTTGAGGTAGATGCGCTTGGTCCCGGCAGCGCGGTCGCGCTCGAACACCAGGACCATCGCCTGCGCGGGGGCGAAGACGATCGGGGTGGTGTCCCACTGCGCCCCGGTCGCGTAGCGGACGCCGCCCGCGCTCTGCCAGCCGAAGTAGTTGCGCCGATCGACCCCGTCGGAGCAGTTCAGCGCCGCAGCGGTGCCGGCGATAGCGTCCACGCTCATCGCGACGACGATGCTGCGCGCCGATCCGTCGCCGGCTCCGCGGGTCGCGCCGACGGCGGTGTCGTCGACGCCGTCGAAGGAGATGGCGCCGAGGCCGTTGAGCCCGGTCGGGGCGTAGACCGCGCCTCCGGAGACCGGGTTGAAGGGGTTGTCGTGCCCGCTCTTGTCGGCGACCGACCAGCTCGCGCCGCCGCCGCTGACCGTCGCCGGGTCACCGACGTCGGCCCACGAGTCGCAGCCCGGGATCTCGAGCGGGCACAAGAGCGTCTCGCAGTGCGCGCCGCCGTAGCCAGCCGCGCACCGGCACTGACCGAAGACGCAGCTCCCGCCGTTGTCGCACCCCGCCCCGCAGAACCCGCCGGGCGGCTTCGAGGGCCCGTAGCCCACGCTGAACGCGCGGTCACCGTCGCCGGTGCCGGTGTAGACCGCGGCGACCGGGCCGGGGCCGTCGAAGCCGAGCGCCTCGGACTGGCAGCTCGCGTCGAGCGCGACGTCCCACTGTACGTAAGGGTAGACGACGCCGGCGCCGATGGTGCCGTCGTGGACGCCGTCCTCGTCGTCGCCGGCGTCGTCGACGGTGCCCGCCGCCCGGAGGCGACAGGCGGCGATCGCCGGCTCGCGCACCCCGAGGGCGACGTTCCAGTAGACCTTCTGGGCGCTGACGCCGCCGCTCGTGAGCAGCTCGACGCCGCGGTAGACGCCGATCTGGTAGAGGTAGCCGTCGGCGGCGCCCTGCCCGGTGAGCACGGCCTGGCAGCTGGCGAGCGCGCCAGCCTCGCAGAGGTTCCCCGGGCCGCCGGACGGGTCGATGGCGACGTCGGCGACGAAGTCGGTGCCGCCGTTCGGGGCGCTGCAGTCGAACGCGAGGTGGTCGAGGTAGAGCACCGGGTCGACGCCGACGTCAGCGCCCGGGGTACAGGCGAAGCCGAGGACGTACGTCGTCGCGCGCTGGCCGGTCGCGTCGTGGAGCAGGGTGATGTCCTCGCAGCCGCCGCCCGCGAGCGCTTGGCAGCAGTCGAGCTTGGCGGCGCAGAAGAGGTCGTTGAAGGACACGGCGACGTCGAAGAAGCCCTGCTCGGCGGGGCGCGCGAGGGTGACGTCGAAGGTGGCGATGGCGTCGCGGTTGGCGCCGCAGGTGACCGTGCGCGTGAGCGGCCCGGCGGCGCTCGGGTCCTGAAACGGCAGCGGCGTACCGGTCACGGTGTCCGCCCCGGCGGCGAAGCTCCCGGCGTCGCTCGGCCCGAGCGGGTCCGCGTAGAGGCCGACGACCCAGACCTTCACGACGTTCTCGGGCGCGCCGGCGTCGCAGGGGCCGACGTAGCTGGCCGAGCCGGCGCCGTCGCCGTGCCGCGTCGAGACCAGCCGCCGCTGCCAGACGACGTCGCCCAGGGCGTTGTCGACCTCGACGTCCCAGACGACGTCGCCGACACCGCGCAGATCGAGGGCCGCGACCCGCACCTCTACCGCCGCGTCGGGGACCGGAGGCGCGTCGATGCACGCGCCTAGCGCGAGCGTCGCGAACGCGATGTGGGTCCGAGGCAGCACGGGTGTCCTCAGCGTGGTTCTTGGGGTTCACTGCGGAGCGCGCGTGCACGACCGCATCGCAACATGGGCGTCACCCGACCGCCAGGCTAGGGTTCCACAGTATGCGCGCGGCCACAACGCCACACTGCATTGCAATGCAGCGTGGCGCGCGCGGCGCGTCACCCCTCGTCGCGGTCGCGGCGCTCGTCGTCGGGGCCGATGATGCGGGCGACGAGGTCGTAGTCGCCCGCGTCGACGATCTCGGCGCGGACGACGTCGCCGGCGTTGGCGCTGCCCTCGTTGATGTAGGTCACGCCGTCGATCTCGGGGGCCTGGCCCCAGGTGCGGCCCTGGAGCAGGAGATCGGTCTCGTCGCTGACGCCCTCGACGAGGACGTCCACCTCGCGGCCGACCATCGCGGCGTGGAGCTCGTTCGAGATCCCCTGCTGCAGGGTCATCAGCCGGTGGTAGCGCTCGTCTTTCACGATGCCCATGACGTGATCGTCGCGGCGAGCGGCGTGGGTCCCGTCCTCGCGCGAGTACTTGAAGACGCCGACGCGCTCGAAGCGGCTCTCGCGGACGAACTCGACGAGGCGCTCGTAGTCCTCCGCCGTCTCGCCGGGGTGGCCGACGATGAAGGTCGTGCGGAAGACGAGGTCCGGGATGCGCTCGCGCAGCTTGTGGACGAGCGCCCGGGTGTCGGCCTCGCTGAAGCGGCGACGCATCAGCTCGAGCATCCGGTCCGAGATGTGCTGCAGCGGCATGTCGATGTACGACGCGATCTTGGGCTCGCTCGCGATGACGTCGATGAGCTCGTCGGTGAAGTTGTGCGGGTAGCAGTAGAGCAGCCGCACCCAGTGGATGCCGTCGACCTTGGCGAGCCGGCGGAGCAGCGGAGCGAGCTGCGTCCCGTCCTTCAGATCGTCGCCGTAGTGGGTCAGATCCTGGGCGATGAGGTTGATCTCTTTGGTGCCGCTGGCGGCGAGCCCCTCGACCTCGCGCACGATGTCGTCGATGGGGCGGCTCTTCGAGGCGCCGCGCAGGCGCGGGATGATGCAGAAGGAGCAGCGCTGGCTGCAGCCCTCGGCGATCTTCACGTAGGCGGTCCAGCTCGGCGTCGTCACGAGGCGCGGGCTGTAGGCGTCGTAGTTGTAGCCCGGGCGACCGACGCGGGTGACGGGGCCGGTCTGGGTCGTCGCGCCCGAGAGGAGGTTCGCGCCCTCCGGCCCGGCCGCGCCGTCGAGCAGGTCGCCGATCCGCCAGTGGTCGCCGGTCCCGAGGAAGGCGTCGACCTCGGGGATCTCCTTGGCGAGGTCGCCGGCGTAGCGCTGGGCCAGGCACCCGGCGACGACGAGCTTCTTCTTGTCGCCGGAGTCGGTCTTGGCGCGCGCGAGCTCCATGATGGTGTCGACCGACTCCTCGCGGGCGTCCTCGATGAAGCTGCAGGTGTTGACGACGAGCAGGTCGGCAGCGTCGGGATCGTCAACGATGGAGTAGTTCCTGGCGCCGAGCTGGCCGAGCATGATCTCCGAGTCGACCCGGTTCTTCGGGCAGCCGAGAGATACGAAGTAGACCTTGCCGCCGGTGCTCTTGGCGATGTCCGCCATCCTGACCTCTCGTGCGAAAGGGCCGCTCCCGAGGGAGAGCGGCCCTGATTTCAAGTGACCTTCGGGTGGCGCTGCGCGATCAGGGAGCGGCCCCGGGCTCGCCGGAGGTGCGCGTCAGGTCCTGGACCGTCGCGCCCTTCGGCGGCTTGAACTTGAAGCCCTCGTCCTTGAGCGGCTCGTAGGTCGCGCCCTCGAAGGTGATGGTGCTGACGTTGTCGAGCGGATCGATGAGCTCGGTCCGCTTGATCTCGAACGTCTTGGCGTCCGCGAACAGGGTGAGCGACTTGTAGTTGCTCTGGCTCTTCTTGGGGATGAGCTTCAGCCCGACCAGGCCGGCCTCCGCCGGGACCTCCGAGATGTCGAAGGAGCCCCGCAGATCCCCCTGCCCAAAGAGGAACTTCAGCGAGTCGTAGAGCTCGCTGTCGGCCACCCGCATCTTGATGCACTGGCCGCTCTCCTGCTCGTAGGACCAGAGCACCTCGCCGTCGGACACGTAGTACACGCGCTCGGGCTGGGTGTAGTCCCAGCGCATCTTGCCCGGGGCCTTGAAGTAGACCTTGCCGCTCTTCTTCAGGGGCCGCGGCAGGTGCGCGCGCTTGACCTCCTGGGTGAAGCTCGCCTTGAAGTCGGTCACCTTCTTGTAGAAGCCCTCGACCCCCGCGATCGCGGCGTCGATGCCGGTCGGGGCCACGACGGGTGTGGGGACGATCGGCGGCGGCGCGATGTCGGCCGACGCCGAGGCGCCCGTGAAGGCGATGGCGAGCGCGGCGGAGATGATGATGAGCTTCGGGTACATCGTGTTCCTCTGGGGGCGGGGGTCGATACCTTGGCCGTGGCGCCCGTGTCAAAGCTTGAGACAGCTCCGTGCAGGCACCATTCAAGCGCCGGCGCGACGATACGATTTCATTACACGCGATCCGCCGGCCACTCGTCGCCCCCTCGCGCTCGGAGCGTGCGCACCTGATCGTCTTCTCGCTTCACTCGATGGACGCCTTCTGATACACGGACGTGCTCGCCGCGCGCGCAACCACGCGCCCCACTCCCACCGGAGAACGCTCATGGCCCAGAAGACCAAGAAGGCAAAGCTCGCACACGAGAAGCGCACCGGCGCATCCGAGATCGACCTCGGCCGCGCGTTCATGGCGCACGAGGTCGTCGAGCTCATCGAGTTCCAGGGCGCGCCCGGCGCCGTCGTCGTCCTCGACGAGAACGGCACCAAGGGCATCGTCGACCGCGGCTTCATCACCGTCGACGCCGCCGGCGCCAACGTCATGCGCAAGTTCGCCAACCCGGCGACCTACGATCCGATCGCCATCCAGAAGGCGGTCGACAAGTTCCAGGCGTTCTCCCAGAACTGATCGGGATGGGCGGCGATCCGGACGGCGCAACGCCTCCACCCGCGGGTCCCCCCGCTTGGTGGAGCGTCGCGGCCGCCGGGGAACGCTGGACCACCCTCTCCCTCGCAGAGCTGATCCAGCGGCTCGGTGAGGGGGTCGATCGCTTCGACGAGGGCTTCGCCCGTGAGGTCGCCCGCGCGCTGCACGAGCGCGCCGCCCACGTGCGCGTGCCCGCCGTCGACCGCCTCGGGGTCGAGGACGTCGTGGCGACCCTGTCGATGGACCGCGCGATGCGCCTCGTCGTGACCGGACACCTCCCGGACGTGCGCGCCCAGGTCACCCTGCGCTGGGACGAGGCCGACTTCCCCACCCTGCCGGTCGAGCTCTTCGCCGACCCGGCCGATCCGGCTAGCGCGCCCTACACCTTCGCGACCCTCGACTTCAGCGTCCGCGGGAAGAAGGCGACCCTGCTCGCCCCGGCCCCGCCGCTCCCGGCCGGCCAGACCGTCACCGTCCGGACCCTCGCCACCATCGGCGACCGCACCGAGTACCGGGTCACCGGCTTCGGCGTCGAGCTGTCGGTGCCCCCCGAGGCGCTCGATCTCACCTAGTGCGACGCAGCGTCCATTTCCGATGCTCCGCACCACACGACGCCTGTAGCGCGTGTGCGACGCAGCACGCAACCACTCGGGGCAGACGCCCACGGGAGCACCGTCACCACCGGTGCCGGTCGAGCGCGAGGCGCCGCCACCGCCCTACCGATTCGTGACGGTCACTTGAGCCAGAGGTGCCACAAGGCGCTCTGCCGCACGTCGCCGACGTAGCCAAACGACCCTGGCGCGTTCGTGGAGACGTGGTAGCGGGCTCCGAGGTCCTCGCCGTCGGTGTCACCGCCGTTCGTGGCGGTCCCGAGGTAGAAGTAGCCGCTGTCCCAGTGGCCGTTGAGCCCCGCTGTGACGGCGCCCGAGAGCGACGCAGAGGTGCTCACGAGGGTGCTGGTGGGTGAGCCGAACGGACCGATGAGGCGGACCGCTGCGACGGTCCGTGTGGTGTCCCACAGGTCCCAGTCCGCCTGGGTCATGTTGAAGTGGTATCGCGAGACGGCAGCGGCCGGGGAGCTCGCTCGCACGATGCTGGTCGGGCTGATCAGAGGGCGAAATAGACGCGTGTCCTGGTTGCTGAAGGCCACGGTCGGATCCGGAGGGGAGCCGTGCGGGATCGTCCACCATTCTGCAGCCCATGACGGCCAGTTCGCCGTACCGCCGGAGTCCGTGCTCTGGAGCGTGGCGAGCAGCGTCCAGCCGCCGCTGTCGGCGGTCATGTCGCAGTAGGCTTCAAAGGGCGTCCCGTCGCCGTCGGGGTCGATAGCGTAGACCCCGTCGCCGATCGCGCCGAAGTAGACGTAGCCGGCGCCCGGATTCAGGTAGTCGTTGCACGACGCGGCGTAGGTACCGTCGCCCCAGCGGGCCGGGTCTCCGATGACGCGCCCCCCGGTGAGCGGCGTGACCCCGACGATCGGCCCCTTGACGTACGTCGTGCCGACGCCGTCCGGGTAGCAGCCACTCCCGCCGTAGTCCCAGATCTGGTAGACGCCGCAGTTGCCGTCCTGCAGGTAGTTGTTCAGGCCGAAGTGGCTGACATATTGGGTCGCGAGGTACCAGCTGGCCGCGTCCCACGCGTTCGAGCAGCGCAGCAGGGCATCGGTCCCGGCGCCCGTGGCCTGAAACGCTAGGCTTTGTTGAAAGTAGCTGGGCGCCCCAGCGCTGCAGGAGAAGCGGAACACGGCGGTGTCGTAGTCCGGGCGCAGGGCGTTGATGACCGCGTCCGAGAGCTTGGCTCCGCTGGTCTGGGTGGGGCCGCTCAGCGTGCCCACGGCGGCCGTGTCCTGCATCCCCACGGCGCCGAAGTGGCGCGACACGAGGGTCCAGCCGCCGCCGTCGGTGGTCATGTCGCAGTACGCGTCAAAGGCCGCTATCGGCCCGGTCCCGTCAGGGTCGACGGTGTAGATCCCGTCGCCGGTGACGCCGGCGTAGAGGTGCCCGTCGACCGGGTGGCGGTACTCCTCGCAGCTGCGGGCGACGCCGTCCTGCCAGTGGCCCGGGTCGGCCGGCAGCAGCGTCCCCGAGATGTAGGGCGGCGCCTCGCGGAAATAGATGTGGGACCAGGTGACCGCGGAGCCGTCGGTGTAGAGCGCGGAGACGCCATCGTTGGGAAACACGCCGCCCACTGGGTGGCGCGTGCAGACGAGGTTCCCGGCGGTGTCGGTGAGATCGACCGTCCAATCGATGTACGGCCAGACGGTGCCCACGGGGACCGTGTCGTTGGCGAAGGCGCCGTCGTGGGCGGTGCCGCTGGTGGTCAGGGTGCAGCCCTTGGCGCCGGGCGCGAGGCCGAGCAGCACGTTCCAGTAGGCCTTGCTGTAGCCGAGCTGCTCGTCGCCCACGCTCACGGCGGCCCCGAAGAGGACGCCAGCGTCGCCGCTGATACCGGCGCCGAGGGCGAGGTTTCCGGGGCCCGCCGCCGGGTCGACAACGGTGGTGAGCACGGTCCCGGCGCCGTCGTCGCAGACGATCTCGAGGTTCTCGCGGTAGAGCACGGTGTCGGCGCCGGCCCCGGCGGTGCAGGACAGGGCGACGACGGCGGTCTGGGCGCGCGCGCCGGTGGAGTCGTGCAGCAGAAGCAGCGGATCCCCCTGCTCGTCGCGGCAGTCGAGCTTCGCCGAGCAGAAGATGTTGGCGAAGCTGACCCCGATGTTCACGAACTGCGTGGTGTTCGGCGGGTCGATGAGGATGGTGATGTCGAACTCGACGCTCGTGTCCTGGTTCGGCTCGCAGGTCACCGACCGCGTGATGGGGCCGGGGGTGTTGTAGATGGCGGGGTCGACGGGGGTCGCGCCGTTGAAGAGCTCGAGGATCTCGACGGTCACCGTGTTCGGGTTGGACTGGGCGTCGCACGGGCCGACGTAGGACAGCGAGCCCCCGCGCCCGTAGCCCGCGGCGTCGACGAGGCGCGTCCACACGACCTCGTCGAGGTCGTTGCGCACCGTGAGCTGGTAGCTCGCGTTGGTGACCGCCTCGATCTCGAAGGGCGCCACTTTGATCGCGAGGCGCGCACCGTCATCCGGCGCCTCTGCGCAGGCGACGAGGGCACAGACCGCGATGAGCGACGTGGTGAGGTGGGGCTTGTACATGATGTCCTGCGTGCGGCGTACGCTTCCCGCTGAGACTAGCCCGGCGCTATCGTGCAACGCAACACACAGCCCCGCGAAGCCAGCGTTCATGCGGGCCATATGCCTGTGCTTTCTACGCGCACACGCATTCGCGCTAGTGCAGCAGAGGATCGCGAAAACCGTCACCGCGCGGCCGTCGACGGGGCGCCGGGGCCCCGCCAGGCCGCGCCCCGGCCTTCAATCGTCGAGCCCGTCCCACTCGACCGCGCGCACGAGCCCCCCGAGCGCGCGGTACTCGCCGGTCGCCGCCTCGACGAGGACGCGCGCCGTGATGGGGCCGCCGCGGCTGGCGCCGGCGACCGCCGCCTTGATGACCGCGCTGCGGATGTGCGCGCCGGTCATGTCGAACACGTCGGCGGCCTGCTCGACGACGTCGTCCGGGATGGCGGGGGAGCCGACCTTGGAGAGGTAGAGGCGCCACAGGCGGAGGCGCTCGTCGTAGTCGGGCTTCGCGAAGTGGATGGTGAACTGGATCCGGCGCCGGAACGCCTCGTCGATCGACTCGAGCAGGTTGGTCGTGAGGATCGACATCCCGCGATAGGACTCCATCCGCTGGAGCAAGAAGTTGACCTGCATGTTGGCGTAGCGGTCGTTACTCGAAGAGACGCTCCCCCGCTTCGAGAACAGGCTGTCGGCCTCGTCGAAGAGGATGACGCTGTCGCTCGCCTCGGCCAGCGTGAAGACGCGGTCGAGCTTCTTCTCGGTCTCGCCGATGTACTTGTCCACGACCTGCGCGAGGTCGATGCGAAAGAGGTCGCGGTGGCCGGCGCGCGCCACGACCGCCGCCGCGAAGGTCTTGCCGGTCCCGGACGGCCCGTGGAAGAGCGCGCTGGTCCCGCGGCCGCGCGTCGTGACGATGTCGTGGCGCGCCTCGACCTCGCGGAGGAAGCGCACGTACTCGGCGAGCCCGTCGAGCTCCGCCCGGCAGGTCGCGCTGACGATCAGGTCGTCGGCGGTGGCCCGCGTCTCGAGGCGCTCGGCCACGCCCTCGAGGCCCCGGCTCAAGCGGCGACGCGCCTCGCGCGCGAGCACGCCGAAGGTCGGCGGCCCGTCATCCGACGGTTCGGCGGCGACGTGGCGTGCCACCGCCAGGATCTCCGGCTCCTGTAGCGCGAAGCTCGCCGCGAGCTCTGCCAGCGTCTCCCCCGAGATGCCGCTGTCGCCGAGGGACCGGTGCCACAGCCAGCGGCGCTCGACCTCCCCGAGGGGTGGGATCCGAACGTGCCGCATGCGGACCCCCTCGACCTCGCTGAGGGCCTCGAGGGGCTGCTCTGACGCCAGCAAGAGGGGCGCGCCGCGCGTCTCGTCGATCAGGTGGCGCAGCGCTCCGGGCGAGGCCAGGTCGGGCGGGATCGGCGCGGCCAGGACCAAGCCCGCGAGCCGCGCGAGCAGCGCCGCCTGGCGATACGCGACCGCCGACTCGGCGGTGCGGCCGGTCGCGATCGACGACAAGACGAGGACCCGGCGCGAGCCCCGGCGCGCGACCCGGGCCGCCACGCTGAGCGGCGCCAGCCCCTCGCTGGTGACGACCGCGACCAGCGGCGTGGTCTCGGGATCCGCGGCGAACAGGGCCTCGGCCAACGCGTCCACGTGGCGCGTGACCTCGCTGGACCAGGGCGGATCCGAGTCGTCATCGCGATCGTCGACCAGGAGCCGGGCCAGGCCTCCGAGACAGCCGGGGCGGTCGGCCAGCGGGCCGTCGCGCAACAGGAAGTCGACCACGACGGGGGAGGCCCACGCGCGCGCCACCCCTGGGAGGGTCCCGAAGGCCGAGCCGGCGCCGGCGAGCACGAGCGCGCCGCTGCGGATCAGGCGCTCGTCGGGGTGAAGCGCGGCGGCGGCCTCCCAGCGGGTCGCGTCCTCGCGCGCGACGAGGTCGGCGAGGCGGCGCGTCGGGATGGCGCCGTCGTCGCTCATGTCCATCAGGCGACGATACGCGTGGACGAAGGCGGTCGAGACGTGCGGCGCGAGCGCAGCCAGCAGGAGCTGCCGGTCGCCAGGGCGCAGCGCGAGGCGCTCGGCGAGCGTGTTCCATCGCAGGACGGCGCCGGCCCCAGCCGCGACCGTAGCCGCTTCGCGCGCAGCGACGCGGGTCCCCCCCCGGCGCAGGGCGAGGGAGAGGTCTTGGGGCAGCGCCACGCGGTGGGCCTCGAGGTTGTCCATCAAGAAGGCGAGGGTCATCGCGTCGACCACCCCCTCCCCCGCGTCGCCATAGACCTGAGACCGGGCCTCGACCTGAACGTGGGCGCGATGCGCCAGGGTCATGCGCAGCGGCTCGAGGAGGTCGCGCAGGTGCTCGCGCGTGGTCGCGTACGGTTCAGGCTGGGTCGGGTTCACGATTCGGTCACCCCTGGCGTGAGGTCGATTGCTGTGGAAGGCTCAGCTCGCCGGCTCATGATCGGGTCGCGCGCGCCGCGGAGATCGTGCCATGGATGACTGGATGTGTAAGTGCAAAGGCCTCGTGGTCGACGTCACGATCGAGGACGTCGACAAGTCCGGTCACGGGGACAACCCCAACGTGCTGCTTCACCTCGCGCCCGACGAGGTCACGCTCGACGCTCCAGACGCCGAGGTCGGTGAGGTGCTCGTGTTCGCGGCTCGGGAAGCGGCGCTGCACAAGCTCACGAAGCGGCGGCCGCGCCAGGGCGATCGCGTCAGCGTCGAAGGCGTGGCCTCGGGGATCCGGCCGGCGCGCTTTCGCCTCAGCGCCATCGAGGTCCACCGCGACGCGACGCGCTCGAACCCCGAGGACGACATCTTCGGCGGCCGCTGAGCAGCCCGCCGATCCAGGGGGCGTCGCGAGGTTGATCCGACCGCTTCGCGGCCTCCACCCGCCGCTGCGCGGCTAGGGCTCGAAGTCCCCAGGAGACGGCCGGCGATCGGCATCCGGGGTCGACTCACCCCAGTTGAATCCGGGGCGCGGCCGCTTTTCGGGCGCATGCGGCGCCGCCCGCAAAGCTTGATTTGGATCAATACCTGCATGTTCGCCGAGGCCCCACTTCCAGCAGCGAACGAGGCAGGTCTTCGCATGGGAAAGCACAAGAGCGGCGAGAAGAAGTCCGGTAAGACCAAGGCCTCCAAGGGGGCCAAGGGGCGGGAGGTCGAGGCCGAGGCCGAGGGTAACGAGAACGCCCCGGTCGAGCAGGTCGCGGACCCGAACGCCAAGGTGGCCAAGCTCCATCTGATGGTGGACCTCGAGTCCCGGCACGTCGGCTACAAGGAGATGGCGGCCGGGGACGTCGGCCACACCTGGGTCTCCATCGAGTGGGACGACGCCAACGCGGTACCGGACACGGTACCTGGTAGTCACGCCGGGCTCTTGCAGAGCGGCGGCAAGTACGCCGACCCGATGGGCTTCTGGCCGGACCTCGAGGGTCTGCACACGAAGACCGGCGAGGGGGTGGGCTACTCGAAGAACCCGCTGATGAGCTACGTCCAGGGCCACATGCGGCACCCGGACCGGGGCCACGAGGGGAGCGAGAAGGCCACGATGACGTGGGCCATCACCGAGAAGGAGGCGCTCAAGGCCATGCGCTACGCCGACAAGAAGGCGGCGGCGCAGTACTCGGTGTACTTCTACAACTGCACGACCTTCGCCAAGGAGGTCGCCGGCGCCGCCGGTAAGAGCGCGCCGAACATGTCCAAGGGCGGGATCTGCCTGCCGGACGCGGCCTACGACGGGATCCTCAAGGCCCAGACCAAGGGCAAGGACGCCGAGGCCACCTATGACGTCAAGGGCCAGGACGAGGGCCGGAGCGAGGACTTCGTCAACCAGGCCGACCTGTTGGTCACCTTCGAGCAACAGTTCCTCGGCGAGCGCTTCACCCAGCTCACCGGCAAGCCGTGCGGCTTGATGGTGACCGAGGTGCGGCAGGGCTCACCCGCGCAGGGCGTCCTGAACGCCGGCGACGTCGTCGTCTACATCGAGGGGCAGCGGTCGAACAGCACGGCGACGCTGCGCCGGGCGCTGTTTGGCAAGATCGGACAGGAGATCGAGGTCACGGTGCTCAACCGCGCCAGGCTGAAGTACCTCAACGAGCACCAGTTCGCGGACGGCCAGTTCGAGGCCATCTGTCGGGACGAGGACCGGGCCATCAACATGGTCGAGCAGATGAGCGAGGACCGCGACATCACCGCGGTGGCCGCGCCACCGAAGGGCAAGCCGAAGGCGAAGGGTGGCAAGAGCGGCAAGGCCAAGGCGGCCTGACGAGGGCGCCGGTCCCGCCGTCGGCCGACGGCGGCGGGCGACGCGCGCTGCGGGCCACCGATGGACGTGGCGCGGCGCTCTCCTCAGGCGCGCTCCGCGAGCAAGCGGGCCACGCGTGCCGGCATGCGCTGGCGCAACAAGAGGTCTCGGAAGTGCTCATCGCTGAGGACGTCGACGAGGGCGCCGAGGGCTCGCAGGTGCCCCTTCGCCTGGTCCGGCGGTGACACGAGCAGGGCCACGAGCCGCACCGGCTCGCCGTCGGGGCCCGCCACGTCGAGCCCCTCCGGCACGAGAGCCAGGTAGGACCGCGGCTGCGCGACGCCGTCCCAGTAGGCGTGGGGGACGGCGACGCCGCCGCCGATCGCGGTGCTCATCGTCGCCTCGCGGCCGAGGATGCCGTCGAGGATGCCGTCGACCGGGAGCGTCGGGTAATCATGGGCGACCTCCTCGAGGAGGCGCAGGACCGCGCCGCGCATCGTGGGGCGCGGGGTGGTGAGGAAGGTCACGTCTGCGACGAGGCCGGCGAGGCCCTTGATGCGGCGCTTGAGCACGACGGCGAGCTCACCCGTCGGGGGGCCGGGGCTCGTGGGGTCGGAGACGAGCTCCGCGGTGTCGGCGCGGATCCAGAAGAGCGGTCTGATGTCGCGCCCGAAGCGACCGGGCTCCTCGACGTTGGCGGTGGTCTGGAGGACCTCGACGGCGAGCTCGTTGTTCTCGAGGGAGACGGCGACCTCCGCCGGCGCGGGGCAGGTGGTGAAGGTCGGCTGAGCCGGTGTCTCCTCGGTGTCGGCGTCGGGCTGGCCGGGGATGGTCCAGGAGTAGCAGCGGGAGCGGCCGACCCGCTGGGCCCACACGCGGGCGGCGAGCTGGCGGTCGCGGGCGGCGCTGTGGACGAGCAGCACCTGGTCGACGTCGGCGAGGCGCGGGTCGTCGTCGGACTGCGCGACGTCGTCCACGGAGATGAGGCTGCTCTCGTCGCTGGAGACGCCCTGGAGGCGGTCGCCGATGGTGACGGCGTGGATGCCGGCGCGGCGCAGGCCGCGCACGAGGGCCTGGCCGAGGCTGCGCTGACCGAGGACGAGCCAGGTGCGGTGCGGGACCTCGCAGACGCCGAGGGCGCGCGCCACCATCGGCGCCGAGAGCCCCTGCAGGGCGACGGTCGTGCCGATGACGGCGTAGGTGATGGTCTCGAGGTGGACGGCGTTGGGGTTGCCGAGCTCGGCGAGGCGCAGCGAGAACAGGGACGCCATCGACGCGGCGACGATGCCGCGGGGGGCGAGCCAGCTCAGAAACAGCTTCTCGTTGCGGCGGAAGCCCTGGCCCAGGGTGGACGCGAAGATGTTGAGCGGGCGGATGACGAAGAGCACGACGCCGACGATGATCACGAGGTCGAGGCCGAGCTCGGAGAAGCGGGACAGGTCGAGCTTGGCGGACAGCAGGATGAAGAGGACGCCGATGGCGAGCTCGGTCAGCTCGAGCTTGAAGGTCTTCATCTTCGAGAGCTGAACCGGGCGGGTGACGGCGACCACGAGCCCCGCGGTGACGACGGCGAGGAGGCCCGACTCGTCCATGAGGGCGTTGGCGCTCCCGAAGCCGAGGACGACCAGGGAGAGGGCGAAGATGTTGGCGTGCTCGTCGGCGACCCAGCGTCGGGCGAGGGTGACGGCGATGATGACCCCGGCGACCAGGCCGAGCGCGGCGCCGACGAGGAAGCGCAGGAGGAACGACGCGACCGGGGCGATGACGCCGTCGTCGGGGGAGCTGAGCCACTCGAAGCAGAGGACCGCGACGAAGACGCCGATGGCGTCGATCATCACGCCCTCCCAGTAGAGGACGTGGTGGAGCCGCTCGGTGACGCGGACGCGGCGGAGGATCGGCGAGATCACCGTCGGGCCGGTGACGATGACCAGGCTCCCGGCGAGGAGCGCCAGCGGCGGTGACCAGCCGAGCACGAGGTGGACGGTGATGGCCACGCCGAGCCAGGTGATCAGGACCCCGACGGTGAGCATCCGCTGGATGACCCGCGGGGCGCGTCGGTAGCCGGAGATGCTCAAGGTCAGGCCGCCCTCGAAGAGGATCACGGCGACGGCGAGGCCGATCACGGTCTCGAGGCCATGTCCGAGGCTCGCCGGGTGGACGAAGCCCGCCACCTCCGGGCCGAGGAGCACCCCGCCAAGGAGGAGGAGCACGATGGACGGCACCCGCAGGCGATCGGCCGTCACGATGAGCACCGTTCCGGCGGCAGCCGAAACCGCGAGGGTCAGGGTGGGGTCCTCCACCCCATCTGAATAACAGCGCGACCCGGCTCGCGTCCAGCCGCCGGAGCGCGACGGGCCATGTCAACGAGGTTGACATGGGCGTGCGCGAGCGGGGGCGCGAGCGGGGGGAGGAGCGAGTGCGAGGGCGGACCTGGGGCCGCGGGCGCCCTCGCCCGCGAACTGCTGCGCACCCCTACGTCGGAATGCACCACACCAGGGTCCGCAGGAGCGCGAGCGCGAGCGCGAGCGGGCGGGGCCGCCTGCGCTCACCACCCACACTCGATCTCACACACCTCGACCGTCGGCCGCAGGCCGATGGTCCCACTCCCCCGCGTGAGCGGGGGAGGCCGAAGGCCGGCGGGGGAAGCGAGCGCAGGGGCGCCTGGAACGTCTCACCCCGAGGGTTCCCGCCGCGGGGCGAGCTCGCGAGCTCCGCGGTGGGATGCGGGGGGCGTTGTATTCAGCGCCCGCCGAGCGAGCGAATCTCAGTGACAGTGGGCGTCGGTCACGCGCAGGTCGACGTTCGCGAAGCCGTTGAAGCAGTAGTCGGTCGAGAAGCCGCTGCCATCGGACTCGTTGTAGGCCGCCAGGCCGTTCGCGTGGAGCGAGGAGGTGTGGCGCTCCCACACGTACCAGGCCGGGTCGATCGCCATCTGGCCGCGGGTGACGCGGCTGAAGGTGATGTCGGCGCCGCTGCCGACCGCCGGGCTCCAGCCCCACGACCACAGCGGGCGCCCGTAGGCCGACGCGTCGGCGCCGACCGGGTCGAGGAACTTCGTGGTGAGCTTGAGGCCCGCGCCGACGGTGTGCCCGGTGTCGGGCTGATAGGTGAAGGTCGAGCCGACCTGGAAGAGCTCGTTGGGGCCGGCCTCGAAGCGGCGCGGCCACAGCGCCGACAGCGCCGGGATGAGGGCGTAACCGAGGGACTCGGGCGTCCCGGTGATCTCGCTCATGTCCTTCGGCCAGGCGGCGCCCACCTTCTGGTAGGGGGTCGGCGAGCCGCCCTGGTAGGCGAAGACCAGCTTGTTGCCGGTCTGGACCTCGTTCGGCCACGCGCACGGGGAGAGTCCGCCGGTCTGGTTCCATCCCCACAGGCACGCCCGGTGGGTCTGCGCGGTGACGTAGGCCTTGAAGCGCCCATCGGCGAACAGCTCGGCCTGGGCGTACTCCTTGTGTACCGACCAGTCGGACGCGCCGAGGCCGGCGGCGACGATGCCGCTCTCGGTCGTGACGAACGCCTGGTTCTCCTCGGCCTGGTTCTCGCGCCAGTAGCTGTGGAGGGTGACGGGGCGCTCGGCCTGCTCGCCGCGGGCCTTCTCGACCGTCACCAGGTAGCCGTTGGTCCCGTTGCCGTGCGCGTACCCGCTCGAGCTGTGGTTCACCCAGGGGAAGTACAGCATGTAGTTGACGAAGTAGTGGGTCCGGGTCTCGGTGACGTTGTAGTAGACGGATGGGATCAGGCTCGTCGCCGTCTGGGTGAGCCAGTCCTTGTTGTTCGAGAGGTCCCAGTCGCCGTCGCTGTCGAGCTTCGTCGGCACCTGCGCGTAGGGGGCCGTGCCGCCATTCACCGCGCTGTAGATGACCGGCGCGTACTTCGCCGCGACGTCGCGGTAGCCATCCTGGTCGGGGAAGTTCGCGGTGGTGAAGGTGAAGAGGGCGTCGCTGACCAGCTTGTTGCCGGCCAGGTCGGTGATGATGTTGCCGAGCACCTTGATGGTGTAGGGCGACGCGTACTGCTGGTTCGAGTTCGTCGGCGTCCAGGTCACCGTCTTCTGGTCGGTGCCGAGCACCGGCGTGCCGGGGACCTCGACCCCGACGAAGTCGATGAGCTTGATGGTCTGCGACGCGATCGTCGGCGCGTAGACGGCCTCGCTGAAGGTGATGGTCACCGTGAACGGGATCCCGACGTTGGTCTGCCCGTCGGCCGGCGAGGTCGAGGCGACGTACGGCGCCTCGAGGTCCGGCACCAGGTCGATGGTCTGGGTGTCGACCGGCGTGGTGTCGGCGACGGTGTCGGCCGGCGTCGTGTCGGCCGGCGTCGTGTCGGTCGGCGTCGTGTCGGCGACCGTGTCCGGGAAGGTCGCGTCCGGGTCGAAGAGCGTATCCGAACCGTGGTTCGTCGCGGTGTCATCGCCGCACCCGGAGGCCGCCAGCGCCAGGGCAGCCACGCACAGGGCCATCAGCGGGGTAGCACGCGTGATACGCATCATCGTCCTCCCAAAGGGGTGAGCCACGGGCCTTGCCGTCGCAGCGAGTGGGATGGTAAGGGGCCGGTGGCTTTGAAGCGAGCCCTTTTACACAGCCAACGCGGCGCACGTCAAACGGTCGTCGCGCCTGCGCGAAGAACGCGGACTGGTCCCATTTGGCCAAGAGACTCCAGAAGCTGCGGCTCGCGATGTTCGTGGCGGGGCGCATCGTCCGCTCCCGACGCTGTCGCTCGTCACGCTCATCTCGGTCGTCGGTATCGCCTGCGGCGTGATGGCGCTGAGCGTCGTCCTGAGCGTCACCGCCGGCTTCGAGCACACCTTCCAGGACAAGATCCTCGGCCTCTACCCGCACCTCATCGTCGCCCCCGAGAGCAGCCGCTTCGAGGACTTCGACCCAGTCCTGGCCAAGATCCGCGACACCGCGGGCGTGGCGGGCGCGACCCCGATCACGAGCGACTCGATGATGGTGGCCAACGGCGTCTTTCGGGCCGGCGCCAACATCGAGGGCGTCGACCCCGCCACCATCGGGTCGGTCATCCAGGTCGAGGGCCTCATGAAGCAGGGGCGCCTCGACGACCTCGAGGAGGACCCCGACGTCGTCAGCGCCCCGGGCGCCATCAACATCGCGCGCGCGGTCGAGGGGACGTGGCTCACCCTGGTCATCGGCGCCGACGGAGCGCCGCGGGTGCTCTTCGATGAGCGCGTCGTCCCGGACGCCGGTCACGCGCGGGTCAAGCTCCTCGATCTCCGCAGCCAGGGCGACGTCCCGGTCGCCCTCAGCGCGCGGGGCGGGCCCGCGCTCGACCGCTTCGACGCTGTCGACGCCGCCACCCTGTCGGGCGCCGACGCCGCCGCAGGCGGATTCGGTCGCGAGCGGGAGGTCCTCGCCGGTGAGTGGGAGCTCGCCCCGACCGGTGAGCGCTTCACGCTGGAGGCCGACACCCTGCTGACCCTCGCCGTCCTCGACGGCCCCGACGGGCGACCGACGACCCGCCTCATGGTCGAGCCCGCGGCCACGCCACCCACGGAGAACATCGCCCACGTGCGCGTCGTCGACGGCCGCGCCGCGGGCCCGCCGATCGCCGTCGGAGCTCGCCGCGCCGCCGCCGACGGGCTCGCGCCGGTCGCCACCGTGTCCCCTGGCGAGTTCACCGAGTTCACCTCGATCCCGGCGCGCCTGCCCGGGATCCTGCTCGGCGCGGCGCTCGCCGAGAAGCTCGACGCCGGGGTCGGCGACGCCCTGACCCTCGTGACCCCGCTGCGCGGCATCGACAATAAGATGATGGGCCCCTTCGGGATGCTGCCCTCGAGCTCCCACTTCAGCGTCGCCGGCATCTTCGAGTCGGGCTTTCACGACCACGACGCCAAGCTCGCGATGATCAACCTCCGCGTCGGTCAGCGGTTCCTCAACCGGGGGCGCATCATCCACTCCATCGCCGTGCGCGCGGACGACCTCATCAACATCGATCGCACCCGCGGCGCCATCGCGCGGGCCATCGACCCGTTCCGCCTCGAGGCCCTCGTCGAGCACACCGAGAGCCTGCGCACGAAGTTCGCGACCCTCGTCCAGCCCGGGTTCAGCCCACACCGCATGACCGGCGCCGACACCTTCGTCGGCGGGCTCCGCAACCTGTCCGAGGCGGTGAACCTGCTGAAGTTCCAGAAGTCCGACTACGCCCGCCGCGCGCGCTTCCGGATCTACGATTGGAAGGAGAAGAACCGCTTCATGTTCGGGGCCCTCGAGCTCCAGAAGGTGGTCCTCTCGATGTTCTTCCTCATCATCATCCTCGTCGGCAGCTTCGTCGTCGTCGGCTCGCAGACCATGGTCATCCACGAGAAGACCGCCGACATCGCGATCCTCAAGGCGATGGGCACGACCGACAACGTCGTGCGCCTCATCTTCACCCTGCAGGGCCTCTTCGTCGCCCTGGCCGGCGCGCTGGTCGGGCTCGTCGTCGGGCTCGGCTTCATCTGGCTCATCGACGCCGTGGACTACAAGCTCGACGCGTCCATCTACCTCATCGACCACCTCCCCGCCCGGGTCGACCCGGGCGAGATCGTGCTCGTCGTCCTGGGGTCGCTGCTCTGCACCCTGGTGGTGACCCAGATCAGCGCCGGGCGCGCCGCCGCGAAAACCGTCGTCGAGGGACTTCGCGCGGTCGATTGAGCGTTGGCTGAGGGCGCGCGGAGGGGCGCGCGGGGGGGCGCGCGACGCGTTGCGTCATTGACAGCGCGAGCCCTCAGGGGCTAAGACCGCCGGGCATCGGCCGCGTCGGCGAACCCTGCCGGATCGGTCGCGCACCCGAGCGCTCCTCGGCCCCGACGATGGCCGACGCTGGGGCGACCGACCTCGGTCACCAGCAGCGCGCTCCGGTGTGTGGCGCGCTGCCGCAGAACAACTCACTCGGGGCCGTTCACGAGGAGCGCATGGAGCAGGTCGGGGCGAAGCTACGCGACGCGCGGGTAGCCCGCGGGATGTCCGTCGAGGACATCGCGCAGGTGACCAAGATCCCGCGCGCGTCGGTGGCCGCCCTCGAGGCCAACGCCCTCGCCGCCCTGCCGGCCCTCATCTTCGTCAAGGGCTTCGTGCGGGCCTACGCCCGCGCCGTGGGGATCGACCCAGCGCCGCTGGTGCGCGTGCTCGAGGCGCAGAAGGAGGCCCACGACAGCGCGCGCGACGGCTACGTCGCGCCCCGCCGCGCCAACTCCCGGCGCCGCACGTCGAGCGACACGCACATGCTCCCGCTCGCGGCGGCGGCGGCTACCCGGCGCGTCTCGGGCTCGGGTCTGAGGAGCGGCTACGTCCTCCTCGTCGTGTTCGCGGCGGGGCTGCTGCTCGCGGCCTGGCTCATGGTCGGCGGCAAGCGCCCCCAGACCTCCGCGAGCAACGGGACCGCGCGGCCGACGACCCCCGCCATCCAGGAGCGGGTCGACGGCGTCTCGTCGATCACCGACGAAGCGGCGCCAACAGAACGTCTCAGGTAGACCCACTTACCGGGGTCGCGCGCTGGGATGGAGTACCGGGGCGCCCGCCGGACCGCACCACGCCGCGACCCACCCCACGACCTGCGAACAAGGAGGGGCGCACGTGCAGCTGAGCAAGTCCCGCCTGCTCCACGACACCCTGCGTCGCTACCTGCGGCGGCAGGCCTGGTCCCACCTCGATCGCCTCCTCGCCAAGACGCGCATGGAGGAGCTCGCGACCGCCATGACCACCATGAGCGAGCGCGACCAGATCACCGTGTTCGAACGCGTCGGGGGCCCGGAGGAGAAAGCGGCCCTCATCTGCGCGATGCAGTCGCCGTTCGGCAAGCACGTGCTCGACCCCATGCCGGCAGCCGACGCCACCGCGATCCTGTGCGAGATGGCGCAGGACGACATGGCCGACATCCTGTCCGACCTCGACCCCGAGCAGGCCGCCAAGATCCTCGAGATCCTCGAGGAGTCCGACGAGCTCGAGGACCTGATGCGGTACCGCGACGACACCGCGGGCGGCATCATGCTCCCGGAGTTCGTCGCCGTCAGCGCCGACATGACCGCGGAGGAGGCTCTGATCGCGCTCCGCGAGAGCAGCGAAGACGTCGAGATGGTCTACTACATCTACGTCGTCAACGAGTCCGGCGTGCTCGTCGGGGTGCTGTCGCTGCGCAAGCTCGTGGTCGCGCCGAGCCACAAGCGCATCCGCGAGATCATGGAGACCGACGTCATCAGCGTGACGACGGACACCGACCAGGAGGAGGTCGCGCGCCTCGTCTCCGAGTACGACCTGCTCGCCATCCCCGTCGTCGACGACGTCAACAAGCTGCTCGGCATCGTCACGGTCGACGACGTCATCGACGTCCTCAAGGAGGAGGCCGAGGAGGACTTCCTGAAGATGGGCGGCGTCGGCGGCACCTCCTTCGAGGGGGACTCGTCGATCATGCGCCACGTGCGGATCCGCTTCCCGTGGCTCCTCGCGAGCTGCGCCAGCGGGCTGCTGGCCGCGGCGACCATGGGCAGCTTCAACGAGATCCTGAGCGCACATCAGTTCCTGGCCTTCTTCCTGCCCATCATGCTCGGCATGTCGGGCAACGTCGGGACCCAGTCCGCCACGGTGACCGTGCGCGGCATCGCCATGGGCTTCATCCGCCACGGCGAGCGCAGCTGGACCGTCGTGAAGAAGGAGGTCGTCATCGGCATCGTGATGGGCCTGCTCTACGGCGTCATCGTCGGGCTCGTCGCGACGTTCTTTGGCGAGAGCCCGTTCTACGGCCTCACCATCGGGCTCTCCATCATCGCCGGGATGGTGCTCGCGAGCACCGTCGGCACCATCATCCCGATCCTGCTCGACAAGCTCTCCGTCGACCCCGCGGTCGCGACGGGCCCGTTCGTGACGACCAGCATCGACATCCTCGGCGTGTTCATCTACTTCGCCATCGCGACGGGGCTCGCCCAGGTCATCGTGGCCCCGTGACGCGCCGTGGCGGCGCGCCGCCGCCGCCGGGCGAGCGGCGCGAGGTCGACGGCCTGGTCCTCAGCTGCGTGGACGTCGACAACGCCCGCATCGCCAGGATCCTGAGCCGCGAGGACGAGGTGGTGCCGGTCATCGCGCGCCACGGGCGCCGACCGTCGGCGCGCAAGACCGGGACGCGGCTGCAGCCGCTCACCGCCGTCACCGCGCAGCTCACCCTGCGCCCGGGCGACGACCTGGCGGGGCTCACCGGCGCCGCGACCTACGCGGATTTCGCGGTCCTCAAGGGCGACCTGCGGCGCTTCGGGCTGGCGTCGACGATGGCCGAGGTGGTGCTCGCGACGGTGCCGGACTTCGCCGCCGAGGCCGGCCTCCACGACCTCGTCCTGCGCGCTTGGCGCTGGCTCGACTCGCCCGCCAACGTGCCGGTCGAGGAGGTGCTGCTGCTCTTCGAGCTCCGCGCCCTGGGGCTCGCCGGCGCACTGCCGCCGATCGATGAGCTCCCCGGCCTCGAGGACAGCGCGCGCCGCAGCCTCACCGCCTGGGCGGGCGGCCAATGGAGCCTCCTCGCGCCACGGGACGCGCGCGCCGTGGCGACCGCCCTCGAGGGCCTGGTGTTCGCGTCCACCGGTCGCCGCCTGAAGTCGCGCCCCTTCCTCGACGAGGTCCTCGCCGCGCCCACCTGACCCGGGGTCAGACCAGGGGACCAGGGGTCAGGCACCCTTACTTTTTACTTTTACGGCGTTCGACCCCGTGGATTCCGGCCTCGCCGAGAACAGGGGTCAGGCACCCTCACTTTTTACTTTTGCGCTCGAAACGCGACGCCACGCGAGGAGCGCGAGCGCGAGCGCCGCGAGCCAACCGACCGGGAGCGCGCCGCCCCCGGCGCAGCCCCCGCCCCCGGCGAGCAGCGGCGCGCCTTGGGCCGACTCCGCCGCCAGGGGGTCGCTGCCCGCGGCCACCTCCGCGCCGTCACCGATCCCGTCGCCGTCGCTGTCGTACTCGAGCGGGAGGGTCCCGAGCGCGATCTCGTCACCGTCGCCGAGCCCGTCGCCGTCGCTGTCCGCGAGGCCCGAGTGGGTCCCGAGGTAGCCCTCCATGACGTCGCTGAGGCCGTCGGCGTCGTCGTCGCGGTCACAGGCGTCGCCTTGTCCGTCGAGGTCGGTGTCGCGCTGCCCCGGGTTGAAGACGCTCGGGCAGTTGTCCTCGATGTCCTCGACGCCATCACCGTCATCGTCGTCATCGCATGCGTCCCCGGCGCCGCCGCGATCGGTGTCGGCCTGGTCGGGGTTGGCCACGGTCGGGCAGTTGTCGGCGGCGCCCACCACCCCGTCGCCGTCGCCGTCGCCGTCGCAGTCCGACGGTCGCCGGGCGCAGGTCCAGCCATACTCGACCCGGCAGTCCACGCCGCACCCGTCGCCCGCGAGCAGGTTGCCGTCGTCACACGCCTCGGTCGCCGGCGCGATCTGCCCGTCTCCGCAGGTCGACGAGCACCCGCTCCGCGCCCCCAAGACCGCGCTGCACGCCCAGCCGACCTCCACTCGGCAGGTCGCCGAGCAGCCGTCTCCGCCGACCTCGTTCCCGTCGTCGCAGGCCTCGCTCGGCGCCGCCATCATGCCGTCGCCGCACCGCGCGACGCACGCCTCCCCAGCCGCCCCGCACGCCCAGCCCGGCTCCGGTTGGCAGCGCTCCGAGCACCCGTCGCCGGCCTCCGCGCCACCGTCGTCACAGCCCTCCGCGCCGGTCAGGAGGCCGTCGCCGCAGACCGGCGCGCACTTGCTCCCCTCGTGCTCCTTGCCCGGGATACAGCCCCACCCCACCTCCACCTCGCACCCGGCGGAGCAGCCGTCGCCGTCCGCGGGCGGGCCATCGTCGCACGCCTCGTCACCGGCGACGATCCCGTCGCCACACACCGTCTCGCACGCGCTCGTCGCGCCGGCCCCGGCGCAGCTCCAGCCGGGCTCGACCACACAGTCCCAGCCGCAACCGTCCCCCGAGAGGGCGATGGTGAACGCGCCTTCGGCGTCGATCCCACCGTCGTCGCAGGCCTCGTCTCCCTGGAGGACCCCGTCCCCGCAGACCGCGACCCGACACCCCCCGGCGACGCAGACGCCGCTCGCGCAGTCGGCCGCCTCGGCGCACCCGCCCCCCGCGCGGCAGGACGCGCAGCCACCGCCGCAGTCCACGTCGCTCTCGGCGCCGTTGGCGACCCCATCGTCACAGCGCGGCGCGGCACAGCTCCCGCCGTCGCACACCTGGCTCTCGCAGTCCGCGCCCGACCCACAGGCGCCCCCCGCGACGCACGGTCCGCAGCTCCCCCCGCAGTCGACGTCGCTCTCGTCGCCGTTCGCGACGCCGTCGCCGCATCTCGCAGACGCACACGCGCCGACCTCGCAGACCCCGCTGGCGCAGTCCCCGCCATCGACACAGTGCGCACCGTCGTCACAAGGATCGCACGGGCCGCCGCAGTCGGCGTCACGCTCGTCACCATTGTGCATTGCATCATGGCAGCTTGGCGGCTGACACGCGCCGCCTGCGCACACCCCGCTGACGCACCCGGCGCCGACCAGACAAGCCTCCCCCTCGGCGCACGGTCCGCAGCTCCCCCCGCAGTCCACGTCGCTCTCGTCGCCGTTCGCGACGCCGTCCGCGCAGCTCGGCGCCGCGCAGGCGCTGTCCTCACACACCCCGCTCAGGCAGTCGCTCGCCCCGACGCAGAAGGCTTGCTCCGGGCACGGCGCGCAGGTGCCACCGCAGTCGATGTCGGTCTCGACGCCGTTGCTCACGCCGTCGTCACACGCCGGCGCGCGACACAGGGTCGCCTCGCAGACGCCGCTCGCGCAGTCCGCCGCCGCGTTGCACCCGGCGTCGGCGGCGCACGGCGCGCAGTTGCCGCCGCAGTCGACGCCGGTCTCGATGCCGTTCAGCGTCTCGTCGTCACAGCTCGCGGCCTGGCACACGCCGGCTTCGCAGACGGCGCTCAGGCAGTCGTCGGCGGAGTCGCACCCGCCCCCCGTCTGGCACGGCCCGCAGTCGTTACCGCAGTCGACCCCGGACTCGCCGCCGTTGCTGACGCCGTCCTGGCAGCTCGGCGCCTGACAGACGTCGCCGAGGCAGACGCCGCTCGCGCAGTCGTCGCCGGCGCCGCACCCCTGGGCCGCGAGGCACGGGGGGCAGCCGCTGCCGCAGTCCACGTCGGTCTCGAGGCCGTTCGCGAGGCCGTCGGAGCAGCTGGCCGTCTGGCAGATCCCGCCGGCGCACACGCCGCTCTGGCAGTCCGACGCCGCGTTGCAGGTGCGACCGTCGCGGCACGGGGTGCAAGACCCGCCGCAGTCGGTGGCGCTCTCGTCGCCGTTGCGGACCTTGTCGGCGCAGCCGACGGAGGCCTGGGCCGGGGCCACGGCGAGCAGCAGGAGGAAGGCGCACAGGGCGCTGGTGAGCGCGCTGGCGAGAGCGGTTGGTGCGACGTGGCGGCCGTTCATGTCCCCTCGGAGGTCGGTCGCGTGGCGCGCACGAGGACGCCCAGCCGCGGACGGTGGTTCGCGGCCACGCCGGGACGCTAGCGCCCCCGGCGCCGGCGGGTGGCGCTTCGCGAGAGTGTCGACGCCGGCGGCGTGCGTCGCCGGTCGCCGTGGTATTCGACGCGTCGCGGGATCCCTTGAGGACTCTTCGGCCGGAGGAGGACGCTGCGGGTGCTACGCGCGGGGCCCCGGGTGGCCCTCGGATCGAGCGACGTCCCAGCGGCTGGGCGGGTCGAGCGCCTGCTCGCGGTAGACGACCTCCACGATCTCGATGTCGGTCTGGCTCCCGAGGTGGCGGAGCTGAATCGCCTCCCCCTCGCGCTTGCGCATGAGCGCCTTGCCGATGGGAGAGCGCCAGCTGATGCGCCCGAGGTCGGACTCGATCTCGTCTTCGCCGACGAGATCGAGGGTCTTCTCGGAGCCGTCGGGGTAGCCGAGGATCACGGTCGCACCGAAGTAGACGACGTCTCCGCGATCGGTCGCCGGGTCGACCACCTCGGCGGCGGAGATGCGCTTGTCGAGCCAGCGCAGGCGCCGATCGATCTCCCGCAGGCGCTTCTTGCCGTAGATGTACTCGGCGTTCTCGGAGCGGTCGCCGAGGGACGCGGCCCAGGCGACCTCCTCGACGATCTTGGGCCGCTCTACGAGCCGCAGCCAGCGCTGCTCGTCGCGCAGCCGCTTGAAGCCGCGCGGGGTGATGTAGTTCTTGAACTCCGCCATGACGGCGGATCGTAGCCGGGACGGAGGGCGAGGGCCACCTCGATCACCGCGGAGCGGCATCGACGGCGCGCGCCACCGAGGGTACGCTCCTGGGTCTGAACGGCGCGTCCGCTGGAGGCGTCGGTGGTCCGGCGGCGCGCCGTGCGCCGCGCGGACAGCGTTTTGGGGAGGCGGTGATGCTCAAGCGGCTCGTCATCATGGGTCTGGTCATCGGGTTCGCGGGTTCGGCGGCGGCGGCGCCCCCGGGGCCCGGGACGCGTCAGGACAAGCGAGAGATCCGGCAGGACAAACACGAGGGGCGCCAGGACAAGCGCGAGCTCCGGGACGACCGCCGCGACCTCGACCGGGTCTCGGGCATCCACGCGAGCTATCGCAAGGCCATCGCGCAGCGGCGCGCCGACCGGCGCAACGTCAAGCGACTCGAGACGCGCTTCCTCGCCGAGCTGAAGGCCGAGGCCCGCGAGACCCGGCGCGAGGTCGGTAAGGCCGGCGACGAGCTCGACGGCTCGCGGCGCGAGGCCCGGCGCGACGGGAGCCGTGACGACCGCCGGGACGTGCGCGACGACAAGCGCGATCTGCGCCAGGAGATCGGCGCCAAGCGGCGGATCGAGGACCTCCGGGGCGAGTTCCGCGAGCTCGAGGGGCGGATGGACCCCCGCTCGCTCGCCCGCAAGGAGCAGCTCATGGCCCAGGCGGTCGACCTGGCCCGCGCCGAGCTCCAGGGGGACCGGCAGGAGATCCGTGAGGACAAGCGCGAGATCCGCGAGGACCGCCGGGACAAGCGCGAGGACCGGCGCGGCGGCCGCTGAGCCCCGCTCGGGGCGAGGGGCGGGGTGCGAAACCCGGCCGAAACATCCGCGGCGCACTCTGAGCGAGCGCGTCTAGCGGGGGTCACGCGCGCCTCCGCAGCCAGGGCTCGGGCACAGTGCAGCAATGAGCCAGGCGTTTGGGGCGCCCACCACTGGAGGCGTGTGCATGAAGAAGATCGAGGCCATCATCAAGCCGTTCAAGCTCGATGAGGTGAAAGAGGCGCTCGCCGAGGTCGGCATCGAGGGGATGACGGTCAGCGACGTCAAGGGGTTCGGGCGGACCGGCGGCAAGCGCGAGGTCTACCGGGGCGCCGAGTACATCGTCGACTTCGTCCCGAAGACGAAGCTCGAGATCGTGGTCAAGGAGGAGCAGGTGCGGATGGTGGTCGAGGCCATCGAGCGCGCCGCGCGGACCGGGCGCATCGGCGACGGCAAGATCTTCGTCCTGCCGGTCGAGAGCGCGCTGCGGATCCGCACCGGGGAGACCGGACCGGACGCCGTGTGATCTCTCCCGGGAGGCCGGGAGTCGCCTTGGACGCTGTCCGGGGGCCTGTCGCGGGCCCTCGGGTCGCGCCTCGGTGCGTCCGCGGGGCCGGATCGAAACAACGTGGAAACCTCCCCCCTGGTAGGGTCTCTCACCTCGAGCCGGTGACGGCGCCGAGGCCGAGGAAACAGACGACCAGGAGATGGATATGACGGTGAAGACGCCCAAGGAAGCGGTGGAGTACGCGCGCCAGAACGGCGCCGTGATGGCGGACCTCAAGTTCACGGACTTCCTCGGGACGTGGCAGCACCTCTCCGTCCACATCGACCAGCTCTCCGAGGACGCGTTCAAGGACGGCTTCGGCTTCGACGGCTCCTCGATTCGCGGCTGGCAGACGATCAACGCGAGCGACATGACGCTGCTGCCGGACGCGAGCACGGCGCGGATGGACCCGTTCACGAAGCACCCGACCGTCTCGCTCATCGCCGAGGTGGTCGACCCCATCACCCACGAGCCCTACTCGCGTGACCCGCGCTACGTGGCGCAGAAGGCGGTCAACTTCCTGAAGTCGACCGGCCTCGGCGACACCGTATACATCGGCCCCGAGGCGGAGTTCTTCCTGTTCGACTCGGTGCGCTACGAGCAGACCGGCAACAAGGCCTTCTACGAGGTCGACTCGGTGGAGGGCTCGTGGAACACCGGCAAGGACGAGCCGTTCGGCAACAAGGGCTACAAGGCGCGGCCGAAGGAGGGCTACTTCCCGGTCATGCCGTGGGACAAGGTCGCCGACCTCCGCACCGAGATGGTGGTCGAGCTCGTCAAGCTCGGCATCAAGGTCGAGGCCTCGCACCACGAGGTCGCCACCGGCGGCCAGTGCGAGATCGACATGCGCTACGACGACCTCGTGGCCATGGGCGACCAACTCCAGTGGTTCAAGTACGTGGTCCGCAACGTCGCCGCGCGCAACGGCAAGGTCGCGACGTTCATGCCGAAGCCGCTGTTTGGGGACAACGGCTCGGGGATGCACACCCACATCTCGATCTGGAAGGACGGCAAGCCGCTGTTCGCGGGCAACGAGTACGCCGGGATCAGCCAGATGGCGCTGTGGTTCATCGGCGGCATCATCCGCCACGCGCCGGCGCTGGCGGCGTTCTCGAACCCGACCACCAACAGCTACAAGCGCCTCGTGCCGGGCTACGAGGCGCCGGTGAACCTGGCCTACTCGAGCCGCAACCGCTCGGCGTCGATCCGCATCCCGCTGCAGGCCAACGCCAACCCGAAGTCCAAGCGCCTCGAGTACCGCTGCCCCGACCCGACCGCCAACCCGTACCTGCTGTTCTCGGGGCTGCTCATGGCCGGCCTCGACGGCGTCGAGCGCCAGATCGACCCCGGTAAGCCCCTCGACAAGGACATCTACGGGCTGCCGCCGGAGGAGCTGGCCGACATCCCGAAGATGCCGGGCTCGCTCGAGGAGGCCGTCAACGCCCTCGAGAGCGACCACGACTTCCTGCTCAAGGGCAACGTCTTCACCCCGGACCTGATCCGGATGTGGGTCGATCGCAAGCGCGTCCACGACATCGACCAGGTCCGCATGCGCCCCACGCCCTACGAGTTCTTCCTGTACTTCGACGCGTGAGCCACGCGCTGCGGGCGCGGCGGCGGAGACGCCCCGCGCCCGTCGGTGCTTGACTTCGGGCGCGTCTCTGGCGATGGCGTCCACGTGCCCTACGATCCTCCGCTGTCCGCGCTCCCGGCGGCGCGCGCCGCCCGGGCGCGCCGCTCGCGACGCGCGCTCGGAGGAGCCGTGCTGCTGCTCGCCCTCGGAGGCCTGATCCTCGCCCGCTACGCCCAGACGCGGAGCGGCGACGAGGCGGCGCTCAGCGAGGGCGCGGCGCACCTGCGCGCCGCGATCGACGGCGACCCGACGCGCTGGGCCCCGGCCGAGGACGCGTTCTCCCGCGCTGCACATGGGAGCATCTTCGATGCCTATCCCATCTTCGCCCTCGAGATGGTGCGTCGCATCAAGAGCGGCTCTTGGGGGCAGATCGAGGCGGCGCTGCTGCCGAGCGCCGAGGCCCTCGCGGCCGGGGACCTGACCCGCGCCCGGGAGGCGCTGGCGCTGGCCCCGACCGCGCTCGGCCACGACTGGATGGCGCGGCTCCTCGACGCCGTACAGGCGGCCGCTCCACCGCGCTGAGGATCCCTCGCGCGACCGCGAGATCCGCGACCCGCGAAGAAAAAGCGGAACGAAACGGGCCGCCGACGGCAAAGGACAGGTGACGGCGACGCACGCGGCGTGCGCCGACCCTGCCCCCCCTCGTCGAGGCCCCATGCGCCTGCTCCTCGCCACCACCGCCGGCGCGGTCACCACCGGCTGCGCCGCCGCCCTCGGGCCCCTGGCCGCCCTCGGTGGGCTCGCCGCGGCCCTCGCGCTGCTGCTCTCAGGCGCCCCACGCGGCGGGCGGCGGTGGACGGCGCTCGCGCTGCTCCTCGGCCTCGGCTGGGGCGCCTTCATCACCCGGCCGGCGCCCCCGCTGCCCACCGGTGAGGTGACGGTCACCGGGACCGTCTTCGCGGTGAGCTGCGACCGGCCGCCCCGCTGCCGGGTCACGCTGGCCGACGCGCAGATCGGGCCCGAGCTGCGCCTGCGCCGCGTCGCGGTCTGGTTCGACGACCTCTACGAGCCGCCGGCGACCGGGCTCGGGGTCCGCCTCCTGGCCGAGGTCCGCGAGGCGCGACGCGCCACCAACCCGAGCCCGTTCACGGACACTGTGGCCCCGCCGCGGCCCTACCTGAAGGCCATCGCCGACCTCGAGCTCAGCGGCGCCTCCCCGAGCTGGGACGCCGCCATCGCGGCGACGCTGCGTGAGCGCATGGACTTCGCCGACCCGCGCGCCGCCGCGCTCTATCGCGCGCTCCTCCTCGGCGACAAGGGCGACCTCGAGGCGCAGATCCGGTGGGGCTTTCAGGACACAGGCACCGCGCACATCCTCGCTATCTCGGGGCTCCACCTGGCGCTCATCGGCTTCGGCCTGCGCGCCCTGCTCCTGGCCGCCCTGCTCCGCGTCCGCCGGCTCGCGCAGGGGGCGCGAGTGCCGGCCATCGCCGCCGCCGCCGCCCTGCCGCTGTTGTGGGCCTACACCGAGGTCGTCGCCCCCTCGGACGCCACCCGACGCGCCCTCGTCTTCATCGGCCTCGTCTTCCTCGGCGAGGTTTTGGCCCGCCGCGCCCAGGGCCGGCGGACGCTGCTCCTCGCCGCGATCACGGGGCTCCTCGCCGACCCGACGGCGCTGCTGCGGCCAGGGTTTCAGCTGTCCTTCGCCGCCGCAGCGTCCCTCGTCCTCGGCGCCCCGCTCGGCCGCCGGATCGTCGCCTTCTGGAGCGAGCCGGGGCGCCTGAGGCGGCCGCTGGTGCGGCGCCTCGCCATCGGCGTGAGCGCGCTGCTGCTGGTCGACGCGCTGACGTTCGCGGCGACCGCCCCCCTGACCGCCGCGTGGTTCGGTCAGGTGGCCCCCCACGGTCTGTGGATCAACCTCGTCGCCGTCCCGCTGGTCACCCTCGTCGTCTTGCCGATCGGCGCGCTGTGGGCGGCGCTGGCGTTGCTTGCGCCCCCGCTGGCGGCGTGGCTGGCGGCGGCGCCGAGCGCCATCGGCGGGAGCTTCGTCGCCGGGATCCTGGGCGCGGCCGACGCGGTCGGCCCGAGCTCGGTCGCCGCCTGGCCGGTCCCCCTCGCGGTGGCCGCCACGGTGGCCTTCCTCGCCTTGCTCGCCACCCCGCGAGGGCGCGGGCTCGCCGCGACCGCCCTCGCCGGGATCGCGGTCCTCGGGGCCTGGGTCGCCCACCCCGGTCCCGGCCCCCTCGAGGTGACCGCCCTCGACGTGGGCCACGGCGACGCCCTGCTCCTGCGGCTGCCCGCCGGGGGCGCGGCCCTCGTCGACGCCGGGGGAGCGTGGCAGGGGGGCGAGGCCGACCGGCGCCAGGCGGACCGCCAGGTCGTGGCGTCGCTGCTGCAGCGCGGGGTGGCGGCCCTCGACGCCCTGATCGTGACCCACGCCGACCGAGACCACATCGGGGGGGCGGCGACCGTCGTCGCGCGCATCCCGGTTCGGAGCCTGTGGCTGCCGCCGTGCGCCCTGCTCACCGGGCGAGGCCAGGCCCTGGCGCGCGCCGTCCTCGACCGCGGCGGCACCGTGCGCCCGCTCCACCGGCAGCCCGCGACGGGCTGGGAGGGGGCGGAGCTCGAGGTGCTGTGGCCCCCCGGCGACCAGGTCGGCTGGGACGGCCGCTGCCGGGTCGCCGCCAACGACAGCTCGCTGGTCCTGGCCCTCCGCTACGCCGGGCGAACGCTGCTGCTGACCGGCGACATCGAGGCGCCCGATGAGGCCCGGCTCGTCGCCGAGGCTGGCGCGCGGCTCCGCGCGGACGTGCTCAAGGCGCCCCACCACGGCAGCCGCACGTCGTCGACGCCGGCCCTGCTCGCGGCGGTGAGGCCGCGCGACGTCGTCGTCTCGGGCCTCCCCGGGCGAGCCCCCATGCCTCCCCACGACGACGTCCTCGCGCGCTATCGAGCGCGCGGGACGCGGGTCTGGATCACCGGCCGCGACGGCGCGGTCACCGTCCGGGTCGGGCCGGACGGGCGGCTCACCGTGAGCGCCCTCCGGTCAGAGGGTGGCGACGACCGCGTCGAGGCCTGGGCGCGCTTCACCGCAACGCAACAAGGGGACCGATGAACGGCCGATGGCATCGCGCCCTGAAGCGCTGTGCGCTGCACAACAGATCGTCTGGGCCGGGCGGGGCTCGGAGCCTCTCCCCGTTCGTTCGCCGGGTGGCCACGGTGGAGGCCCCCCGGCGGCGGGCGGGAGATCAGATCTCCATGATCTCCTTCTCTTTCTTCTCGGCCTCGGCGTCGAGCTGCTTGATGCACTCGTCGGTGATGACCTGGATCTCCTTGAGGGCGCGGTGCTGCTCGTCCTCGGTGACGTCGTCGTCGGACTTCACGAGGTCGTTGGCGTCGCGGCGGGTGCTGCGGGCGGCGATGCGCGCGTCCTCGGTCTGCTTCTTCAGCTGCTTGACCAGCTTCTGGCGCAGCTCGCCGGTCAGCGGCGGGATCGGCAGGCGGATGATCTCGCCGTCGTTGCCCGGCGTGATCCCGAGGTTCGAGCTGACGATGGCCTTCTCGATCGCCGTCAGGAGCGTCTTGTCCCAGGGCTTGATCGTGATGAGCCGTGGGTCGGCGACGTTGAGCGCCGCGACCTGGTTGAGCGGCGTCTGGGCGCCGTAGTACTCGACGCGGATGCCGTCGAGCATGGTCAGGTTGGCGCGGCCGGTACGGAGCTTCGCCAGGTCGCGCTGGAAAGCCTCCACGACCTTGGCCATCGAAGCGTTCAGGTCCGCGAAAATCTCGTCGAGCATAGGGGCCCTCCATCTGGGTCTGGGGGCGAGCATACGCGCGGGGCCGCCTTTGACAAGCCGGCCCGACGTCGGCGATGACCGGCGGGCTCAGTACTTCGTCACGCCCTCGGCCACGAGGGTCCCGATCACGTCGCCGGTGACGGCCCGCAGGATGTTGCCCGGGGTGATCATGCTGAAGACCATGATGGGCACGCCGTTGTCCTTGCAGAGCGCGATGGCCGAGCCGTCCATGACCTTGAGGTCGAGGCTGAGCACGTCCTGGTAGCAGATGCGCTCGTAGCGGCGCGCCTCGGGGTGGCGAACCGGATCCTTGTCGTACACGCCGTCGACCTTGGTCGCCTTCATCACGACGTCGGCCTTGATCTCGGCCGCCCGCAGCGCGGCCGCGGTGTCGGTCGTGAAGTACGGGTTGCCGGTGCCGGCCGCGAAGATGATGACGCGGCCCTTCTCGAAGTGGCGCAGGGCCCGGCGCAGGATGTACGGCTCGGCCACGGCGCGCATCTCGAGCGCCGTCATCACCCGGGTCGGGATCCCCTCGCGCTCGAGGGCGTCCTGCATCGCGAGGGCGTTCATCACGGTCGCGAGCATCCCCATCTGGTCGGCGGTCGTGCGGTCCATCCCCCCGGCCGCGCCCTTGAGGCCCCGAAAGATGTTGCCGCCGCCGATGACGAGCGCCACCTGGCAGCCGGTCCGGCTGACCGCGGCGACCTGCTCGGCGATCCCCTTGAGGGTCGGCACGTCGATTCCGAAACTACCGGGCCCCATCAGGGCCTCGCCGGACAGCTTGAGCAGGATCCGCCGGTACTTGAGCTCACCCATGACGCGCCTCTCCATCTATCGATTCTGGCGGTGCTGATCGACCGCCCGAGCGAGCGGTCGCGATGCCCTGAGACACGAAAGGCACCGAAGCGAACCCCGGTGCCTTTCGTCTCGAATCACTGCTCGACAGCCCTTACAGGCCAGCCTGCTTGGCGACCTCGGCGGCGAAGTCGTCGGAGCGCTTCTCGATGCCCTCGCCGACCTCGTAGCGGGTGAAGCGGCGCACCGAGATCTTCTCGCCGAGCTTGCCCGTGAGCTCCTTCTCGAGGTCACCGACGGTCTTGTCGGGGTCCTTCACGAAGGGCTGGTCGAGGAGGCAGACCTCCTTGAGCCACTTCTTGAGACGCCCCTCGACCATCTTCTCGGCGATGTTGGCGGGCTTGCCCTCCTCGATCGCCTGGCCCTTGAAGATCTCCTTCTGGTGGGCGATCTCCGCGGCGTCGATCTCGGTGTCGCGCACGACGAGCGGGTTCGACGCGGCGACGTGCATCGCGATGTCGCGAGCGAAGGCCTGGAAGTCCTCGTTGCGAGCGACGAAGTCGGTCTCGCAGTTCACCTCGACGAGCACCGCGATGCGGCCACCGGCGTGCACGTAGCTGCCGCAGGTCCCCTCGGCCGCGATGCGCCCGGCCTTCTTGGTGACGCTGGCGAGCTGCTTCTTCTGGAGGTACTCGATGGCCTTGTCCATGTCGCCGTCGGTCTCGGCGAGGGCGGCCTTGCAGTCCATGAAGCCCGCTCCGGTGCGATCGCGGAGCTCCTTCACAACGCTTGCGCTGACGCTCATGTCCTTGTCTCCCAGGCGGCTCGCTCGCCGCACCTGTGTGGTCGCGCGCCCGGCTGTCGGGCCGCGTGACGGGTGGGGTGGAGACCCGGGGGCGCGAACGCCCCCGGGGTCCAGGCCTATCAGGCCTCGACGGGCGCCGGCGGAGCGGCCGGGGCCGGGGCAGCGGCCGGAGCAGCGGCCGGGGCCGGGGCAGCGGCAGCGGCCGGAGCCGGGGCGGCCTCCTCGGCGCCACGCACGATGACGTCGACCTCGACGTCGCGCTGCGGGGCCGGCGCGAAGTCGTTCTGGTACGAGTCCTTGTGCACGGCGGCGCCGGCGACGTAGGCGTCGGTCAGCGCCCCGATGAACAGCTGGATGGCGCGGATCGCGTCGTCGTTCGACGGGATCGGGTAGTCCACCTGCTGCGGGTCGCTGTTGGAGTCCACGAGCGCGATGATCGGGATCTTCAGCTTGCGCGCCTCGGCCACCGCGAGGTGCTCCTTCACGGTGTCGATCACCAGGATGGCGGCCGGCGCCTTCTTGAGGTCGCGGATACCGCCGAGGTTGCGCAGGAGCTTGTTGCGCTCGCGCTCGAGGCGGTTGACCTCCTTCTTCACCAGGCGCTCGACGCTGCCGACGCCCAGCAGGGTCTCGATCTCCTCGATGCGGTCGATCGAGCTGCGGATGGTGCGGAAGTTCGTGAGCATGCCGCCGAGCCAGCGGTGAGCCACGTAGGGCTGCTTGGCGCGGCTGGCCTCGCCCTCGATGATCTCCTGGGCCTGGCGCTTGGTGCCCACGTACATGACGCGGTCGCCGTGCTGGCCGAGCTTGCCCATGAAGTCGAGGGCGTTGCGGAAGAGGCGGACCGTCTTCTGCAGGTCGATGATGTGGATGCCGTTCTTCTGGCCCCAGATGTAGGGGCGCATCTTCGGGTTCCAGCGGTGGACCTGGTGACCGAAGTGAACGCCGGCCTCCAGCATGTCCCGCATGCTCACAGTGCTCATGGCTTGAATCCTCGCTTTCGTTTGCCTCCACTCCCCGAGCGGCCGTCTAACGGACGCCACGAAAGTCCGGGAAGTGTGCGAATTTATTGCCGCTTTGCGGAGGGTCCCCGCGAAATCGGCCGGCGCGCTATAGCACGTGAGGCCCGGCGCAGCAAGCACGAGGTTTGGCGGCCGGCCCGTCGGCCGGCTCACGGCGGGCCGGCGATCGCCTCGAGCGCGTCGAGCGCCGCACGCTTGGCGGCGATCGAGCGCAGCGCCACGCTGGCCTCGGTGAGCAGGCCGCCGTCGTCGGCGACCGGGTCGCGCCGGAAGACGACCGTGATCAGATCGGGCGCGTGGGCGCGCAGGCCGAGGTTGGCCACGACGCTGCTCGCGCGGAGGATGGCCGTGATCCGACCGCTGAGCAGATCGCCGCGGACCACGTCGCGCAGCGCGCCGGGGGCGCCGTTGCGCACCGCGATCGGCGCCGGCAGCCCCCCGCGGGGGACGACCGGGCGCTCCGACAGCGCGCCCCGCGCCCCGTCGACCACCCGGCGGACCTCCGCCTCGGCGAGGTCGTTGGCGTCGCGATAGCGCGCGTACTCCTCGCGGGCGAGGGCGAGCGCGGCCCCCTCGCGGCCGGAGCGCCAGGCGTTCACGGCGTCCGGGTAGGTGTCGAGGCTGCCGGCGCAGGCGGCGAGGAGCAGCGCGACCGTCACCGCCGACGCGGCGGGACGGACGCTCATGGCGAGCTCCAGCGGGCGCGCAGCGCCTGGATCGCCCCGGGAACGATGACGCACCCCGCGGGGTGGTAGGCCGCGCGGGCGAGCTCGATCGGCGCGACCTCGCCGCCGTGGGCGGTGTGGGCGACCAGGCTCATCGGGCCCCCGCCGGAGCCGGTCGGGCCCGGCGGCGCGGGGTCGAAGGTGACCCAGAGGCGGCCCGGGCCCTCGAGCAGCCAGCCCGTGAGGGCGTCGCGGTGGGCGTCGGGGTCGGCGGGGGTGGCGGCCGTCTCGAAGGCGATCACCGCGTCGACGTCGGGGTCGGCGCCGGCGGCGGTCAGGACGGCGGCCGTGTCGTCCGCGCCCAGGCGGTGGCGCGCGAGGGTCGGGCCAGGGGAGGAGCCGCGCCAGGGGCGCCGCAGGGCCTCGAGCGCCGCCTCGAAGCGGTCGGCGCGGTCCGGCTGCCCGGGCCAGATGCCGGCGCGGAGCCAGCGGACGTCCGCCTCGACGTGGACGTCGACGGGATCGGCGTCGAGGCCGCGGCGCAGGTGCGGCGAGGGGAGGTCGAGCCCGGTGATCTTCTCGGCGCCGAGGCGCAGCGGCACCGAGGTCAGGTCGACGACGAGGTGCAGGCCCGCCACGGCGGCCATGTCGACCAGGGCAAAGCGCCGGTGGGGCAGCCCGAGGGCGAGGGTCGCGAGCCCCCAGCCGAGGGCGCGCCCGGGATCGTGGCTGCGGACCGCGCGGGCGGCGAGGACCGCGACGAGCTCCGGGTCGGCGAGGGCCTCGCGGAGGCGCCGATCGAGCTCCGGGGCCTCGCCGTCGAGCAGGACCTCGGGGGCGAGGGGGTGGTCGTCGACGCTGAGCGCGCGATAGCGGAGCGCCGCGAGGAGCAGGGTCGGCCTGGCGAACACGCCGCTGAACGACCGGCTCACCCAGGCGCGGCTCAGCGGGGTGAGCAGCGCCGGGTCGTCGCGCAGGGCGCGCAGCGCGACGAGCAGGCGGTCGTAGGCGCCGGGCCCCTCCCCGGTGGTCAGGCGGGGCGAGAGCAGGTCTGCGGCGAGGCCGTCGGTTCCGGTGGGCATGAGGCCCGTGTAGCAGGCGTTCGCCCGGGGGCCAACCACGATGTGGGGCGCGGTCGGATGAGGCGCCGACCCGACGGGGCGGCCGGCGCCGGGCGTGTGATTGATCAACGTTGATCAATCACACGCTCCGCGCTCATCCGGCGGTGGGATCCGCGACGCGCCCCATGAAGAGGAGCGCGCCGCTGCGGTCGTCGCGCAGAGCGAAGAAGAACGGGTGGTCGGCGCGGAAGACCGGGGCCGGGCGCGGCGCGGCCGACTTCCTCGTCATCACGACGGCGGTCGCGGCGGCCGCCTCGGTGCCCGCCTCGTCGACCAAGACGTAGGCCTCGTGGATGACCGCGCTGATGTAGAGGTCCTTGGCGCCGCTCATGGGGCTGAAGTCGGCCGCCTGGGTGAAGGCCGTACGCATCCCGAGGGCGGTGAGCGGCGCCTTCATCGCGGTGTTCACGCGCATCTCGAAGCGCGGGAAGTAGACCTCGATCCTGCGGCCGCCGAGCGCGTCGAGCCAGCCCGGGAGATCGGCGGCGAGGCCGGCCTCGAGGGCCGCGAGCCCGTCCTTCGCCTTGGGGAGCACGACGATCATCGAGATGCCCGCCCCCTGGTAGGGCATGCTCAGGACCTGCGCGCGCTCATCCTCGGCGTAGTCGAAGCTCCCCTTGCGGTACATCAGCTCGGCCGACACGGTCTTGTCGGCGCTGACGAAGAAGTCCGCGGGCTTCGTGTCGGCGGCCGCGAAGGCCTCGGCCCACAGGCCCTTGAAGTACACGGCGTTGGTCAGCACGAGCTTGGTCTGGGCGGTCAGCAGCCCCGACGGGATGAGGTTCGGGATCTTCTCGTGGGTCTGCCCCGAGACCCAGCCGTTGATGGTCGCGCGGGCGGCCTCGGAGGCGGCGAAGTCGACGCGCTCGAGCCCCGCGCCGTAGTGCTTGGTCGCGGCGGCCAGGAACGCGTCCTGGAAGGCGTATCCGGCCTGGCCCCAGAGGCGGTTGGCGATCGCGATCTGGGTCTTCGGCCCGCGGTCGTCGGTGAGCTCGCGCTGGAGCGCGCCGAAGGACGCGTGGGCGCCGCTCTCGGGCAGGCGCAGCGCGGCGCGCATCTCGGCCTCGGTCGTGCCGGCGGCGCCGAGCGACGTCATCGACAGCGCGAGCGAGAGGCTCACCGGCGAGACGAAGCGGTTGCCGGCGCCGACGCGGAGCTGGTCGTAGAGGGCGAAGGCGAAGGCGTTGTTGGCGTCGGCCGCGGCCTTGGCGCTGCCCTCGGGGGCGGCGGGCGCGGCGGCGACGGCGGGCCGGGGATCGGCGGGGGGCGGCGCGGGGGCCGCGGGGTCCTCGTCGGCGATCACGACGACGGGCCCGTTGTCGGGGGTGACCGGGGCCGAAGAGCTGGGGCAGGCGGCGAGCGCGCCGAAGGTCAGGAGCAGGGGCAGGAGCTTGGCCACGATCGTCTCCTCGGGGTGCGGGGTCCGCGCTGATACGTGCGTCGGGGGCGATCGTTCTATCCTCAGCGGCGCCCGAACGCGACCCCAATCCCGACGGCGGTCACTCGCAGACTGGCGGCCCGACCACCAGCTCGCCACCGCTCATGTCGCATTGCACAACGCCCCCGACGCGCCAGCAGCGGATGCTGCCGTAGGTCGGCGGGTCACCGCCGTCGCTGACCACGCCGAAGAGGTAGTGGCGCTCGGAGGCGCAGCTCCGCCCCTGCTCGACGCACTGGTTGGCGTCCTCGTCGCACAGCGCCTCGTCGCAATAGTCCGCCGGCGGGCCGCAGCTCAGCGGCGCGCCGAGGCACTCGCCCTGTGCGCTGCACACGGTGTCCTCGGTGCAGAACAGGCCGTCGTCGCAGCTGGCGCCGGAGGCGAGCGGGGTGGTCTGGCAGGCGCCGGTGAAGGTGTTGCAGCTGTCGGCGGTGCAGCCGTCGCCGTCGTCGCAGTCGGCGTCGTCGTTGCACCGCCCGACGCACAGCCCGGTGTCGAGGTCGCAGCGGCCGCTCGCGACGCACTGGCCGTCGTCGTCGCAGGGGCCGTAGCCGACCTCGAAGCGGCAGGCGGCGCTGCAGCCGTCGCCGTCGACGACGTTGCCGTCATCGCAGGCCTCGCTCGCGTCGAGGGTGTCGTCGCCGCAACCGGGGACGCGGAAGCGGTTGTAGTAGGCGAAGAGGCCGGTGCCGCCGGCGGCCGTGTTCTGCGACACCAGGCCGAGCTGGAAGTCACCCGCGGCGCTGACCGCGTGGTTGCCGCCGGCGAGGGGGACGCGGACGCGGGTCACGGTGGGTAGACCCGGGACGGTCGCGCTCGAGGCGCCGACGGGGGCGGCGCCGTCGATGAGCAGCGAGCCGACCTGGGCGGTGGGCAAGAACGCGCTGATCTCGCCGCTCCCGTGAACGTTGAAGGCCAGCGTCTGGGCGCCGCCGGAGGCCGCGAAGGACAGCGGCGGGATGATGCTCATGCCGTGCTCGCAGCGGTCCTCCCCGGCGTCCTGGAAGACGTAGGCGGGCGCCGAGGTCTCGATGAGCGTCAGCGAGGTGTTCGCGAAGCGGTACTTCTGGCCGGGCTGGAGGGTGGTGGTCAGCGCGCCGTTGATCCACACCTCGGTGTCGGCGCTGTCGGCGACGACCGTGACGCGGTCGCCGTCCGGGGCCGGATAGGCGTCGACGGCGTAGACGGTGCCGAGGCCCGAGGTGGGGATGAGGTTGTCGAGGCCGTCGTCGCCGCAGCCGGTGGCGCTCGTCGGCTCGCAGCCCCCGGAGCCGCCCCAGCCGCGGCCGCCGGAGACGACGCTGATCGGGGCGTCCGCGGTGACGAGGGCGCCGGTGAGGTCGTAGCCGCAGCCGCCGGAGAGGGTGCGCAGGAGGTAGGTCTGCTGCGGCGCCAGGATGATGACCCGGACGCCGGCCGCGAGGCCGTCCCCCCAGGCGACGCCGGCAGGGGGCGTCACCGTGACCGTCGCACCGAGGGGCGCGTAGAAGATGACGACGTCGTGGCCGGTCGTCGGGAAGCTGCCGGCCTCGTCGAGGGTGTAGCCGCCGACGCGAAAGCGGGTGCCGAGGGCGGTGTTGTGGTCCTTGATGGTCGCCGAGCTGTTCCACGGCCCGCTGATCTCGCGGGCGACGACGCTGAGCTGGGGGGCGTCGGCGACGACGAAGACGCCGCGGGTCTCGGCGACGGCGTAGGCGCTGGCGACGCCGGTCGTGGTCGACAGCGGCACGAAGACGGGCGTGCCGGCGGTGGCGGTGAATGGCTGCGCGCTCTGGCCGGGGAAGGTGTAGGTCCCCGACACGGTGCCGGTCGCGGCGGCGAGCACGATGTCCCAGGTGACGGCGTGCGGCGGGGCCGGCATCTGCGGCGGGACGTAGAAGCAGGTCTTGTTCTGGGGGCAGTTCTGGGCGCGGGCGGTCGACGCCGCGCCGGCGAGGCTGAGAGCGGCGACGACGGCGGCGAGGAGGGCGCGGGTCGATAGCGGCATGGGAGCTTCCTGATTCGGTGGAGCGACGCGAGTGTACCGCAATGCCGCGAGGCCGGTCAGCCGGTTTCGCGAGGCCCGCCGACCCGGCGGCGTCAGCGCGCGAAGCTCGGACAGGTCTCCACCGGCAGGCAGTAGCCGGTGGCCTCCGGCGCGTCGGCGATGGGGCAGCAGCGCCAGCCCGCGCAGTCGGCGTCGGTCACGCACGGGCCGGGCTGGGCCACGGTGCAGGTCGAGGTCGAGTCCGAGCCGCTGCAGGCGTCGAGGGCGGCCTTGTCGCTCTCGCCCACGACCACCTCGGCGCCGCTCGGGCAGGTGATCACGGTGGTGGCGTTGTCGTCGCCGTCGCGCAGGGCGTAGCTCGGGCCCGCGGTGACCTGGAGGGTCGCGCTGTTGTCGGCGCTCTCGCTGGCGCGCACGGTGCCGCACAGCCTGTCGGTCGGGCCGAACAGCTGGCCGACCGCCACCCCGCCGGCGTACTTCCAGGTCATGCGCGCGCCGTTGTCCCAGGTCACGTTCGCGGCGGATCCGGGGGTCGTCCCGACCACGACCTGACACGGCCCCGACGGGTGGAAGCACTCCACGAGCATCGCCCCGAGCGGCGCCGCGCAGGTGCCCGCGACCGGGTTGGCGTCGCAGCTGATGCTGCCGTCGCCGCAGGCCTCGGGGAGCTCCTCGCTCGGCGGGTCGGAGAGGCTGTCGCGGGGGTCGGACTGGTCGACGATGCAGTCGCCGTCGACATCGGCGCTGCTGCTCTCGATGGCGTCGAGGCGCCCGTCGCCGTCGCTGTCGCGGGGGGCGGTGAGGTCGCCGAGCTCGGCGGGATCCGACACACCGTCGCCGTCGCTGTCGGCGCGCAGCGGGTCGGTCCCGAGGGCGACCTCGACGCGGTTGACGAGGCTGTCGCCGTCGTCGTCGGCCTCGGGATCGAGGCACACGCCGGAGGCGCAGAGCCCGCTCGCGCACTGCCCGTCCGAGGTGCAGCTCGCGCCGATCTTGCGGAGGCCCGCGTCGGGGCAGCCGGCGGTGGTCGCGGCGAGGGCGAGGGACACCAGCGAGAGGGTGACGCGTGTGCTCATGGGACCTCCGAAGGCGCGGGCACGGGGCGCGACGGCCGCTCGATCGAGGCGCGCGACGGCCCCGTACCACGGGAGCCGGCGGCCACGTCAAGCGGCGGGCACGCGCCGCTCGGGACGGGGTGCGTCAGCAGGCCCAGGGGTTGTGTGCGTTCACCCGATCGCCGGGGCGCCGCCGGCGGAGGATCGCGGGGAACAGCGGGTCGCGGGATGGCCTGGATCTTGCTGCATAATCCCCGGAAAAGACTAGCTTCTTTCACCGGAGCATGGTCATGACGCCCCGTCCCCACCTCATCGCGGCGGCGTTCGCCTTGGCCCCCGTGCTCGGGGCCTGCGCCGGCGCCCCACTCTACCCACGCGAGACCGCGGCGGCTTGCCACGCCGGGGTCGGGAGCGCCTGCGTCGAGCTCGGCGCCGGGCTCCGCGCCACCCACCCGATGCGGGCGCGCGCGTTCCTGACCGCGGGGTGCGACGCGGGGCACCCGGCGAGCTGCGCCGCCCTCGCGGACATGGTGCTCCGCGGCGAGGGCGCCCCCGCCTCGCGCGCGTTCGCCTCGCAGCTCCTCCACGCCGCCTGTGCCGCGGCGCCTGGGAGCCGCGCCTGCACCGCCCTCGCGGACCTCGACGCCGCCTGGGTCGACGCCGTGTCGGTGGGGCGCGCCCAGACCTGCGTGATGACCGCCGGGGCGACGATCTGGTGCTGGAGGCGCAACGATCACGGCCAGTGCGGGCAGGCGGCGCCCGAGGTGCGGGTGGGCGACGCCCGCCACGGCGCCGAGATCGCGGTCGCGCGGCCCCGGCGGGTGCTGCTCGGCGGCGAGGATCGGCCGGCGACCACCCTGTCGGTCGGCGTGGACCACGCCTGCGCGCTCGACCACCGCGGCGAGGTCTGGTGCTGGGGCGACGGCGCGCGCTACGGGACGCTCGGCCTCGGCGCCCCCGAGAGCGCCCGGCCGCTGCAGGTGGTGACCGAGCCCAGGATGGTGTTCCGGGGCGCTCACTACGGCTGGGTCGGCCCGCCGCTGCGCGGCGCGCGGGACGTCGTGGCCGGGGACTGCTACTCGTGCGCGCTGCTGCGGAGCGGCGCGGTGGCGTGCTGGGGCTGCAGCCAGGGGTACTGGGATGACGCGGCGGCGGTGCGCGCGACGCCCGACCTCGAGGATGGCCTGATGATCGCCGGGGGTGCGCACGAGGCATGCGTGCTGACCCGCCGCGGGGGCATCACCTGCGGGCTCCCCGACCGCCCCCGCGTGCTCGAGGGCGTGCCGCCCCTCGTCGTCGGGCTGGCGGTGGGAGACGTCCCCCTGGCGGTGACCGCGGACGGCGGGGTGTGGCTCTGGCCAGCGGTCGGGGAGGTGCCGACCCGGCTCGCCGTGGCGCCGGCGGTCGCCGTCCGCGCCTGGGGCGACCGCGCCTGCCTGCGGACCGCGGAGGGGCAGGTGAGCTGCGGGTGGCTTCGCGACGGGGCGATCGTGGACCTCGCCGACGTCGACGCCTTCGGGGCCGCGATCGGGTTCGACGCGCCGAGGGCGCGGGCCGGCGCCCACGGCTGCGCGGTGACCCGCGAGGGCCGCGTCGTGTGCGTCGGAGCCAACGACTGGGGCCAGCTCGGCGCCGGCGATCGCGAGCCGCGCGCGCAGGCGGTCACGGTCACCCTGCCTGGCGTCCCATAGCGCTTCGGGCGACGCCCCCTCGCCGTGGATGTGGTACAAGGCCACTCCTGTCGCCGATCGTCCCGGCGCCACCCGGAGCGCCGGCTCTTGCACTCCCCCCCTCGCCCCAAAGCGCCGACGGACCTGTTCGTCGCTCTCACCCCCGAGCGGGTGCTCGACGCGGTCGAGGCCAGCGGGGTCCGGGCGGCGGCCGGGTGCTTCCCGCTGAACTCCTACGAGAACCGCGTATACCTCGTCAGGTTGACGGACGGCGGGCAGCTCATCGCGAAGTTCTACCGGCCGAGGCGCTGGTCGCGGGGGCAGATCCTCGAGGAGCATCGCCTCCTCGACGACCTCGCCGCGGCGGAGATCCCGGTGTGCGGCGTGCTGCCGTTCCCCGACGGCGAGACGCTCAAGAGCATCTGCGGCGTGCCGTACGCGCTGTTCGAGTATCGCCCGGGCCGGCCGGTCGGGGATCCGGACGACGTCTTGCTGGAGCGGGTCGCGATGATGGCGGCCCGCATCCACGCGGTCGGGGCGCGCGGGTCGTTCGCGACGCGGCGGACGCTGACGGCGGCGGACTGGATCCGCGGGCCGGTGGCGACGCTGCTGTCGAGCCGGCTGGTGCCGTCCAACCTGCGGGGACGCTACCAGGACGCCGCCGAGCACATCGCCGACGCGGCGGACGCGCGGCTCTCGGGGCTCACCCAGCTGCGCCTGCACGGCGACCTCCACCGGGGCAACCTCCTGCTCCACGACGGCGTCTTGCAGGTGCTCGACCTCGACGACGCGTGCACCGGCCCGGCCATCCAGGATCTGTGGCTGATGCTCTCGGGCTCCCCCGACGATCGCGCGCGGCAGCTCGGCGTCCTCATCGCGGCCTACGAGCGCTTTCGCCCCTTCGACCGCCGCGAGCTGACCGCCCTCGACGTGTTGCCGGCGATGCGGCGCATCCACTACGCAGGGTGGATCGCCCGGCGCTGGCACGATCCGCTCTTCCCGCGGACCTGGCCGGACTACGCCGAGCCCGCGTTCTGGGCCCAGGAGGTGGGTGAGATCGAGGCGATCGCGCGGGCGCTGCCGCTGCGGCCGCGGGCGCCCCAGGCGGTCGGCGAGGAGGGCGACGCGGACTTCCGGGTCGATCACGGCGACGACACCTGGAGCGAGGAGCTGACCCAGAAGGACTACTTCTGGGACCTCGAGTGATCGCCGCGCCCGGCGCCCGGGGATGACAGGACGCCGCGGCATGGAAGCCCGCGCCCGGGGGTTGGTTCGGGCCCGTACCGATTCGTCGCGCGACGCGATCCGTCAGTGGCGACGCGGCGAGACTCAGTGTACGTCTCGCGAACACCCATCCAACGAACCACGGAGATTGGCCCTATGCGCGTGTTGACGCTGATGCTCGCGGTGACCCTGCTGGCGCCCCCCGCCTTCGCCGACGTCCCGGAGTGGACCGACGAGCCCGAGTTCGAAGGGTTCTGCAAGGAGCTCCGCACGAGCGCGACCTGCGCCGACTGCGGGTGCGAGGCGATCACTCAGAGCGATCCCACCGAGGAGGTCGGTCCGGACGGCTCGGCCTTCCCGACGGCGCTGGTCGTCAAGCTGGCCGGCATCCGGAACGACAACGACGGCTTCATCATGTCGCAGCTGCGCGCCGTCCTCGGGACCGAGGGGAAGCTCGCGGACGCGGGCGTCATCGGCGACGCGTCCGGCCACATGGGCAACCCGCGCCAGGCGACCGTCGAGGTCGTGGGGTCCGCCCAGCGCTTCGACATGTGCCCCGGGATGTGCCCGCACGAGCCGGTCGGGATGGTGCACGCCTTCGAGGTGAAGACGACCTGGACCGAGCCCACGACCGACGAAGGCGACGTCGTCAAGACCGCGACCCGCACCGATCTAGCGCTGTGCTTCGCGCCCGATGACAAGACGCCGGGCTGCTGGCTGCTGCCCATCGGCGAGGCGGCGGGCACCATCAAGAGCGTCGAGGGCAAGCCCGACCAGGTGAAGGAGGCGAAGCTCTGGTCGCGCAGCTGGAAGCTCTCGAGCTCGGGCGAGCTCGAGCTGACCCTCGGAGCGCCGACCGGCAAGGGGGCCGCGGCGGTCGCGCGAGCGAGCGCGAAGCTGCCGAAGAAGTTGCACCTCAAGGACCTGCTGACCAGGCCCGAGTTCACCCGCGCGAAGCTCTAGCCAACGGCAGGGCGGGACCCGGAGGTCGTAGCTGGTCCCGAAGGTCGACCTCCCCAACGGCAGGGCGGGACACGTAGGTCGTAGCTGGCGCCGGGGGGACACACCGTGGCCCCCTGGCGGGACGCCGGCACGCGCAGTCGCCCGTATGCGCTACGCCCTCCTAGCTAGCTAGGTCGCGCAGGTGCGGGTACGGGCGGCGCTGGCCACCGGGCGCCACTTTGACTATCGTCGCGCCCCCGACACGGAGGGGATATGCGTTGCTGGTGGGGTGCTGTCGTGGTCGCGCTGGTGGCCTGTGGGGGTGACGGCGGCCAGGCCGGCGTCGACGCGGCGGACAGCGTGGTGGCGGACACGGCCGCGCCGCCCGAGGACAGCGGCGCCACCGACACCGCCGGGCCGGACGCGGCGGCGGACACCGCGGGCGTCGCCGACACCGCCGACGACGCCCGCGCGGACACCTCGCCCCCCGACACCACGCCCCCCGCGGACACCAGCGCGCCGAGCTGCGAGGCCGGCGCGACGGTGTGCGACGGCTACCTCCTGATGCGATGCAGCAGCACGTCGCATATTTTTGAAGTAGATCGGGTGTGTCCACTTGGGTGCAGCGCAACATCGTCGACCGCGGCGGCGTGCGACGCCGGCTGCACGCCCGGGGCGCCGATAGGCTGTGTGACGAGCACGGCGCGGCGCTGCGGCGCGGACGGGGCGAGCGCGCTGGCGCTGTCGTGCCTGTCGGGCTGCGACGCGGACGCGGCGGGGTGCGCGCCGCTCGGGGGCAGCGAGCGCGAGGTGTTCGCCGCGAACGTCTCCGGGGTCCGGGTCGCGGGGGTCGGCGGGGACGACCAGGGTCGCCTCGCCTTCGCGTGGCAGGCCAACGTCACGGGCACCCCCGAGCCCATCCGGGTCCTGGTGACCGACGCCGACGGCAACGCCTTGAGCTCGTCGATCGCCCTCGGCGGCTCGGACGCGGTCACGTTCTCGCAGCTCGTGGTGCGCGGAGCGCCGAGCGGCGCCTTCGTGGTGCTGGCTCTCGACCCGAGCGGCGCGACCTTCTGGCACCTGCCGGTGACGGCGGCGGGCCTCCCGCAGCCGAGCTCGGCGCCGCTCGCGGCGGACCTCGACCTGAGCTTCCCGAGCCTGGTGGTGTGGCAGGACGCCGTCGCGCTCTACGATCTCGCCCCCGGAGCCGCGGCGGGGCGCACGCAGGTGCGACGGACCCAGTGGGCGCTGTCGGGGGGAGCGCCGGTCGAGGCGACGGTCGACGGCGTCGAGCTCGACCGCAACGACGTCGTGGCGACGCGGGTGGGGGCCACCACGGCCCACGTCTTCTCGGCGGTCTCGGGGCAGCTCCGGGTGACCCTGTCGAGCCCCGACGAGGCCGGCGGGACCACGCTGGCCTTCGACGCCGGCGAGCTGCTCTTCGCGGGCGCGGCCGGGGTGGACGGGCGGTCGGTGGTGGCGGCCTTCGACTTCGCGAGCGACCCGGAGCACGCGGTCTATGCGCGCTTCGACGGGGCCTCCCTCGGAGCGTTCGGCGACGTCGGCCCCGGGCGGTGGTTTCAGGCGGCGGCGACGGGCACCGGGGTGGCGGTCGCGCTGCAGACGAGCGGCGGCGGGCTCGAGTACGGCGCGGCGAGCGGGGCGACGGCGGGGACGCCGGCGCCGCTGTGGACGCCCTCGAGCGGGGCCGACCGCAGCGACTTCTGGGTGGTCTACGACGCGGTCGGCGGGCGCGTGCGGCTCGTGACGTTGGGCAAGAACGGCGCCGCGGAGCCGCCGCGGGTGAGGATCAGCGCCCCTTGACGAGGAGCAACGGCAGGGCGCCGACCGGAGTCCAAGCTGGTGGTGCGAGGTCGCGCGCCAGCGCGGCCCCGGACCGGCCGCGGAGGACGCAGGTCGGCGACCGCTACGGAACCGAAGCGCGCGTGGGGGAGGAGCGATGAGACGCAGCGACAAGGCCCGGCGGATCGTGGCGATCCTCAATGAGCTCCACCCGGAGACGCCCATCCCGCTCGACCACACGGACCCCTTCACGCTGCTCGTCGCGGTGATGCTGAGCGCCCAGACGACCGACAAGAAGGTCAACGAGGTGACCCCGGCGCTGTTCGCCCGCGCCCCGGGGCCGGCGGCGATGGCGGCGCTCGAGGTCGAGGAGATCCGCGATCTGATCCGCGAGATCGGGCTCGCGCCGACGAAGGCGAAGAACCTCCGGCGCACGGCGGAGCTGCTGCTCGAGCGACACCAGGGTGAGGTCCCGCGGAGCTTCGAGGCCCTCGAGGCGCTGCCCGGGGTCGGCCACAAGACCGCGTCCGTCGTCATGTCGCAGGCGTTCGGGGTGCCGGCGTTCCCGGTCGACACCCACATCCACCGCCTCGCGGCGCGCTGGGGGCTGTCGGACGGCAAGACGGTCGAGAAGACCGAGGCGGACCTCAAGGCGACCTTCCCCGAGGCCCTGTGGAACCGGCTCCACCTGCAGATCATCTTCTTCGGCCGCGAGCACTGCCCGGCGCGCGGGCACGACCTGAGCCGCTGCCCCATCTGCGGCTGGGCCGCGACCAAGCGACGCGTCGCGGCGGAGGCGACGAAGCGGCCAGCCAAGGCCGCTCGCCGACGACCGACGACGACCTCGGAGGCCGACCGATAGGCTCGGTTCGCCGGCGCGGGCGCAGCGTCGGCGAGCCCCGGGGCGCGGCTACTGCCCCAGCGTCGCCTCGAGGCGCTCGCGCTTGCGGCGCTCGAAGTCCGCCTTGTACTGGCGCTGGCGCTCGGCTGCGCGCTCGCGGTTCTGCCGCGCCTGCTCCGCGAGCAGCTTGAGGCGCTCGCGCTTGCGCTGGTCGAACTCGCGCTGGTACGCCTTCTGGCGCTGCCGTTGGATGCGCGCGATGCGCGGGTCCAGCGGCGGCGCGGCGGGCGCCTCGTCGACGACCGGCTCCGAGCCCTCGTCCACCGGAGCCGCGATCGCCTCGTCCACGACGACCGCCTCGTCCACCGCGACGGCCTCGTCCACCGGAGCCGCGACGGCCTCGCCCACCGGCGCCACGGGGTCCGTCGGCGCAGGAGGCGTCGGCGTCGCCGTCGCCTCCACCGGTCCGGCCGCGGGTGATTCGACGCTCGCTGGCGGGGTGGTGGCGAGCGGCCCGCGCTCGGGCTGGGTCGCGACGTCAGGGGGCGGCGGCCCCTCGGATCCGGCCAGCGCGACCGCGACCCCGATCACGCCCCCGATCGCGACGACGGCGGCGAGCAGCCAGCGTCGCGGGATCCGGGCCGTCGACGACCGTGGCGCGATCGCGACGGCGGGGTCGAGGTCCGACGCAGCCGCCGGCGCGCCCGCGGGCCGGACCGCACCTCCGGTCGCGATCCGCGCGCCCTCGGCCGCCGGCGGTTCGGTCCCGAAGGACAGCGGGAACCCCACCACCTCGGAGGACCCCTCGGCGCCGCTCGAGAACGTGTCCGCTTTGACCCGCGCCTGGCGGAAGGCCACCGACCGTCGCCCCGTCACCGCGGGCATCGGCCGCTGCGCGTCCTCGGCGTCGTCGTCGTCGAGGGGGACCGCTTCGGTCTCGGTCGTGAAGATGTCAACCGCCACATCGTGCAGCGCCCGCACCATCGACGGTGCGGTTGAAGCCAGGACCCTCAGTCCCGCTCGCGGCCGTTTGTCATCACGAGCCATCCCGTCTCCAGGGACCGCGCCCAGTTTCATCGGATTCGTCACGACCACATCCTTGTCGAGCTCTCGCGGGGGGCCCTCGGATGGGATCTCGTCTCAGTTGTTGGAGAGCTTGAACCCAATCGCGTTCGCCGTCACGGGGTTCGGGCGCTCGGCCTGGCGGCGGCTCGCGTCTCGGGCGCCGACCATGCCGCATCGCAACTCCATCCCGGGCGCCAGGGAACTCGCCACGCGAGCCATCGAGTTGCGACGCACACGACACGCGCGGCGCTGGGCGGACGACGCAATCCTCGTCGGCAGCGGGGCGCCTCGGCGATCGATCGGCGCCGGCCCCAGGATCGGTCCGCCGGCCGGTCGTGCGCGGGTCGACGTCGGCTCGGGGGAAAAGGCGACGCCCGAAAACCTTTCCAGCGCCGAGGCGTCCGATGCTCCACACGTCGCGCGGCGCCCGGTCACCTCGGTCGGACGCCTGTCGGTCGCCTCCCACGGGGGGCGACTCGGCCCCTTGCCGCACCTCCTCTGGGGGGCGAGGATGCCCGAGCCCGGCTCGAGTGAAGTCACCGTTGCACGCTGCACGTCCCCCACACCGCCAGGAGCCCACCTTGCGCCACCCTGCCCTCGCCGCCCTCGCAGCCGCGTACCTCCTCGCGACGCCCCCGGCAGACGCCGCCGCCCCGCGACGCACCCCACCGGTCGCCGGCGCCGACGCGGACGCGGCGCGCCCGGTCCCCACCCCGACGCTCATCGTGACCGGCGACCCGAAGCGCGAGCGGCTCGGGGTCACCCGCGCGGACATCGCCGTCCGCGTGGTCGGCCGGCTCGCGGAGACCCGCCTCACGCTGACCTTCGCGAACCCGCACGAGCGGGCCCTCGCCGGGGATCTGACGGTCCCGCTGCCCGAGGGCGCGACCGTGTCGGGCTACGCCCTCGACGTCGACGGGCGGCTCGTCGACGGGGTGATCGTCACCAAGGACGAGGCGCGCCACGTGTTCGAGCAGGAGGTCCGCAAGGGCGTCGACCCCGGGATCGCCGAGTGGGTCGGCGGCAACGCGTTCCGCACCCGCGTCTTCCCGATCCCGGCCCACGGCGCGCGCACGGTCGCCGTCCGCTGGGTCGCCGAGCTCGCCGAGAGGGACGACGGCACCTGGTACCAGCTGCCCCTGCGCCTGCCCGATCCGGTCGCGGACCTCCACCTGCGCGTCGAGGTGGTGCGTGCGGTGGAGGCCCCGGTCATGCTCGGCCGCGGGCGCCTGGCCCCGGCGTTCGGGCGCTGGCACGACAGCTGGGTCGCCGAGGCCACGGTCAAAGGGGCGGCCCTCGAGAAGGACCTCGCCGTGCTCATCCCCGACGCCGGGCGCAGGCCGGTGCAGCTCGAGCGCGCCCCGGACGGCCGCACCTACTTCGTCGCGCGCGCCGCCGCGGAAGCCCCAGCGGGGGCTGGCGCGCTCGCGATCAATCGCGTGCGACTCGTGTGGGACGCGTCGAGATCCCGCGAGGGCGCCGATCACGAGCGCGAGATCGGGCTCGTGACCCGCTGGCTCGACGGGCTCGGGCCGGTCACCGTGGACCTCGTCGCCCTGCGCAACGACGCCGATCCGCCGCTCACCCTGGCGCTCCCCCGCGACCGGGCGCGGCTCGCGCTCACCCTGCGGAGCCTCGCCTACGACGGCGCCACGACCCTGGCGGCCGCCGCGCTGCCGCCGGGCGCCACCGCCCCGGACGTCACGGTGCTGATCAGCGACGGGATGAGCGACCTCGGCGGCGCCGATCCCGGCGACCTGCGCTCACCGGTGTTCGCCCTCAACGGCGACGCGACGGCCAACCACGCGCTCCTGCGCGACCTGGCCCAGCGCTCGGGCGGCGCCTACTTCAACCTCGCGCGCCTCGGCGACGACGCGGTCCTGGCCCGACTCGGGCGGCCCGTGTTCTCGCTCCTGGCGGTCCGAGCGAGCGACGGCGAGGTGAGCCACCTCGCCCCGCGCCTGCCGGAGCCGGCCCTCGGCCCGGTCGCCGTGGCCGGGGTGCTCGAGGGTGAGCGCGCCACGCTGACGCTGGAGTTCGGCGTCGCCGGGAAGGTGACCCACCGCGAGCAGGTGACGCTGCGGGCGGCGGACGCGGGGACCGGCGACCTGTTGTCGCGCTTCTGGGCGCAGCAGGAGCTGCGTGGGCTCCTCGCCCGCCCCGAGGAGAACGCGGCCGCTATCGCGGCGCTGGGGCGCGCCCACGGGATCGTGACCCCGGGGACCTCGCTCATCGTGCTCGAGCGCCTCGAGCAGTACCTGGCCCACGACATCCGCCCGCCGGCGTCGCTCGAGGAGATGCGCGCGGACTGGGACCGCACCCAGGCCGAGCGCGCCACTGCGGCGAAGGTGCAGGGCGCGAGCAAGCTCGAGCACGTGCTGGGGCTGTGGGAGCGCGAGGTGAAGTGGTGGGACACCAGGTTCACCTACCCGAAGGGCTTCAAGTACCGCCCCGAGCAGCCCGCCACGGGTGAGGACCGCAGGGCCGCCAATGGCGGGGGGCCGCCGGTGGAGAGCCCGCGGACGGTGGAGAGGCTCGAAGCGCGCTCGAGCGACGAACCGAGGGACGCGCGCCCAGCGCCGGAGCCGATGGAGGAGCGGGCGAGGAAGAAGTCGGACGAGGCTGACACCGACGACGCGCCGCAGGCGGCGATCGCGCTGACCAAGTGGGATCCCGAGACGCCGTATCTGCGCGCGTTGAAGGCGACGGCCCCGGGCAACCGCTACAAGGTCTACCTCGAGCAGCGCGCGACCTACGGAGGCTCGCCGGGCTTCTACCTCGACTGCGCCGACCTCTTCGCCAAGGACGACCCGCGGCTCGGGCTCCGGGTGCTGTCGAACGTCGCGGAGCTGCGCCTCGAGGATCCGGCGCTGCTGCGCGTCCTCGCCCACCGCCTGACCCAACTCGAGCGGCTCGACCTCGCCGCCGGGGTGTTCGAGGTCGTGCTGCGGTTGCGGCCCGAGGAGCCACAGTCGTACCGGGACCTGGCCCTGGTGCTGGCGCACCGGGCCCGCGCGGCGACCTCCCCGGAGGCGGCTCGGCCCGACTACCAGCGCGCCTCGGAGCTCTTGGCGCGGGTCGTGATGGGGACCTGGGACCGGTTCGACGAGATCGAGCTCATCGCGCTCGTCGAGCTCAACGACCTGTGGCCGCGCGCCAAGGCCGCCGGCGTCGCCGCGTGGCCCCTCGACCCGCGCCTCGAGAAGCGCCTCGACATGGACGTGCGCATCGTCATGACGTGGGACGCCGACATGACCGACATGGACCTGCACGTGCTCGAGGCCAGCGACGAGGAGGCCTACTACGGCCACAACCTGACGACCATCGGCGGCAAGGTCTCGCGCGACTTCACCCAGGGCTACGGCCCCGAGGAGTACAGCCTGAGACGCGCGATGCACGGGACCTACAAGATAAAGTCCCACTTCTATGGCAGCTCGGCGGCCGATCTCATCGGCGCCGTCACGCTCCAGGTCGACGTCTACACGAACTTCGGCCGCCCGAGCGAGAAGCGCCGCTCCCTCACCTTCCGCCTCACGGACCGGAAGGAGGAGTTCGTGCTCGGCGAGATAGAGCTCTGACGAGCGCGCGAGCGCGCTCGCGAGCGAGCGCACCCTTGCGCGCTCACTTCATCTTGGCGAGGGTCTCGCGGATCTTCTTCTCGACGGCGCCGAACTCGCTCGCCGTCGGGTAGTCGTCGAGCACCTTCTGCCAGCGCGCCACCGCCTCGATGGGGCGGCCGAGCGCGAGCAGGCAGTCGCCGTAGAGATCGAGGGTCCGGATGGTCTCCCGGGCGCGGAGGCCCTTCTCGTTCGCCGCGATGTCGGCGAGGGCCTCGTCGAGGACGGCGAGCCCCTTGTCGACGTAGCTCGGATCCATCGCGGCCAGGCTCGGGCGCACCGCCGGGTGGACGCTCGCGAAGAGGTCGGGCTTGCCGGTCAGCGCGAAGCTCGCGAGCCCCCGATCGACCGTCTGCGGCGACATGAAGGGGAGCCGCGCCGGGTTGGGCCCGAGCCCGAGCTCCTGGGCCGCCTGGACGTCCTCGTCGTCCGCCGTCGGGAACGACGGGATGTGGCTCCGAATGGCCGCCAGCTCCCTGGCGAGGGCCCGCTGGTTGTCCCAGAAGGCGACCATCCAACCCTTGACGCGGTCGCGCTCGACCTCGGGGATGGGCGCCGGGTTGAACGGGTTCTTGCTCTTGGTGACGCGCTGGATCAGCGCCAGGTAGAGGTGCCCGCGCATGATCCGGTAGCCGAAGTAGCGCCGCTGGGCGTTGCCCCGGAGCTTCTGCGGGTCCTTCTTGGTGAGCTCGGCGTCGATCTTCGCCAGCAGCCGCTCCTCGGCCTCCGCGAGCCCCGTCGCGCGCTTGTCCTTCGCGGCGTACAAGCGCTGGAGGAGCTCCGTGTAGCGCGTCTTGGCGAGGGTGAAGTCCGGCGCCTCCGCGACGATCTCACCGAGCTGCTTCGCCGCCGCCTTGTCGTCTCCCTGGTCGGCCAGCTCGAGGGCCTTGCCGAAGTCGAGCACCGTCCCGAGCCGCTTCGCCGGGGACCTCGACGGCGGGCCGACCGTCCTGCCGAGCCCGACCACGAAGACGGCCGACAGGCGCTCCTGAAGGGCGAAGAAGTCGTCGGCCACCCCGACGACCTTGTCCGCGACCACCACCTCGCCGGTCGCGACCTCGATGAGGCGCACGTCGAGCCGGATCTTCGGCGCCACCGCGGCGATCGCCCCGGTCACCGCGTAGCGCGCCCCGACGAGCTTGCCGATCTTCTGCGCCGTCGCCGTGTCGAACAGGCTCGACTGCTGCAGCTCGAGCTCGCCCACCACGTCCTGCAGGCGCGACCGCTCGACCACCGTCAGCCCGTCCACGGCCGCCAGATCGGTGACCATCATATCCGCGAGCCCCTTCTTGAGCGGCTCGTAGCTGGGGTCGCCGGTGTTGTTGTCGAAGTACAGCACACACACCGACCGCGCCTCGACGACCGCGGGCGCCCGCCGAAACGCCGCCGGCGGAAAGGCCGCACCGGCAGCGGGCGCGGCCATTGCGACCGACAGCGCGAGTCCTATCAACGCGACCTGGTGGCGCGCTCTCACCGGACACCCAGGAGATCGAGCACCTCATCGTGCAGGCGCCCGTTGGTGGCGACGGCGTCCCCCCCGTCGATGCTCCGGGCGCCCGTCCAGGCGGTGAAGCGCCCGCCCGCCTCCTCGATGATCGGCATCAGGGCGGCGCAGTCCCAGATCGCCATCTCCGCGTCCATCGCCACGTCGGCGCGCCCGGTGGCGACCAGCAGGTAGCCGTAGCAGTCGGCCCAGGTGCGCTGCATGTCGACGCGGTCGACGAGCGCGTCGGCGCGCGCGTTACCGACGCGGCGCCGGACGGCGTCGAGATCCGTCGCGACGAGCAAGGCGCCGCCTGCGTCCGCGCGGTCCGAGACGTGGCACGGCCGCCCGTTCCAGCGGCAGCCGAGCCCGCGCGCGGCCGCGACCATCTCGTCGAGCGCCGGCATGTAGATGACCCCGACCGACGGCTCGCCCTCGACCTCCACGCCGACCAGGGTCCCGTAGAGCGGCACCCCACGGACGAACGTCCGGGTGCCGTCGATCGGGTCCAGGATCCACCGCACCGGCGCCGTGCCGCCGCCCGTGCCGTGCTCCTCACCGACGATCTGGTGATCGGGGAAGCGCGCGAGGATGAGGTCGCGCATGACCTGCTCGGCTTCGCGGTCGGCGACGGTGACCGGGGAGCCGTCGGCTTTGGTGTCGGCGCGCAGGCCGCTCTGGAACCACGCCAGGGTGCGACGCCCCCCGGCCCACGCGACCTCGGTGGCCACCTCGAGCAGCGTGGCAAGGCTTGGGATACTCACGGTCGACCTCTCGGGGATGGGGTGGGGCGCCATCATAGCGAGCGCAGGGCGGGCTGACGATTGCCCCTTTACTCGACCGGTGCAACGCGTTCTCCTGTCCGTCGGGCCACTGCGCGTACCACACGCAACCGCGGGCAGCGGCCTATACAAATCGGGGGAAAAGACATGAGGACCAGCCTGCGCTCCGCGTTCGGAGCCACGTTGACGTTCGGGCTTGCGCTCGCTCTGGCCGCTTGCCCTAGCGACGGTAAGCTGCCGATCGGATCCGCCTGCAACAGCGGGGATCAGTGCCTCTCGGGCCTCTGCGCCGGAGATGTGTGCCTCGATCCCGAGGGCGACGAGGACGGCGACAGGCTGACGAACAGCCTCGAGCACACCCTCGGCTCCGATCCGTTCAACGCCGACACCGACGGCGACGGGATCCCCGACGGCGACGAGCTCGACGGGATCAGCAACGTCGACACCGACGGCGACGGCCTGCCCGACGTCATCGAGAGCGCCACCGCCGACCTCGACGGCGACTGCATCACCGACCAGTACGACGCCCAGAACGAGGTCCAGAACGCGGACCTGTCGCCGATGCGCGACGTCGTGTGCAGCGCCCTCGGCATCTGCGAGGGCCAGGACCGCGCCCTCTTCGGCGTGCTGTGCCCCGAGGGGCTGGCGGTCTGCGACTACACCAACGTCGTCGGCTACGAGGCGCCCGAGGCAACCTGCGACGGCCTCGACCAGGACTGCGACGGCGCGGCCGACGAGGGCTTCCCCGACCAGGACGACGACGGCGTCGCCGACTGCGTCGACACCGACTTCGACAACGACGGCGTGGACGACGACAGCGACAACTGCCCGCGCGTCGCCAACGGCGAGCAGCTCGACGCCCAGGGCGACGGGATCGGCGACGCCTGCGCCACCGACTTCGACCTCGGCTTCACCCTCGCCCCGGTCCTGAACGTCACCGCCGGCGCCCCGTTCAGCGTCACCGTCGCGCTCCAGGACGCTGACGGCGCGGTCGCGACGCGCTTTCACGGCGCGGTCACCCTGACCCTCCAGACCAGCGACAACGGCGCGGCCGCCCTCACCGGCACGGCGACTGTCAACGCGGTTGACGGCGTCGCCACCTTCACCGGCCTCGTCATCAGCCCCGCCGGGCTCGGGCTCGCGCTGGTCGCGTCGAGCGGCGATCTGGCCTCCGGCACCAGCGCCACCTTCGACGCCATCGGCGGGGACCTCGCCGAGCTGCGCGCCACCGGCGCCCCGACCGCGCGCGTCGCCGGCGACCCGCTCAGCGTCACGCTCACCGCCTGGGACGCCTTCGACAACGTCCTGACGGGCTTCGCCGGCACCGTCGCCTTCAGCGCCACCGACCCCCTCGCGACGCTCCCCCCCGACTACACCTACACGGCGAGCGACGCGGGCGCGCACGCCTTCGACGACCTCGTCCTGTTCACCAGCGGCGCGCAGACCGTCACCGTCAGCGACGCCTCCAACGACGCCGCCCTCGCGACCTTCGAGGTCACCGTCGTCCACGCCGCCGCCGCGGGGCTCGTGGTCACCGCCGCGCCGGCGCCGTTCACCGCCGGGACGCCATTCAGCGTGACCGTCACCGTCGTCGACGCCTTCGGCAACGTCGTGACCGACTTCACCGGGGCCGTGGCGCTGACCAGCACCGACCCGCTCGCCTTTTTGCCCGCGGCCTACACCTTCACCGCCGCCGATCAGGGAGTCCACGTGTTCACCGAGGTCACCCTCGTCTCGAGCGGCGACCACACCGTCACGGCCGGCTCCTCCGGCGGGGCCACCGTCACCGGGGGGGTCGCCGTCACCGTCGCGTCCGGCTCCGACGTCGCGCTCGAGCTGACCGGGATCCCGAGCCCCGCCACCGCGGGGGCGCCCTTCGACGTCACGCTGACGGTCAAGGACAGCTTCGGCAACGTGCGGACCGACTACGCCGGGACCGTCGCGCTGCTGTCGAGCGACGGGGCCGCCGTCTTGCCCGCCGCGGTCGTGATGACCGCCGCGAACGCCGGCGTGGCGAGCTTCCCGGGCGTCGTGCTGAGGACCACCGGCGTGCAGAGCCTCACCGCCGCCGACGCAGAGCACGGCGTCTCCCAGAGCACCAGCGTGACCGTCACCGCCGGCGCCCCGGCGTCCCTCACCCTGACGGCGCTGCCGGCGTCGGTCGCGGCCGGCGCCGCCCAGGCGCTCACCGCGACCGTCAGAGACGCCTGGGGCAACGTCGCCACCGGCTTCACCGGCACCGCGGCGGTCGTGACCAGCGACCCCAAGATCAGCGCGACGTCGCTGGACTTCCTGGCCAACCACCAGGGCCAGCGCACGCTGTCGGTCACCTTCCAGACCGCCGGCGGCCGCTCGGTCACCGTCGACGCCGGGGGCGCGCTGAGCGCGACCCGCTCGACCACGGTCACCCCCGCCCCGGCCTCCACCTTCCAGTTGAGCAGCCTACCGAGCCAGCTCACCGCAGGGTCGCCGCAGTCGCTGACCGTCACCCTCTACGACGCGTACGGCAACGTTGCCACCGCGGGCGCGAGCGGCGCATTCACCATCACCTCGACCGACAGCGCGGCGATCCTGGTCCCGAGCTCGCTGACGATCGGCGCCGCGGACGGCGGCACCAAGTCTTTCACGGCCACCCTGGTCACCGCCGGCGCCCAGACGGTCACCGCGGCCCACGCCCAGCTCGGCTCGGTCGACCGCCCGACCACGGTGCGCGCCGCGGCGGCCAACCGCGTCATCGCGACGGACCTGCCGCCGACGGTGACCGCCGGCGTCGCCACCTCGATCGTGGTCCGGGTCGCCGACGCCTATGGCAACACGGTGACGGGCTACGGCGGGATCGTGAACGTCAGCTCCAGCGACCCGGTCGTCACGCTGTCTCCGGGGGCCAGCCTGACCTTCCCGGCGGGGCAGCCGGCGTCGCTCACCCTCACCGCGACCTTCGAGACCGCGGGCTCACAGCACCTCGACTTCCTCGACACCGGGCTCGGCGCCGGGGGCGTCGACGCCACCTCGACGACCGTCAGCCCCGCGGCCGCGCGCGACCTCGTCGCCACCCCCGCGACCGGCGGCGCCGTCGCCGGGACACCGTTCACCTTCACCGTCGCCATCCGCGACGCCTTCGGGAACCTCGCGACCGGCTACACCGGGACCGTGTCCTTCACCTCGACCGACCCGATCGCGACCCTCCCTGCTGCGACGCAATATACGGCCGCCTTCGCCGGGACACACGACTTCAGCGCGACCCTCTTCACCGCTGGTGCGCGGCGCATCACGGCCACCGGGAGCGGGCTGTCCGGGGCCACCAGCGACGACGTCGACCGCACGGTGTCCCCGCGGCCGACCCTCCACCACATGGGCCTCGCGCCCTCGGCCAGCACGGTCACGGCCGGGGCGCCCTTCAGCGCGACGATCACCCCGTACGACGCTTGGAACAACGTCATCACCGGCTTCTCGGGCACGGTGACGATGACGCTGGGCGACCCGGCGGGCACCGTCCCCTCCCCGGTCACCCTGACCGGCGTGACCACCGTGACGCCCATCGTGATGTACACGGCGGGCGCCACGCCCCGCCTCGTCACAGCGACCTACAACGCCATCTCGAACAGCGGCTCGGTGACCGTCTCGCCGGGCGCCGCCGACCACCTGGGCTTCTCGACCCAACCGAGCGCCGGCTTCGTGGCGTCGTCGCTGCCGACCTTCCGCGTCGCCGTCTACGACGCCTGGGACAACGTGAAGACCGACCTCGCCGCGACGCCGATCACGGTGTCGCTCGGGCGCAACGCCGGTCCCGGCCACCTCGGCGGGACCGCCGTCGTCAACACCGCGAGCGGCGTCGCGACCTTCTCGGCCGCGCAGCTCGACCGCCCGGGGCGGGGCTACGATCTGCGGGCCTCGGGCGCCGGCGGCGGCGCCGTCCGCAGCGACCGCTTCGACGTCAGCTGGCGGCCGGCGACCCTGGTGGGGACCCCGTCTGTGACGGGCAGCGGCGGTTGCCGCGACGTCTCCTACACCCTCGCGCAGACCGACGCGCACCGCAGCGACGTGCTGGTCGAGTATCGGATCGGCGCCGGCGCTTGGCGCCGCGCCACCCAGGCCCCGGGGACGTCGCCCGGGGCGGACGGGACGCGCGGGGTCACCACCAGCGCGGCGGGCGTGGCGCACACCTTCCGCTGGGATGTGTTCGGCGACCTCGGGCCGACCAACAGCGGCGCCGTCACCGTCCGCCTCACCCCGGTCATCGACGGCGTCGCCGGCACCGCGAAGACGACCTCCCCCTTCAGCGCCAGCCTCGGCTGGAGCGTCGGCCTCGACGAGCACCCGATCACCGCAGGCATCAAGCCCGGCCCGGTCGCGGTCGGCGACTTCGACCGCAACGGGCTCGACGACCTGCTCACGATGGCCCGCGACAGCGGCGTCGTCGACGTGTTCTTCCAGGTGAGCCCGGGGACGTTCAGCGAGCACTCCCAGCAGCTCGATCTGTCGGCGCTCGACCTCGTCGCGCTGCGCCCGTGGCAGGCCTCGCCGCACCACACCCTCGGCTTCTTCGCCCTCGACCGCCTCGGCGACCAGCTCGTCGTCTTCACCCGCACGGTCCAAGGGGTCGGCGCGGTCGGCTGGTCCTTCAGCCAGGTGAGCGCCTGTCCCACCCCCGCCACGAACAGCCCGGTCGCGATGGCGGTCGCCGACGTCGTCGGCGACGCCACCCGGGACGTCGCCGTGGCCTGCAGCGGCAACGGCGGCAGCCAGAAGCCGACGATCAGCATCATCAGCAGCGGCGGCCAGGGCTGGACCCGGGGGCTCGACGTGGCGCTCCTCGAGCGCCCGACCGCGGTGGAGATCGCCGACCTCGGTCACGACGGCCGCCGCGACCTCCTGGTCGGGACCGCGAGCGGGCTCGTCACCCTGATCTACACCGGCGAGGGCTTCTGCTCGTCCGCGGCCTGCGGCGCCCAGACCATCGCGATGCCGACGCCCAGCGCCATGGCGGTCGCCGACTTCGACAACGACGGGATGCTCGACGTGTTCGTCGTGCACGGCGACAACACCGCCAGCGTGGTTCACGGCGCCGTCGTCTACGGGCCCCAGGGCAACGCCATCCAGTACCTCGCCCCCGAGGTGAGCCAGCTGGCGCTCGACGTCGCCGCGACCTCGGTCGTCGCCGGCGACGTCGACGAGGACGGCCGGCTGGACCTCGTGGTGGGCTCGGTCGGCGGTGACAGCGTCGAGATCCTCCTCGGCAAGGAGCTCGCCCCGTGGGGCGTGATCGCGACCGGCCACGCCCCCGGCTCCGGCGTGAACTCGCTGTGGGTGGGCGACCTCAACGCAGACGGCATGACCGACATCGTCGCCGGCCGCGATGACGCCGAGGCCGCCTCGGTCGTGGTGCTCGGCGGCAAGGCCTTCCAGCAGTGCCGCCCGTCCTTCCGGACCTCGGGCGTGACGCGCTACGGCGTCGACAGCGAGCAGCAGGCGACCCGGGACGTCGACGGCGACGGTCGCCCGGACGCGGTGTGGCGGACCTCCTACGACTCCGTCGTGACGGGCCTCGTCATCGGCTACGGCGACGGCGCGGGGGGCTACCGCGCCGGCTACGCGAGCTATGGCACCGGCCAGCCGCCGACCGACATGGCGCTGGGCGACCTGAACGGCGACGGGCTGATGGACGCCGTGCTGAACGACGGCTACACCGACAACGTCGACGTGGCGCTCCAGGTCGCGGGCCAGCCCGGCGCCTTCGCCTCCGGGTACACCTCGGTGCCCTTCGCGGACGCGCTCGCGAGCAGCCTCGTCATCGCCGACCTCGACAATGACGGGCGCGAAGACCTCGCCTACCTCAGCTCCGGCGGGGTTCGCCAGTACTACGGCGCGGCGGGCGGCGGGCTCGTCACCGGGACCGCGGTGCCGATCAGCGGCGGCTCGCCGCGCGGCCTCGGGGTCGCGGACGTCAACAAGGACGGCTACCAGGACCTGGCCTTCTACCAGTACGTCGACGACCTCGACAGCGTCTGCGTCCAGCTGTCGACCGGCGCGCGCACCTGGCAGCCGGCGGCGGCGGTGAAGTGCGTCGACGTCGACGCAGGCGCGGGCCGCGTGCAGCTCGTCGACCTCGACGGCGACGGGGTCGAGGAGATGGTCTACGCCAACGCCTACGACTACTACGAGCCGACCCTCATCGAGGTGCGCCGCCAGCTCACGCCGGACTCCGGCGACTTCGGCCCGCCCGAGGAGTTCCCGAGCTGCTACGGCGGCGCCGACCTCCACTTCTCCGACGTCGACGGCGACGGCCGCCAGGACATCCTGATCTCCTGTGGCGCGGACGTCGGCGAGGCCCCGTACGGCGTGATGACCGCGCTCCAGGCCGCCGACGGCAGCTTCGGCGCGCTCTCGGGCGGCTTCGGGACCTACACCTACACGGCGTGGGGCCACGGCGTCGGCGACCTCGACGGCGACCTCCTCGACGACCTGACGCGGGCCGGCAGCGCCACCCGCCACGCGCGCAGCGGGAGCGGCTTCGTGACCCCCGCCGCGTTCACCGCCGCGGTGGGCGGCTACGCCAACGCCATGGCCACCGCGGACCTCGACGGCGACGGCCTCGTCGACGTCGTGACCGCAGGATCGTCGCGCTTTCACGTGATCCTCCAGGGAGAGCCCGGCAAGCTCCTCGCCCCCGTCTCCTACACCCTCGCCGGGGTCTCCTCGGTCTACGGCCTGGCGCTGGGCGACGTGGACGGTGACGGCCGCCCCGACGTGGTCGTCGGGGTCTACACGACCACCGGCGCGCGCCAGCTGCGGATCTACCGGCAGACCCTCACGGCGCCGGCGACCTTCGACGTCGTCAGCGGCTTCACGACGCTGTCGCCGACGGGCAACGGCTACCCCTACGTGATCGCGATCGACGACTTCACCGGCGCCAGCGCCGCCTCGGTCCTCGTGTCCCAGGCGACCTTCTCGGGCCAGGACGAGTTCGACGTGTTCTTTCAGGGCGCCGCCGGCACCTTCACCAAGGTGCCCTCCGATCCCTACACCAGCGCCTTCCCGTCCCCGGTCGTGGTGGCCGGCTTCGGCTGGTTCGGCGACCCCGTCGACCGCGAGCCGTGGGTCGCCGGCCGCTGTGGCTCTATCCCCTGCGTCACCCTCGCGACCCTGGGCGGGTGCGATATCCCGGGGACCTTCTGCTACAAGGCGAGGACGACGATCGACCTCGCCGGCGGCGCCGCGGCCCCGCTCTACACCAACCTCACCGGCGCCGCCGTCGCCGATCTGGACCGCGACGGCTACGACGACGTCGTTGCGAACCTCACCGGCGCGAACGGCGGCCACGTCTACGCCGTGATCCGTCAGGACCCGAACAAGCCGGGCGAGTTCTTGGCGATGCAGACATTCTCGGGCGCCTCCACCAGCTCCCCCGGGGAGCTCCGGCTCGCCGACATCGACCACGACGGGCGCCTCGACATCGTCGCGCAGTACGACGGCGGGGCCATGGCCGGCTACGAGGTCCTGCGCGGCCTCGGGACCGGCACGACCTTCGGCGAGGCGTTCGCGGTGGCGACGGCGCTGTCCAACGAGCAGGGACCGTTCACCCTCGACGACCTCGACCTCGACGGCTGGCTCGATCTTCTGACCCTCACGCCGAGCACCTCGGAGCTGCTCCTGGCCCCCCACCGTTGATGGCTCGGGGGGGCGTCGGCGAGCCCGTCGGAGGACGCCGGTGACGGCAGGCGTTGACGGCGAGCGGTTTGGAAACCAGAATCCAGGTCGACGGACAGGCAACTCCGAGGGTCGATGGAACTCGTTTGGGAAGAGGACGGACTGGAGCAGAGCGTCGAGCTCGGCCCCGACCGGGCCGAGGTGATGGTCGGCCGCCACAAGGATTGCGACATTCGCGTGTCGCGACCTTCGGTGAGCCGTCGGCACTGCCTCTTCAGTTGGAACAACGGCAACGTGATCGTGACCGACCAAGAGAGCACGGCCGGCACGTACATTGACGGGAAGAAGATCCGTCGCTCCCGGGTGGACCCTGGGACGGCGGTGAACTGCGGGGGCGTGATCGTGCTGCTCGACGAGGGCTCGGCCCGCGGTCGAGGCAGCGCGCCGCCGGCGCGGTCGGCTCCGGTCGACGACTTCTTCTCGGACACCCCCGCGCGCCGCGCGGCGCCACCGCCGGTGGCAGAGGAGCGGCCGTCACGCCGGCGTGCCCCGCCCGTGGACGAGGAGCCGCCGTCGCGACGGCGGTCCTCGCCGCCGCCGGTCGAGGAGGCGCCACCGCCGCGCCGCAGCGCCGGTGACGACATCGACAAGCTGTTCGACGATCCGCCGGTTCGGCGGCGCCGAGCCGATCAGCCCACGGCCGAGGCCGAGCCTCGGAGATCGCGTCGATCCGCGCCCGCCGATGACTTCTTCTCGTCCCCCGATCCCGAGCCGCTGCCGGCCCCGGCCCCGGCCCCGGCCGCCGCGGACGACTTCTTCTCGTCCTCCGATCCCGAGCCGCTCCCCGCGCCGAAGCGGAGCGGCGGCTTCGATCCCGACGCGTTCTTCGGCAGCGACGACGGCTTCGACGACTGGGAGCCCCCGGCGCCGGAGCCCGAGCCCGAGCCCGAGCCTGAGCCGGAGCCGGTCGCGGCGCCCCGGATCGAGCACCACGCCGTCTACCTCCTGTACGTGGACGACGACGGAGCCGAGCAGGAGGTCCGCGTCGAGAAGGACGCCGAGCCGATCTTGATCGGGCGCCGCTCCGGCGCGTCGGTCAAGGTCCGCAACCCGAGCGTCTCCGGCAAGCACTGCACCGTCGGCTACCTCGCGGACGAGGTCGTCGTGCGAGACCTCGGCAGCTCGAACGGGACGTTCATCAACAACGACCGCGTGCGACGCGGGACGGTCCTCGACGGCGACATCATCCGCTGCGGGCGCTTCGAGCTGCGGGTGAGCTTCGTCGCGCACAAGGAGCTGGCGCAGGCCGAGTACGAGGAGTGGGGCGACGACGACTGGGGCGAGGACCTCGACATGGGGCCGCCGCGCTATCACCTCATCTACTCCGACGATCGCGGCGAGCTGACCTCGGTGACGATGGGCGAGCACGAGCGGGTGCTCGCGGTCGGCAGCGAGGGGTGCGAGATCAACATCGAGAAGCGCGAGGTCGAGCCCGAGCACTGCGAGCTCACCTGGGACGAGGGCGTCCTCGTCGTGACCGATCTGCGGAGCGAGACCGGGACCTTCGTGAACGAGGAGGCGGTCGAGGACGAGACGGTCCGCAACGGCGACGTCATCATCGTCGGCCTGGCGCGGATCCACGTCGTGCGCGGCTGCTCGGTCGAGCGTAAGCCGCCGCTCCCGGAGTACCGCTCCGACGTCGCCGACCTCTGGGCGCGCCACCTCGAGAACCGCGACGACGACCTCGAGATCCTCTTCATCGACGGCGAGGAGACCGACGAGGGTGGCAAGCACGAGCTGTCGCTGTGGGGCAACGGCGAGTCGCGGATCGAGATCATCACCGAGACCGATCGCTTCTCGGTCACGGGGATGATCGACCGCGACCTGCGGCGCCTCATCTACGAGTCTCTGCTGCGCGCGGGCTACCCCGACACGGCCACCAGCAAGGTCCGCAGCGGCGAGGAGCCGCCCGAGATCAACGTCTTCCAGGGTCGCGACGAGTCGCGGGTGCTGCTGACGAAGGCGCTCGTTCAGCGCTCCCCGGGCTACCACGAGGTGCTCGAGGTGCTGCGCGCGGTGTGCACGGAGATGTCCGCCGGGACCTGACCGGGTGAGGTCGGGGCGTCTCCTGGAGGCCGTCGGCCTCGGGCCGACGGTCGTCGTGCTCTGCGCTCTGGGGCGCCCCAGCCTGGGCGCCTTCGATCAGAGGGGCTCGAGGGTCACGACCCGCGTCCGGCCGACGTCAGCGCGTCTCAGCGTGACCTTGAGCTGCCGGTGCCCGGGCTTGACGACGCGCAGCCGCGGGGCGGCGCCGTTGCCGTCCCAGGTCAGGGTGACCGGGGCCGTGCCGAGGGACAGCTCCCCGAGGAAGACCTCGGCGCGCTCGGGCTCGCTCTCGATCCGCACCGCGTTCGCGGCGACCGGCGCGGGCGGCGCCTCCGCGGCGGGCTCGGTGTCCGGAGCGGCGACGTCCGTGGCGGTCGCCGCCACGATGTCGGGGTCGACCTGGGGCGTCACGACGTCCGGCTCCTCCGCCGGGTCGCCTGCGGCCGCGATCGGGACCGCAGGCGACGGCTGGCGCGGCGGAGCGGGAGGGGTGTCGGCGAGGCCGGGCGCGGCGGGCGGGACGTCCGAGCCCGAGCCGCCCCCCCCGCCGAAGGCGACGATAGCGATCAGCGCCCCGATACCGGCGACACCGACGAGCGCGAGCACCCACAGCAGCGGGTGAGCGCCACGGCGCGCCGGGCGCGGGATCCCCGCGTGGTGGGTGACGGTGTGGGCGGGCTCGGCGCCGCCGGGGGCCGACCACAGCGGCAGATCGGCGCCGGGGCCCGGCGGCGGGCCGTCGCTGCGGCGCGACAGATCGATGCTGCAGTCGGTCAGGCTGCGGTCCCGGACCCCGCCCTGGGCGATCGCGGTGACGGTGTGGTCGATGGGTGAGGGACCGTCCACCGGAGCGCTGCGCACGAGCGGACGGGAGGCCGGGCGCGACGCCGGTGGGGCCGCGGTGGCTGCCGGTGCTGCTGCGGCCGCGAGGGCCGACTGCGACGGGGCGCGGACGCCCATCGGCTCGATCGCCAGCTGGGTCGCCCCCGCGTCGGCCTCGACCCGCTCGTGGGTCGGGAGCGCGCGCCGGGGGGCGCTGGGTTGCTGGGCGGCGGGCGCGTGAATGGGAGCGTGCTCACAGCCGCGGAGCATCGCGATCACCACGTGCGCGTTGGGCGGCCGGCGCGACGGCTGCTTCTCGAGGCACTGCATGATGAGCTCGACCAGCGGACCGGTGACCGGGGCGCCCTCGAGGGTCGGCGGCTGCGGCGGCTCGGTGAGGTGCGCGATGGCGCAGTCCGCGGGGGAGGCGTAGTCGAAGACGCGGCGCCCGGTCAGCAGCTCGTAGAGGATCCCGCCGAGGGCATAGAAGTCGGTCCGGACGGTGACCTCCTTCGACTCGACCTGCTCGGGGGAGATGTAGCGCAGGGAGCCGACGATGAGGCCGGCGCGGGTCTGGACGGTGTCCTGGTGGCCCGGATCGCTGCGCTTCACCTTGGCGATGCCGAAGTCGAGGATCTTCACGTAGTCCCGACGTCCGCCCCCGCCGAGCATCATGGTGTTGTCTGGCTTCAGGTCCCGGTGGATGACGTTGATGTCGTGGGCCGCCGCGAGGGCCTCGGTGATCTGCAGCGCGATCTGCACGACGCGGACCGGATCGAGCGGGGCCTCGCGCTTGATGAGGCTCGTGAGCGGCTCGCCGTCGATGAACTCCATCACGAGGTAGAGCTGGCCGCGCTCGTTCTCGCCGAAGTCGATCAGGTTGACGATGTTCGGGTGCTGGAGCTGCGCGATGACCCGGGCCTCGCGCTGAAATCGCGCCACCATGACGCCGTCCTCGGAGACGTTCTCGAGGACCTTGATGGCGACCTTGCGATCGACCGCGAGCTGGGTCGCGAGGAAGACCGATCCCATGCCGCCGCGGCCGAGCTTGCGCTCGATCCGGTAGCGGCCGGCGAAGAGCTGCTCGTCTTTGTCCTGGCGGGGGATCTCGAGCTCGGACGCCGGCTGCGCGGGCAGCGTCGCGTCGTCGGCGTTGGGCCGCTCCGCGGCGGCCCCGCCACGGTGCGGCTGCGGCGGCTCGTCCGGCGGGCTCGGCGGCTCCGGGCGCGGGATACCCCGGCTCGGCACAGGTCGGCTGAGCCCGGTCCCCGTGACCGGACGGCTCTGGGTAGGTCGCTTCATCGCGCGCGGATCCCCTCTTCCTGCACGAAAGACACCCCAACTCCCGCCGCTTGGCAACCCCTGGCGCTGATTCCGGGCACCCCGCAGCGCGTTCGCTCACGACGCGCTTCGAACTTGCCGTGAATAGCCTCGGGAGGGGCGCAGTCATGACCCCCATGCCGCGCCGGCGATGGTGAGATCGGGCGGCCGGCGGCGGCGGAGGTGGTGATGAGCGGCACGAGGTGGTGGGCTGGCGCGCTCGTAGGCGTGATGACGTTTGGCCTCGGTGCGGCGGGCGCGGCCGCGCAGCCGTGGCCTGGCGGCGGCGCGAGCGGGTGGGAGGACCCGCGGTGGAGCGACGACGGCGCGGACACCACCGCTCGACCTGGCGCCGACAGCGACGCGGCCACGGGCTGGGGCGAACAGCGAGGGGCCCTCGAGGGCGGCGAGCGCGCGCGGCCACCGCAGGATCTGCGCCTGCTCGAGGCCGAGGTGCTCGACGAGATGAACCGGATGCGGCGCGACCCGCGAGCCTACGCGGGCAAGCTCCGGCAGCTGCGGACGCACTTCGACGGGACCGTCCTGCGCGTGCCCGGAAAGCCCGCCGTGCTCACCGAGGAGGGCGGGAGCGCCGTGGACGAGGCCATCGCCGTCCTCGAGCGGACCGGCGCGCGGCCGCTGCTGAGCTGGTCGGACGGCCTCGCGGCCGCCGCCCGCGACCACGCCTCCGACCTGGCGGTGAGCGGGCGCCTCGGCCACGCCGGCAGCGACGGGAGCCAGCCCGACGACCGCGCCTCGCGCCACGGGCGCTGGCACGAGCTGGTGGCCGAGAACATCACCTTCGGCTCGATGACCGCCGAGGAGGTCGTCGTGGACCTGCTCATCGACGACGGGGTCGCCGACCGCGGCCACCGCGACGTGCTGCTCGACCGCGGGCTCCACGTGGCCGGCGTCGCCTGCGGCACCCACCCGAGCTACCGCCGCACCTGCGTCATCGACTACGCGACGGCTTTCGACGACGCCCGGGGGACCCCGCGCACGCAGCCTCCGACCGCGCGCGCCCCGGAGATCCGCGACGCCCCCTCCCCCGCGCCCCGGGTCGAGGTCCGCCCGGTCCCACGCCGCCAGGTCCCACCGCAGCGGCGCCAGCCCCCCACCACGCCCGACCTCGAGCCCATCATCGAGGTGTGACCACGTACGAGCGGGTGCGTGCGCGGGGCGGATGCGCGGGTCCGTGGGCGTGGGGGCGAGCGAGCCCCTCCCCTGCCGGTGCCGATGCCGCCGCCGTCGCCCCCGCCGCTGCGCTGGCGCCGCCCCGGCTCTCGCGGACGTGCACGCTCTCGCAGGCGCCCCCATCTGTGGAGCGTTAGCCGAACGGGTAGCCAGCCTCCAGATCCCCAGGGAAAAGTGAAAAGTGAGGGTGCCTGACCCCTCATACGGCGTGCCCTACGTGGATCCTTACCGAAAGAGGGAAAAGTGAAAAGTGAGGGTGCCTGACCCCTCATACGGCGTGCCCTACGTGGATCCTTACCGAGAGGGGGAAAAGTGAAAAGTGAGGGTGCCTGACCCCTCATGAGCGAGCGCGTCCGATCAGAGGGCGCGGACGATGCGCTGAACGACGCCGGGGCCCTCGTAGACGAGGCTCGTGTAGAGCTGGACCAGGGTCGCGCCGGCGTCGAGGCGCGCGCGGACGTCCTCGGCGGTGGAGATGCCGCCGACGCCGATGATCGGCAGCTTCCCGCCCGCGCGCTCCGCGATCGCCGCGACCAGCGCGTTCGCACGGACCGTGAGCGGTCGCCCGCTGAGGCCGCCCGCCGCGGTCGCCCCGGCAGAGCGCAGCCCGGCGCGCGACAGCGTCGTGTTGGTGGCGACGACCCCGTCGACGCCGCGATCGAGCAGGACCCCGAGGGCGTCGTCGAGCCCGGCGTCGTCGAGGTCCGGCGCGAGCTTCACGAGCAGCGGCGTGCGCCTCGGCTGGGCGTCCCGGCTGGCCAGCGCCGCGTCGAGCAGCGCCTCGAGCGCGGCGCGCCCCTGCAGCCTCCGGAGGCCGATCGTGTTCGGCGAGGACACGTTGATGACGAGATAGTCCGCCAGCGGCGCGAAGCGGTCCACCAGCGCCGCGTAGTCCTCCGGGGCCCGCTCGAGGGGCGTGTCCTTGTTCTTGCCGATGTTCACCCCGACCACCAGCCCCGGCGGGCGCGGGCGCGAAAGCTGCGCCGCCACGAAGTCCGCGCCCCGGGACGGGAAGCCCAGGCGGTTGACGATCGCCGCGTCCACCGGGAGGCGGAAGACGCGCGGGCCGGCGTTGCCCGGCTGGGGTCGCAGCGTCACCGTCCCGACCTCGAGGTGGCCAAAGCCCAGGGTCGCCAGGCCGGCGACGGCCACCGCGTCCTTGTCGTAGCCGGCGGCGAGGCCCAACGGGTTCTGAAAGCGCAGCCCGAACGCCTCGACCGGGCACGGCGGCGCCTGAAACAGCGGCCGAATCAGCGCCTGCAGCGCGCGGCTCGCGCTGACGAGCTGCATCGCGCGCAGGCTCGCCGCGTGCGCGCGCTCCGGCGCGAGCCGAAAGAGCAGCGGCCGCACGGCGCGGTACATCAGGCCCCCTGCCCGGCCGCCAGGAACGCCAACACCCGCTCGGCGTCGGCCTCGCTCACCCGGCCGCTGCGCCGCCACCGCGCGAGCAGCCCGCGCAGCGTGAAGACCGCGTGAAAGCCGTAGCCCGCGGCCTCGAGGGACTCCCGCGCGCCGGACTCGCGGTCGATGAGCACCACGATGTCGCGCACCTCGAGCCCCGCCGCCGTGAGCCGCTCGATCGCCTCGACCTTGCTGCCCCCGGTGGTCGCGAGGTCGTCGAGGACCACCGCGCGCTGGCCGGGCACGAACACCCCCTCGACCGCCACCCGGGTGCCGTACTCCTTCGCCTCGCGGCGCGGATAGACCAGCGACCACCCACCCGCGAGCGCCACCGCCGTGCCGATGGGCAGCGCCGCGTAGGGCAGCGCCGCGACGTGGTCGAAGGGCAGCGCGCGCAGGAGATCGACGTAGGCGCCGGCCACCTGGCGCAGCAGCGCCGGGTGGGCCACCAGGCGCCGCAGATCGAGGTAGATCGGCGAGGTCGCCCCAGACTTCAGGGTGAAGCTGCCGAAGCGCGCGCAGGCCGCGTCGACCAACCCGTCGGCGAGGGCGTCGTGGTGCATCGCACCCAGTTCCAGCCCGGCGTTACTGAAGGGTTTTCGGAAATCGTTGATGCGATCGCGAAGGTCTCTCGCGGCGGCCGCGGGGTCGCCGGCGCGGCTGATCCCACGGGACACCGAGACGAGCAACCCGAGCCCGTCCGCGCGCAGCCCGGCGGTGACGGCCGCGGCCAGGTCGCCGCCCTGGGCGCCGACACCGGGCGCCAGGATCCAGAGCTCGGGGGCGCGGGCGCGCACCGCGCGCAGCGCCTCGGGGTGGGTCGCCCCGACCACCAGGCCGACGTTGTCCGCCTGGTTCCAGCCCCGCGCGAGGGTCGCGAGGTGCTCATAAAGCCGCAGCGGGGGCGTGGAGCCGGCGAGCGCCAGGTCCTGCAGATCCCCCGAGCCGGGGTTCGAGGTCTTGCAGAGCACGAAGACGCCCCGGTCGGCGCGAGCCGAGAACGGCGCCACGCTGTCGCCACCGAGGTAGGGCGACACGGTGATCGCGTCGGCGCCGAGCGCGTCGAAGGCGGCGCTCGCGTAGGCGTCGGCGGTGGACGCGATGTCGCCGCGCTTGGCGTCGAGGAGCACCGGGACGCCGTCGGGGACCGCCGCGATGACCTCGCGCAGGGCGGCGAAGCCGGCCGCTCCCCAGCGCTCGAAGAACGCCGCGTTGGGCTTGTAGCAGGCGGCGTAGGGCGCCGTCGCCGCGATGAGGCGCAGGCACGCGGCGGCGCCGGCCGCGGCCGTGTCCTCGGCCAGCTCGCCCGGGTGCGGGTCGAGGCCGACGCACAGCAGCGTGTCGGCGGCACGGGCGCGCGCCGCGAGGCGCTGAAAGAAGCTCACGCCTTGCCCAGGACCATCGCCAGGACCGCCATCCGCACGTACATACCGTTCTCCATCTGGCGGAAGTAGGCGGCTCGCGGGTCGGCGTCGACGGCCATGGAGATCTCGCCGACGCGCGGCAGCGGGTGCATGACGATCATGCGGTCTTTGGCGGCGAGCATCGTCTCCGGGGTGATGACGTAGGCGCCGCGCACGCCCTCGTAGGCCGCCTGGTCGTCGAAGCGCTCCTTCTGGACGCGGGTGACGTAGAGCACGTCGGTCCCGGCGAGCACCTCGTCGAGGCGGTCGTGCTCGACGAGGCGCACGCCGTGGGCGTCGAGCTCGGCCACGAGCTCGCGCGGCATCCGCAGGATGTCGGGGGAGACGAGGTTGAGGCGCACGTCGTAGAGGGCGAGCAGGCGCGCCAGGGAGTGCACCGTGCGGCCGAACTTGAGGTCGCCGAGCATCGTGATCGTCAGGCCGTCGACGCGCTCGAGCTCGCTCACGATGGTGAAGAGATCGAGCAGCGCCTGGGTCGGGTGCTCGCCGACGCCGTCGCCAGCGTTGATGATGGGCTTTCGCGCCACCTCGACGGCCTGGGCGGAGGCCCCGACCTGGGGGTGGCGCAGCACGATGGCGTCGGCGTAGCACTCGAGGGTCCGGATGGTGTCGGGCAGCGACTCGCCCTTGGACACCGAGGAGTAGTGGACCTCGTTGATGGCGATGACGCTGCCGCCGAGGCGCTCCATCGCCGCGGTGAACGACGACGCGGTGCGGGTCGAGGGCTCGTAGAAGAGGTTCGCGAGGATCTTGCCCTTGAGCAGGTCGAAGGAGCCGATCCGCGAGACCATCTCGCGCATCTCGCGCGCCACGCCGAAGACGTGCTCGAGGTCCGGGCGCGCGAACTGGCGCACCGAGATGATGCTCTTGCCGTAGAACGGACCGTCGCGGCGGTCGCCCAGCGGCACGTGAGGGTTCGACACGCGGCCCTCGGGGGGACGGTAGACAGCCATGGGAGCCTCCGGGTTGCCCCTTGATACGCGCGGCGCCGGAGCGCGTCAACGCGGGGCCTGGGCGTGACGGCAACCCTCCGAAAAGACGAAACGCCCGGAGAGCGGCTGCTCTCCGGGCGTCTCTGTAGGAGGCGCCGCCAGCCCTCACGGGCGCGGCGGCTCAGGCGATCACGGGTTGTTGCACATGAGGTTGACGCTCCACCCGTTGAAGACGCCGTTGTCGAGCGACGCGTAGGTGTCGAGGACGCGGAAGGTCCAGGTCCCGTTGCCGTTGACGCCAGCCAGATCCGAGAGCGGCTCGTCCGGATCGTAGAGCCCAGGGCCGCTGCCGCCGTCGATGAACGCGCCGACGAAGTCCACGCCGCTGACGAGCTCGTCGAAGTTGAGGAAGACCGACTCGCCGTCCGGCGCCGTCAGCTCGATCTCCAGGTCGTTGCGGTAGGTGTGCGTGATGTCCACGCCCACGACGACCGACGCGACCGACGCGCAGCCCGCGACCGTCGCGGTCCGCGTGTACTCGAGGCTGCCCGACGCGATCGGCAGGCCGAGCGCCACCGGGTTCGTCGGCGCCAGCGAGCCCTCGCCCGCCACGACGTCGAAGAGCTGGCTCAGCGGATCCACCTGGAAGATGGCGGCGTAGGTCGCCCCCGTCCCGGTCACCGCCGTGCGCACGAGCATGAGCGGCTGGTTGCTGCCGCCGTCGTTGTAGGTCACGACGAAGACGGTCGCGAACTCGCCGGGGAGGACGGTGCCGGTGTCGTTGGCGACGAAGCGGTAGCCGAACTCCACGCTGCCGTCGCCGAGCTTGTCGACGCCGATCCGCTGGGTGCCCAGGGGCTGCTCGACGAGCTCCGTCGCGAGGGCGCCGAGCGGCGGGTCGGTGAACAGGGCCGCGTCGCCGTCGACGCTGTCGACGAGGTCGAAGCTCCCGAGGTCGGCGGCCGCGTTGAAGGCCTTCAGCCCGAAGCTGTTGTCGGGGTCCGCGAGACCACCGAGCTGGTCCTCGATCACGGCCACCTTGGTGGCCCCGGCGGCGTCATCGTAGACGACCAGGGTGTACCAGCCGCGGTGCTCGAGGGTCATCTCGGGCATCGCCACCAGGACCGCGTCGCTGCTGTCGAGCAGATCGAGCTGCACCGTGGCCGCGGAGACCGTCTCGTGCACCGTCGCGTCGAGGAAGGTCAGCTCGAAGAGCGGATCGGTCGTCCCGGTCAGGACGAACGTCACATCTCCCCCGGCCTGGGACACGTCGACCGTCGCGATGTGGGCCGCGAAGGCCTCGACGTTGATGGCGAAGCTGCCCGAGGCCACGTGGCAGCCGTCGGTCACCCAGACGTCGTAGCGCCAGGACCCCGCCTCGTCGTTGGGGACCGTGAAGGCGTTGTCCGCCGTCCCCGCCATGAGGTCCGGACCGGCGCTGAGCCAGGTGAAATCAAGGCCGGCGGTGACCGCCGTCCCGCTCTCGGTCTCGACGTCGATCGTGAACTCGGGGCTAGCGGTGCCCGTCAGGATGTAGTCCGGGAGCCCGGTCGTGCCGGTGATGACCAGCGGCTCGGTCCCCGCACAGATCGCGTCGGTCCCGGGCTGCCCCGTGTCCCCGTCCGGCCCCGTCGCGCCGGCGTCGCCGACGGGCCCCTTGACGCCGTCGTCACCGACGGGCCCCTTGTCTCCGGTCGCGCCGGTCGCGCCGGTCTGCCCTGTATTGCCCGTCGGCCCCTTGTCACCCACGGCCCCGTCGACGCCCGGCGGGCCCTGGGCCCCGTCGTCCGCCGTGCAGGCACCGAGGAGCAGGCCGACGCTCAGGGCGAACGTCGTCGCTAGATAGCGTGTTCGCATGTGCAGTCCTCCTTGTGTTCCGTGTGCCTATTCGCAGCTGAGGTTGAGACCCCAGCCGTTCAGGGAGCCGTCGAACGAGTCGGCCCAGTTGTCCCAGGCGGAAATGATCCAGTCGCCCTGGGCCTCCTCGCCGTTGAAGGTGCTCAGCGCGTCCGCGGGCGCGAACTCCGGGGGGCCGGAGGAGCCGAGATCGGTGAAGACGCCGACGAGGTCGTCGGCGCTCGAGCCCGTGCCATCCCACAGGTAGATGACCGTACCGGTGGGCGACTCGAGGGTGACCTCGACGTCACCACGGTAGCCGTGGATCAGGTCGATGGGGACGGTGAGGTTGCTGAGCGTGCAGTTCTCGGCGACGGAGATCGTGTTGCTCACCGCGGTGTCGTCGTGGAAGGCGAGGGCAAGGGACGCGGGGGTGGCGGCGAAGGTGCCCGCGCCGTAGACGTAGTCCGGGATCACCGGCGGGACGTATTCGGTGACGCTGTAGAGCCGGTCGAAGGAGGTCGTCGAGCCCGCGGTCACGGTGCCGAACGAGCGGTACAGCGCCGAGAACGAGTCGGTGTCGTCCACGTAGAAGAAGAGCGTGCCGCTCTCCCGGCTGTAGAGGTTGCCGTCGTTGAAGCCGTTCGCGATGGTCACCAGGCTGTCGACGGCGGCGTCGTTGTCGGTGTCGAGGTAGAGCTTCTTGGGGGCGGAGCTGCTGACCTCGATCTGGTTCGGGGCGCGGCCGCCGAGGGCGACGTCGACGAAGATCTCGGGACCGAGCTCGTCGCCGGCGGTGACGAGGGCGACCCCGTCGGCGCCGTTGAAGAAGCCGATGCGGGCCATCCCGCTGTCGAGCGCAGCGTCGTTCTCGGTGAACGTCGTCCAGGCGAGGGCGCCGGCGTTGTCGTAGAAGACCAGCGAGTCGCGGCTCGCCTTCGGCATGTCGAGGGCGATGGTGGCGACGACCGCGTCGGTCGAGTCGAGGACCTCGAAGCTGCCCGCGTTCACCGTGACGAAGAAGTCGGCCGCCGTCTCGTAGCTGACCGTCCCGAGGACCGTGCCGCCGGCGGGGCGGAGCTTCAGGATGCTGTCCGCCGTGGCCGAGAGGTGGACGAGGGAGACGAGCGCGGTGTGCAGGTCGGTCAGGGAGACCACGTAGTCGGCGAGGCTGCCGGTGGCCGGGGAGTACTCGACGAGGACGACCTTCGGGCCGGTGGTGGTGGGGTACACGAAGGCGATGTCGTTCTTGCCGACGTACTGCGAGCTCGACGAGAGGTTGACGCGGAAGTCGGTCTCGCCGTCGCCGTCGACGTCGGCGTAGTAGGCGAGCGCGGCGACCGGGTTCTCGACGGTCTCGGCCGAGATGGTGCCCGGGGCGATGGTGTCGAAGACGACGGTCGCGTCGTCGTCCGCGAAGACCTTGACGGCCGCCGCGGTCCCGTTGAAGACGCGCAGGCTCCACTTGTCGGTCGCCGGCTCGGTGTCGTCCACCGGCACGACGGTGAACCCGACGTTGGCGCCGTCGTTGTAGACGACGACGAACTGCTCGCTCAGGTAGGCGAAGCTCATCTCCGGCAGGGTCGTGAGGACCGTGTCGTCGCTCGGGTCGATGACGTCCCAGGTCGCCACGCCGTCGCTGAGGGTGAGCCAGCTGCTGCGGTCGCCGAAGCTCACCGAGGTGCCGCTGGTCGTGCCGGTCGGCGCGACGATGACGGAGGTCGGGACGCCGTTGACGAGGTGCACGAAGGACACCTTCGCCTCGAACTGGACGACGTCGAACTTGAACGCCTCGACCGCCACCGAGCAGCCGTCGGTCGCCATCACGAGGTAGCCGAACTGGCCGGCCTCGCTGGCGTTCGCGGTGAACTCGTTGAAGCTGGCGCCGGGCATGAACTCGGGGCCCGTGTCGCCGAGGACGATGATGTCGGCGTCGGTGACGGCGCCGCCGTCCGCGCCCGCGACCTCGACGGTGAGCGCGAGATCGTCGCCCGTGAAGTTCTGCTCGGGGACGCCGGTGATGGCGGTGATCACGAGCTTCTCGGCGTCCGCGCAGGCGGCGTCGGCGCCGGCCGCGCCGGTGTCACCCTTGGGGCCGGCCACGCCGGCGTCACCCTTGGGGCCGGCCGCGCCGGCGTCACCCTTGGGGCCGGTCGCGCCGGTCGCGCCAGCCGCGCCGGTCGCGCCGGGATCGCCCTGCGGGCCAGCGTCGCCCTTCTGACCCGGATCGCCTTGCGGCCCGTCCTCGCCGTCTTGGGGACAGCCACCCAGCACCAGGGCGCTGCTGGCGAGCAACGTGAGCACCACGGTTCGCAGACTCATAGGATACCTCCGAAGAAAGGACGGCGCGCAGGGCCTGCGGGGGCCTGCTTGCGCGTGTTGGACACCGGCTTGGGGTCGGGACTGCGGGCGCTGCGCGAAGCGGCCGCACCCGGCGATGGTCATACTCGTTGTCGAGGGCTCGGTTCAACTCGAACCGCGCTCCGGAGCGCGCTGCGCGAGCGGTTGAGGACCGCTCGTCCAACGGGGCGCGACCACCGCGCGGTGGTCTCGTGAGTGCATTGGGAGTTCACCCCGTGGCTCGGAACCCCCGTTTTCTCGGGCAAACAGGCCGGCTTGGCAAGCCAACCAGGCACCTTTTTTTCGCGTCGACCGCCCGGGGCGGCGCCGCCGGGTGGCCCCGCGCGGCGGCTACAACAAGCGCACCACGGGCTCTTCGTGGAGCAGCTGCTTGCGCGTGGAGAGGTCGAGCACGGTCGCGACGAGCCAGCGGTCGGCGTTGACGCCGAAGCCGATCTCGAGCCGCGGGCGCTTGTCTCGCGGGGAGTGCGGAGGCTTCAGGTAGCCGAGGGTGGGGTTGGCCTCGTTGAGCGGGACGACGAGGCGACCGTTGTCCGCCTCGCGCCCGCCGACCTTGTGGAGCTGGCCGCGCTCGTCCCACGCGAAGCGGCGCTCGTCGGGGCCGGCGTCGGCGTCGCCGATCTCGCTGATGACGAGCTTGAAGTAGTGCTCGGGTTCGCCGAGGGAGCACGTCGGGACGAGCTGCCGCTGCCACAGGTCGGGCGGGGTCGGAAAGCGCGTGCCGCGGGGGACGATGACGGTGTACTGGGGCTCGTGGGTCTTGGGGTCGTAGGTCACGAAGGCGTAGTCGTGCACGATGAAGTCGGTCTGCGTGACGGCGTCGGCGGCGAAGGCGGAGGCGCCGTAGGCGACGGCCTCGAAGGGTTGCCAGGCGCGGACGCGGTCGCGCCCGAAGCGGGCCTCGAGCTGGCCGTAGACCCGCGGCAGCAGGGTGGAGCCGCCGACCATGAGGACGTCGTCGATGGCGTCCTCGGGGACGCCGCGCTGGGCGGCGGAGGCGACGACCTGGGAGACGAGGCGCTCGAGCTCGGCGTAGAGCCCGCGGGCCGCGAGGATCTCGCCGATGTCCTCCTGGCTGACCTCGAGGAGCCGCGCGGCCCCGCGGATCCGCGCCTCGAAGGCGCGCATCTCCTCGGGCGGGGTCAGGTAGAAGGCGTCGTGGGGCTGGAAGAACACCGCCTCCTTCACGCGCCGCGCCTCATCGAGCATCAGGCGGAACCAGAAGCGCGTCGACTCGTCGTCGGCGTCCTCGCGCAGGGGGTAGTCGAGGCGGTGGCAGAACTCCTCGACGAGCCAGCGATCCACGACGTTGCCGCCGATCGCGCGGCCGGCCTTGGCGACGACCTCGCACTGGCCGGAGGCGACGCCGGCGGCGGTCAGCGCGACGAGCGCGACGTCCAGCGTCCCGGCGCCGAAGTCGATGACGAGCACCTGGCGGCGACGCGACAGGCCGAGGCCGTAGCCGACGGCGGCGGCGACCGGCTCGTCGAGGAAGCGCAGGCGCTTGACCCCGGCGCTGTGGAAGGCGCGCTGGACCTCGGCGCGGTAAGCCTCGTAGGCGTCGACCGGGGCGGTCACGACGACGTCGCGCAGGCGCTCGCCGGTCGCGGCGCGGATGGCGACGAGGAGCTCGCGGACGAAGACGCGGGCGACCTCGCGAGCGCTGATCTGCTTCTTGCCGAGGCGCGCCAGCGGGGTGAGGGCCGAGCGCGACAGGGCCTGCTTGAAGGTGGGGGCGAAGCACGCCTTGGGCTGGCTCTCGTTGAGCTCGAGGGCCTGGCGGCCGATAAAGCCGTGGCGGCCCCAGAGGCGCCTGCGGAACATGCCCCAGGTGCCGAGGCGGGCCTTGAAGCCCTCGGGCTCGACGAGGTGGACCGCGGATGGGACGAGCCGCGGCGCCTCGAGGTGGTCCTCGCCGCCCGGGGCGCGGCAGATGTCGTTCAGCTCGACCAGGCGTGGACGCTCGGCCTCCGCGTCCCAGCGGGCGACGCTGGTGTTGGTGGTCCCGAGATCGATGGCCCAGCCGCTTCCCATCGCGTTCACTCCACCGCCGCGGGGGCGGCGTCGGGTATGAGGTCCTGCTCGGTGTGCTCGGCGTTCGGGTCGATCTGGAGCCAGCGGCTCAGCCAGCGCACGCCGAAGTAGAAGGGGACGGTGTCGATGGCCGCCGCGGCGAACTTGAAGAGGTAGCTCGACGCGATCAACGCGAAGAGCTGCGCGCCCTCCGAGCGGGCGGGATCGAGCGCGATCCCGCGCGACACGTAGTAGGTGATGAGGATGACGGCGACGGAGTCGATGAGCTGGCTCACCATCGTCGAGGCGTTGTTGCGCAGCCACAGGTGGCGGCCGCGGGTCAGGCGCTTCCAGAAGTGAAAGAGCCAGACGTCGATGAACTGCGCCGCGAGGTAGGCGATCATCGAGGCGACGACGCCGCCCATGGCCAGGCGGCGGACGTCCATGAAGACCGACGAGCCGCCGTCGAAGCCCGGGAGCTCGCCGCCGACCCACAGCACCAGCATCACCCAGAGGTTCAGCGCGAGCCCCATCCAGACGACGGCGTTGGCGCGCTTGCGCCCGTAGAGCTCGCTGATGAAGTCGGTGCAGAGGAAGGTGATCGGGTAGGGCAAGACGCCGACGGCGAGCACCAGCGGCACGTCCCAGCCGAAGAGATCGAAGGACAGGTCGATGAAGCGCGTGACGCCGAGGATGTTCAGCATCGTCAGCGAGCCGAGGAAGAACCCGGCGAGGACGAGGAACACCCGCTCGCGGCGGGCGTGAAGCCGCGAGGCCTCGATGGGGTGGAGCCCGGCGGGGCGGGCGCCTGCCGGCGGCAGCTCGTTCAGCTCAGTTCCCGGCGAGCTTCTCGACGTAGGCCACGTAGGCGCCCATGGCGTCGCTGGCGGAGGTGCCCTTCCGGGCGGCCCAGGCGTCGTACTTGGCGCGGCCGCGGATGTCGAAGGCGCCGGGGCGCTTGCCAGCCGCGTCGCCGGCGGTCGCCTGCTTGAAGAGGCCGTAGAGGTCGAGCAGCACCGCGGGGGGCTGCTTGGGGAGGGACTTGGAGCGCTCCATGGCCTGCTCGAACCGCGCCTTCACGTCGTCGCTCATCGTGACACCTCCATAGCCAGAGTCGGGGGAGGATTCTGCGGTGTGGGGGCGGGGGCGTCAACGCCGCGGGGGCCGGTTGACAGCGGCGGCGGGCGGACCCTAGCTTCGGCGGAGGCCGTCCGCCCCCCCCAGCCGAATACCGCACGAGGCCCCGCATGGCCGAAGACCACCTCCCGCCGTCGCGCGAGCAGCTCGCCGAGGGCGGTCAGAACCTGCTCTACGGCGTCGACGACGAGCCGCCGCTGCGCCGGGCCATCCCCCTCGGGATCCAGCACTACCTGACGATGTTCGGCTCGACGGTGGCGATCCCGCTGATCCTGTCGGGCCCGCTGGGCATCGCCGACCAGCCGGGGCAGCTCGCGACCCTGATCGCGACGATGTTCTTCGTGAGCGGGCTGACGACGCTGCTGCAGACGACGTGGGGCAACCGCCTGCCGATCGTGCAGGGCGGGACGTTCTCGATCCTCAACCCGGCGGTCGTGGTGCTGACAGCCGGCGTCCTCAAGGGCCAGGGCTTCGAGATCAAGATGCAGGAGCTCCAGGGCGCCATCATCGCCGGCGGGGTGATCGAGGCGCTGATGGGCTACTCGGGCCTCATCGGGCGCCTGCTCAGGTTCATCGGGCCGGTGACCATCGCCCCGACCATCGCGCTCATCGGGCTCTCGCTCTTCAAGTTCGGCGCCCCCATCGCCGGTCAGGACTGGCTGCTCGGCGGGCTGATGATCGGGCTCGTCATCCTGTTCTCGCAGATCCTCCGCCACCGCTGGGCCGCCTTCGAGCTCTACCCGATCCTGCTCGCCATCCTCGCCACCTGGGGGCTGGCGGCCGTCCTCACGGCGGCCGGCCACTACGCGCCCGGCGACGCGGGCTACGTCGACTGGGCCAAGGTGGGCCAGGCCGAGCTCGCCGCGATCCCCATGCCCTTCCCGTACGGCCTGCCGCGCTTCGAGGTCTCGGTCTTCATCGCCATCGTCGCCGGCTACCTCTCCTCGATGATCGAGAGCATCGGCGACTACTACGCCTGCGCGCGGCTGTCCGGCGCGCCCACGCCGACCCGCCGGACGATCAACCGCGGCATCGGGATGGAGGGCGTCGGCAGCGTCCTCGCGGGCGTCATGGGCACCGGCAACGCGACCACGAGCTACAGCGAGAACATCGGCGCCATCGGGCTGACCCGGGTCGGCAGCCGGCGCGTCGTGCAGATCGGCGCCGTCGTGATGATCGTGCTCGGCGCGTTCCCCAAGTTCGGCGCGCTCTTCACCTCGATCCCGCAGCCCATCGTCGGCGGCATGTACTGCACGCTCTTCGGGATGATCGCGTCGGTGGGCCTGTCGAACCTGCAGTTCGTCGACCTCAACAGCGGGCGCAACCTCTTCATCATCGGCTTCGCCTTCTTCATGGGGCTGTCGGTGCCCGAGTATTTCTCCGCCACGCCCCTCGACCTCGGCGTCGACTGGAGCTGGCTCGCGAACATCGTCAACACCATCGGCCAGACCGGGATGGCCGTCGGCGCCCTGTGCGCCTCGGTCCTCGACAACGTCATCCCCGGCACCGTCGAGGAGCGCGGCCTCTCGCATCTGCACAGCGGTGACTGACCGCACTCTACTTGGTGCCGTCTGCGTGCCAGGTGGGAGCCGGAGCGGCGGCAGCGGCGGCGTACCCGAATGGGCAACGCCCTCCCCCGTTCGGGCAGGTGGCCCTCGACGCGTGACCCGGGGGTGGGCACCCTTGCGCGGTCCCGAGGCAGGAGCACGCGCTTGGATCTGACCCGCATGGCGCGCAAGCGCACCAACACCCCGCCGCCGCCCGCGAGCGGCGAGCGCGCGTTCTTCGGCGTCTTCCGCTACACCGGCCGCGGGATGCGCGTCGTGTGGGAGACCAGCCGCGGCCTCACCGTCGCGATGGCCATCCTGACCGTCATCGCCGGCCTCCTCCCGGGGCTCGTCGCCTGGGTCGGCAAGCTCATCATCGACGCCGTCGTGGCCCACGACGCCGAGGCCGCCGTCCGCTGGGTCATCCTCGAGGGCGGCATCATCGCCTTCCTCGCCGCCGTGCAGCGCGGCCTGACCGTCAGCCAGTCGCTGCTCCGCGCCCTGCTCTCGCAGCGCGTCAACGTCACCATCCTCGAGAAGGCCCTCGAGCTCGATCTCCCCCACTTCGAGGACCCCGAGCTCTACGACAAGATGACCCGCGCCCGCCGCGAGGCCAGCACACGCCCGCTGTCGCTGGTCCAGCGCAGCTTCGGCGTCGCCCAGAACACCATCAGCCTGGCGACCTACGCCGGCATCCTGCTCACGTTCTCGCCGTGGGCCGTCCTCGTCCTCGCCATCGCCGGGCTCCCGGCCTTCTTCGTCGAGGCCCGCTTCTCGAACGAGGCCTTTCGCCTCTTCACCTGGCGCACCCCCGAGACCCGCCTGCGCGCCTACTACGAGACCGCCATCGCCCGCGAGGACTTCGTCAAGGAGACCCAGCTCTACGGCCTCGGCCCGCTCTTTCTCGGCCGCTACAAGCAGATCTTCGAGACGCTCTACAGCGAGGATCGCCGCCTGACGCTGCGCCGCGGCGTCTGGGGCTGGCTCCTCGGCCTGCTCTCGACCGCGACCTTCTACGGCGCCTACGCCGTCACCGCCCTCGAGGCGGTCTACGAGCACATCACGCTGGGTCAGATGACGATGTACCTGCTCGTCTTCAAGCAGGGCCAGGCGGCGTTCTCAGCGATCCTGACCGCCATCGGCGGCATGTACGAGGACAACCTCTACCTCTCGAACCTCTACGACTTCCTCGACACCCCGTCGGCGGCGCGCGCCGCCACCGCGACCGCCGGCCCCACCCCCGGCGACGGCATCCGCTTCGACGGCGTCTCGTTTCGTTACCCCGGTGCCGAGGACGACGCCGTCCGCGACGTCACCTTCCACCTCGCCCCGGGCCGCAAGCTCGCGCTGGTCGGCGAGAACGGCAGCGGCAAGACCACGCTCATCAAGCTCCTCACCCGCCTCTACGAGCCGACCGGCGGGCGCATCCTGCTCGACGGCCTCGATCTGCGCGAGTGGAACGTCGACGCCCTGCGCAGCCGCATCGGCGTCATCTTCCAGGACTTCGTGCGCTACCAGCTCAAGGCCGGCGAGAACGTCGGCGTCGGCGACGTGCGCTACGTCGCCGACCGCGAGCGCTGGCGCGTCGCCGCCGACAAGGGCATGGCCGACCCCGTGCTGCGCTCGCTCCCCGACGGCTACGACACCCAGCTCGGGCGCTGGTTCGGTGGCGGCCGCGAGCTGTCGCTGGGGCAGTGGCAGAAGGTCGCCCTGTCGCGCGCGTTCATGCGCAGCGAGGCGGACATCCTGGTGCTCGACGAGCCGACCGCCTCGATGGACGCGGAGGCCGAGGTCCACATCTTCGATCACTTCCGCGCCCACACCCAGGACCAGATGGCGATCCTGATCTCGCACCGCTTCTCCACCGTCCGCATGGCCGATCAGATCGTCGTGCTGTCCGACGGCCGGGTGGTCGAGCGCGGCGACCACGACTCGCTGATGGGCGAGGACGGCGTCTACGCGCGCCTCTTCTCGCTGCAGGCCGCCGGCTACCGCTGATCCGGGAGCTCGACCGCCCCTACCACTGACCGTGGCTGCCGTGGCTGCCGTGCGAACCGTGGCTGCCGTGCGAGCCGTGGCTGCCGTGCGAACCGTGGCTGCCGTGCGAACCGTGGCTGCCGTGCGAGCCGTGGCTGCCGTGCGAGCCGTGGCTGCAGTGCTGCGCCACGATGATCCCCGCGTTCTCCGGGTCGCCGAGCAGCTCGGCGGGATCGAGGTTGGTCACCTCCGGCTCGAAGGCGTCCTTGACGTCACCGCGCTGCAGATAGCCCAGTGGGTCGCGGTTCAACTGCGGGAGCTTCCCGCCCGACTTGTCGTTTCCGTTTGCCAATGTCGCACCTTGCAGCACGTGGGAGAGGGGAGGCACCACGCCCGACGGCGCCGCAGGCGGGCCGCTCGATCTACGCCGAGCTGGGCTGGGTCGCGCGATCGTAACACAGGCGTTGCGCACATTGCACAGACCTTCCCCTTCGAGCCCCTTCGAGTACGCGCCTGCGCCGCCCTCCCCCCACGCGGGCGGCGACCTGACGCCGCTCTCCGCGTTGCGCTTGCCCCGACGGGACGCCCCGGGCGATGCTCCCGGCCGCGACGACCGAGGAGAACGATGGCCACGCCGCCCCCCCCCATCGCCGGCAGCACCGCCCGCACCACCGACGCGCGCGCCCTGCCCTCGCTCCGCGCCCCCGCCCTCGCCCTCGCCCTCGCCACGGCGCTCCTGCTCGGGTGCGGGTCGCCCCCGCCGCCCAGCCCCGCCCCTGACGAGGCAGCCACCGCGCCCGCTAGCCCGGCCGCGCCCGCGCCACCAGCCGCGCAGCAGCGCGACCGCACGGTCACGATCCTGTACACCACCGCGCGCCGCGGCCAGCTCGAGGAGAGCGGCTGCCGGCGCGATCCCCTCGGCGGCCTGGCCCGGATGGCGACCTGGCTCGGGACCGACCCGCTCGCCGCCGACCCCAGCCACCGCCTCCTCCTCGACGGGGGCGACACCTTCCTCCCCTCGCCGCCGATGCCCCCGACCGACGTCCAGCGCGCCGCCGCCGCCCTCGTGGCGGACGTCTACGACGAGCTCGGCTACGACGTCGTCGCCCTCGCCCCGCGCGACCTCGACCTCGGCCCCGACGCGCTGCGCGCGCTGAGCCGCGGCCACCGCTTCGCCGTCTCCTCGGCCAACCTCTTCGGCACCAGCGACGACCGCCCCCCGTTCCAGCAGGGCCTCTTGTTCGCGGTCGACGGCGTCAAGGTCGGCGTCGTCGGGGTGATGGACGCCGTCTACGGCGCGCGCGAGGACAACCCCGGCGACGGCCCGTGGCGCTACCGTCAGCCGCTCGCGGTGGCGCGGGATCAGGTCGCGCGGATGCGGGTGCGCGGGGCGGAGATCGTCATCGTGCTGGCCCAGGTCCGCGCCGAGGAGATCGACCGGGTCGCGCGCATCCCCGGGGTCGACCTCGTCTTCCAGGGCTCGGGCCCGGAGGACGCGCTCCCGCTCCGCCAGGTCAAGGACCGCGGCTGGGTGATCTACCCCGCCGGACGGGGCGAGAACGTCGCCGTGGTCCAGCTGACCCTCCCGGCGGGCGCCCCGACGCCGCTGAGCTTCGTCGACGGCAACAGGGCCGATCGGATCCAGCAAGACATGGCGCGGGTCGACGCGCGCATCGAGCGGCTCGCGGCGAAGCACCGCCCGGGCATGGACGAGGCGATCGCCCAGCTCCGCGCCCAGCGGGAGCTGCTCACGCTCGATCTCGAGCGGGTGACGCCGCCGCCCGCCGGGCGCCCGTCGATCCGCTACACGCTGGCGCCGATCCGCCTCGACATCGCCGAGGTCCCGGAGATCGCCACCCGGGTCGACGCCCACATCGAGCGGGCGCGGACGACACCCCCGCCCCCGCCGGCGCCGACCGAGACCCCACGACACGAGGAGCACCGATGAAGGCAGCGGGCGCCATCGCAGCGGTGGCGGCGGTCGCGGGGGCCGTCGTCGCCGTCGTCCTGATCACCTCGGCCGGTGGCCCCGGCGGATCTCCCCCGGCGGGCGCGGAGGCCGCGGGCGCGCCGGACGCGACCGGCGACGAGCCCGACGCCGCGCCGTCGGAGCCGGACACGGTGGAGCCGCTCGACACCGCGACCGGCAAGCGCCTCATCGACGAGGTCATCCAGGCCTGGCCCGAGGCGGACGCCTTCGATCAGGACCCCGTCCTGCCCATCTCCGACGAGGCCTGGGCGGCCAACCCGTGCAACCCCCTCGCGGAGATGATCGTCGGCGCGACCGACGTCACCGCCGAGGCCCTCGAGGCGCAGCTCGCCGCGGCGCGATCGCACCACGTCCGCAACACCGGGCTCGATCTCCTGACCTGGACCTACGCCGGCTGCCTGGCGGTCGAGGCCAACGACCTGCGCCCGTGCTACGAGACCCCCGGCGTGGTGATGCCCCAGCGCTGCGAGGACAACCTGCTCGTCTATCGGCTCGCGAAGGCGGCGACGGCCGACGGGTGCATGAAGGACATCGGCGAGTTCATCGACATCAAGCGCGATCGGCTGACCGGCAAGCAGCTGTGCCGCGCGACCGCGGGGGACGCCAGCGTCTGCCCCAGCTTCCGGCAGCCCATCTGGCGCTGGTACTGCGAGGTCGTGGCGGCGCGCGACCCGCAGCGCGACGGCTGCGCGGCCATCACGGACCCCGAGACGCGCGACGAGTGCCCGGGCTTCGTGGGGCTCGTCCGGGCCGCGCGCGGGTTGCCGCAGCTCCCCGGCGAGCTCGACCCGGACGCGCCGCTGGTCGTGATGCTCCGCAAGGTGACCGACCCGGCGTTCAGCTGCGCCGACTGGTATCGCCGGGCGCTGCGCGACCTGTGTCGCTGACCGCGCTCGGCGCTCCGGCGTTGCTGTGCGAGCTCGGCCCCTGCTAGCATCCGCCGCTACGAACACCCGCCGACGCGCCACCGAGCCAGACGAAGCCTCGGTCGCCGAGCCCAGGAGAGGCGATGCACGAGGTCCACAGCGCAGTCGAGCCGACACGGATCGCGCCCTCGGGCGACACGGTCGACCCGACACGCGGGACCACGCTGCGTTGGCTCCGGCGCCTGGGCGCGCTGCTCCAGGGCGCGGACCCGCGCCTGACCTGCTGGGAGGTCCGCGCCGAGCCCGGGCGGGTGCTGGCCCAGGCGACGTTCGACGGCACCCCGGTCCGCCTCGCGGGGCGCAACCACGACGACGCGCCCGCCTGGCTGAGGACGCGCTCGGCGGCCTGGAACATCGCCGTCGGCGACGACGACGCGCCACCGAGCCCCCCGATGGGGGACTTCATGCGCCGGCTGCGCCAGCTCCTCGAGCGCGGCGACCGGGGCCAGCTGAGCATGCCGCTTCGCAATATCGCCGACGGCACATTCAATTCACAAGCCCGTCGCGACAGTGCTGCAGCGCAACAAGCGCGGGCCGGGCTGGGCGACGAGCTGCACCGGGCGGCGTTCATCGCGTGGAAGGTGAACACGCGCTCGGACCTCTACCCGCACTCGCCGGAGCTGGGGCTCGAGACGCCGATCGCGGTCATCGAGGACGGGTGGCGCCGGACGCTGGCGCGGATCCGCGCTGGGACCGCCCCGGATCGGCTCGGGATCTACATCCACATCCCGTTCTGCGCGGTGGAGTGTACGTTCTGCTTCTGCGGCAAGACGTCGAAGTTCGGCAAGGGCGCCATCGACGACTACATGGACAAGATGTACGCCGAGCTGGAGCGCTTCGGGGCGCTCTTCGGCGGCCAGCCCATCACCTCGGTGTACGTGGGCGGCGGGACCCCGTCGCTGCTCCGGGCCGACCAGATGCGGCGGATGTTCGAGACGCTGTACGGGGCCTTCACCGTCCCCGAGGGGACGCAGGTCATCTACGAGGGCAACCCGGACTCGCTCAACCCCGACAAGATCGCGGTGCTGGGGTCGACCGGGCGGGTGAGCCGGCTGACCATCGGCGTGCAGGCGCTCGACCCCGAGACCCAGCGGCGGGCGCGGCGCTACAACCGGCCCGAGGAGGTCCGCGCGGCGATCGAGGCGGCGCACGCGGCGGGGATCGCCCACGTGAACGTCGACCTGATGAGCGGGCTCGACGGGCAGACGATGGAGGGCTTCCAGCGGGACGTGCGCTTCATCCTGTCGCTCGAGCCGGAGTCGATCCACGTCAACCCCTTCCGGCCCCAGGGGTGGAGCCCCTACGGGCGCCGCGGGCTGTCGATGACGACCGAGCAGCACCGGCTGCGCGACGAGATGCTGCAGTGGAGCCGCCTCGCGATGCGCGAGCGGGGCTTCATCACGCCGCTCGGCCAGACCGCGTCGAAGACGCGGAACGCGGCGAACATCCAGGAGTACGACCTGCGGCGGCAGAACTCGTCGCTGCTCGGCCTCGGGCTGCCGGCCCGGAGCCACGCGTTCGGGAGCTTCTACTACGAGAGCTCGGTCGACGGGGACGACATCGCGGGCGCGCTCGCGGCGGACCGCGTGGGGGTGCGCCGCTACCACGCGCTGGCGGTGGACGACGTCGAGGAGCGGCACCGCTACCTGGTGCACAACCTCCGAACCGGCTTCGCCCTGAGCGAGTTCGCGGGGCTGTTCGGGACGACGCCCTGGGAGGCGGCGCCGGTGGGCTGGCGGCGCCTCGAGGAGCTCGGTCTGATCGAGGTCGTCGGCGACCAGGTCATCACCGACCTGCGCAACACCGTCGACGAGCAGATCCACCGCGTGCTGCTCTACGGCGACTACGTGCTCGAGCGGGTCGAGGCGTGCTGGGGCGCCGAGTACGACCGGAGCGTGGACTACGCGGCGCGCCTCGAGCTGATGCTCGAGGACGACTCGCGCGGGGTGTGATGGGCGGCATGGACGAGAGGGCGGCGGGCGCGGCGGCGCAGGCGCGGGCGGCGCTGGCGGCGCGGGATCCGGCGGCGGTCGAGGCGGCCATGGCGGCGCTGGCGACGGCGCGCGCGGCGGCGG
>PHBI01000262.1 GCA_002841945.1 Deltaproteobacteria bacterium HGW-Deltaproteobacteria-14
GGCCGAGGCCCCGGCGAAGGCCGAGGCCCCGGCGAAGGCCGAGGCCCCGGCGAAGGCCGAGGCCCCGGCGAAGGCCGAGGCCCCGGCGAAGGCCAAGGCCCCGGCGAAGGCCAAGGCGAAGGCCAAGCCCCCGGCGAAGGCCAAGGCGACGGCGAAGGGCGAGGCCGCCACGGCCGCTCCGCCCCCCGAGGACCTCGAGGCGCGCTTCGTCGCGTCGCTCGCGGCGGCGATGGCCGGCGGCGAGATCTCGGCGTCCACGACGTCGAGCTACCGGAGCGCGGGCAACCGCTTCATCGCGTTCGCGCGTGGGCGCGGGCTCGACCCCACGGCGACCGACGCGCTCGACGCCTACCTCGCCGGGATCGCCGACGGCACCCTCCCCGGGGGCAAGAGCGCGATTGGGGCGACCCGCGCCGCCTTCAAGTGGATCCTCCGGGCCCACGCCGGCGTATGACCCGGCCTCCGTAGCGTGGGCGGGAGCGTGTGCGTCGCCGTGAGCGCGAGCGAGAGGGTGAGGGTGCGGGCGAGCGGGGCGCGGGCTCGTCGGCCCCCAGCGCGGCGACGAGCGCGAGCAGATCCTGCCGCGTCACGACAGGGCCTCGCCGTCTGCCAGTATCCGCGCGCGCAGCGATGGAGCCGCGTCCTCGAGGCGGACGACGTCGACCGGCTCCGGGGTGAGCTCGCGGATGCGGCGCTCCGCGTCGCGCAGCCCGGCGCCGGAGAGTCCCGCCGCGGCCAAGTCGAGATCGCTGTCCGGGTGGGGCGGACTCCAACCCGGTCGCTCCGCGATGGAGCCGAAGACCCAGATCCCGGTGGCGCCCCCCAAAGGCAAGAGCGGGCGCCGCAGGGGGGCGCGGCGATCAGCGGGCGAGGGTGCCGATCTGCCAGGCGGGATCGGCGTCGCGCCGGGGCTCGGTCGGGATCGGCACCAGCTCGTGGTCGCCGCGGAGCGCCAGGTAGTCGGTCCAGACCCCCTCGCAGCCCGCCGCCACCCTGCAGCCCGCGCACGCGGGCGGCAGCGTCTTGTCCGCGCGCCGGGCCGCCGAGCGCCCCTCGGGGGTGCCGCCCGGGCTCACCAGCTCGTCGAAGGGGCGGCCGAGCTCGTGGACCTCGAGCGACTCCTCGCCCCGGGTCAGCACGCACTCGGGCAGCCCGACGGCGTCCACCGCGATGTCGAGCGCGCTCGCCGCCCGCCACGCCTGCAGCACCGCCGCCCCCGCCTCGCGCACGCTCGGCAGCTCGGCCGCCGGGACGGCGTGCCACCCCGCGGGATCGGCGCCGAAGATGAAGCTCACCTCGCGCACCCCGTGCCCGTGCAGCCACTCGACCCAGGCGGCGGCGAGGCCGACGTTGTCTCGGTCGAGGTAGCACCAGGCGCGCACCGGCGACTTGTTGTTGCGGGTCCAGGCCAGGATCCCCTTGCGCGTCCCGCGGAGCGCGCCGCTGACCCCCACCCGGCGGTCGTGCTCGCGCTCGCTCGGGGCGAACAACGGCACGATCAGCCCGGCCAGCACGAGGTCGGCCACCTCCTGCACGCGCCAGCGCATCAGCTTCTGCGCCATCTGCTGGGCGTCGGTGTGGAGCCACAGCGCGCGCAGCCCGTGCGCGCGGGACCAGGCGATGAACTCCGGCAGATCCTCGCGCTCGAGCGGGTCGTGGGCGCCGCCGAGCACCACCGCGCCGCCGCGCCAGATCCCCATCAAGACGCCCTCCTCGAGGGCCTCGCGCCCGCCGTCGGCCGCGGGATCGGGCATCGGGACGTAGGTCGTCCGGGGCTGGAGCATCCGCTCGAGGCGGCGCAGCTCCGCGGCGTCGTTCTCGCCGGTGTAGTCGAGGGCCTGGGAGTCGTCGTCGTCGAGGTAGCCCGGCGGGATGACCCCCTGCTCCACGGCGTGATCCCACAGCCGGGTGCCCGGGTAGACCTTCGTCGTCCAGATGAGCACCCGGTCCGGCTGCACGTCGCGCGCCACGCCCACGGTGGTCCGCATCGTCTCGCGGGTCTCGCCCTCGTTGCCGACCATCATCATCATGCAGCTCGAGATCCCGGCCGCGTGGGTCAGCGCGAACGCCGGCGGCGCCCGGTGGACCGACAGCTTCTTGCCCATCGCCTTCTGCACCGAGGCGTCGAGGCTCTCGATGCCATACGAGATCTCCTTGCACCCCGCGGCCGCCATCTTCGCGAGGACCGTCTCGTCGATCATGTCCGCGCGGGTCATGCAGATCCACTCGATGTCGAGCCCGCGCTCGATGATGGCGTCGCACAGCGCGATGATGCGCTTCTTCGGGTACGACAGCGTGTTGTCGCCGAACACGAAGGTCCGGTGGCCGAAGTCCCGCAGGTAGCTCTCGATCATGTCGACGACGTACCCCGGCGAGTGAAAGAGGGTCTTGCCCTCCCACTTCGACAGCGGGCAGAAGGAGCAGCTCCAGGCGCAGCCGCGCGAGGTCATCACCATCAACATCGCGTCGGTGACGATGGGCTCACGCGCGCCCACCTTCAGCCGCGCCATGCCGTCGCGCACCTCGGGCAGGACGTGGCTCGCGAGCAGCCCCGACACGTCGAACAGCGTCATGTCCGGGTACGGCAGGCTGTCCATGTCGGTGAAGCGCGGGCGCTGTGCGGTGCGATGCAGCGAGCCGTCACCCTCTCGGATCATGAGGCCGGCGACGTCCTTGAGGTCGCCGCCGTTCGCGATCGCGAGGGTCACCTCGAGGAGGGTCTCGTCGCCGTCGCCGATGCACACCATGTCGACGGGGGCGCGGCGGAACATCACCTCGGGGTACAGCGACGGGAACGGGCCGCCCACGATGATGGGGGTGTTCGGGGCGACCGCCTTGATGCGCCGCGCGGCGGCGATGGAGCTGCCGCGGTTGACGCTCAGGCAGCTGATGCCGATGAGGTCCGGCTGGTGCTCGGCGATGACCTTCGGGAGGTCCTCCTCCATGGCGGCGATGCTCGAGCGGTCGTAGTCCCGCGCCACGACCTCTTGCCCCGCACGCTTGAGGATGGCGCCGAGCAGGGCGACGCCGTAGGACGGGCCGAAGTACGACGGCGCCGGGTTCGGCGTCGGCGCGAACAAGAGCAGCGTCTTCAAGGTGCGGGTTCTCCCTGGCCTTCGTCTCGTCCGGCGGGCGCGCCGCGCGGGCGGGAAGGCCGCGTCATGTCGTCGTGGCCCGGCGCCCTCCGCGGCCGCCGGAGCCCCTGAGCTCGGCCGCGCCCGACCCATCGGCGCGGCGCTGGTCGCCGGTCACGGCCTCCGGTCCACGCTCTCGCGGCTCTCCCCAGGCGCGGTGCCCCATCTCGTTGAGGAGCTTCTTGACCTGGTAGCCGATGTGGTAGTTCGAGCGCAAGATCGGCCAGTCGTGCGGATCCTGGCGGGTGTACCTGAGGAAGCCCGTCACCTGCGCGAAGCGCGAGCGGATGTAGGGCTGCACCGAGTCGATGTCGTCGAGGTGGCCGCAGAAGGTCGACGCGTTGAACGTCGGCATGTGCTCCTCGAGCACGATGGCGCAGCCGCGGTAGAGGTCACCGTTGGTGTCGAGGGCGAAGGTCATGTTGCCGAGGACCGGCTCGGCGTCGGGGGCGTTGAGGATCTCGAACTCGCCGTCGACGTGGAGCTCCTCGATCACGGCGCGCAGGCCGGCCAGATACGCGGCGCGCGCCGGGGCGTCCCACAGCGCGCCGAGCTCGTAGGCGAGCTGCACCCGCTTGATCCCGAGGCCGCGCACGTGGCGCACGTTGTCGACCATGCGATCGGCGTTGTCGGGGCTGACGCACATGTTGAGGAAGTGCGGCACGCCGCGGGCGGTCAGCGCCGCGATGTGGTCGCAGGTGACCTGGTAGGCGCGCTCGTTGTCGCCGCCGACGGAGACGCGCCAGCTGCCCTGCGAGTCGTAGGTCCCGTCGAGGCTGAGCATGATCTCGACCTCGCGCGCGACCAGCCAGTCCACGATGTGCGGCTTGAGCAGGAGGCCGTTGGTCGTGATGAGGTACTGGACCCGCCGGTCGGGATAGGTCTCGGCGACGTAGTCGATCATCCACTTCACGAGGTCGAAGCGCAGCAGCGGCTCGCCCCCGAAGAGGTGAAAGCAGATGTCGCCGGCCGAGCGCATGAAGAGATCGACCCCCTTCTGGATCATCGCCCGCTCGGGGTCGGGGCGGCCGCTGTGCACCATGTGGCAGTAGCCGCAGTCGAGGTTGCAGCGCCGGGTCACGAAGACGAGGCAGTAGATCGGCCTGGCCGAACCCATGGGAGGCGCCGGCTCACGCTCGGGCGCACGGGCGACGGCGATCTCCTGCTCAGGGGGGGCGAGCGACATGCGGCGGGGCGGGCTCCGTGCTGCTGGAAGCGAAGCGTCGCCGAGGAGTATAGCACGGTTGCGCCGCGACCCAAGCGCAACGGGCGCCGCGCGCCGCGCGCCGCGCCCACCCGCGGGGGTCAGCCCGGTCGGCGGTCGCCCCCGACGAAGCCGACGGTCAGGTCGACGGCGCCCGCCACGCCGAGCTCGACCGCGTCCGGGTAGGCCACCAGGCCGTGGGCGGCGGCCAGCGCGCGGACCTCCGCGAACCGGGGCTGCGCGGGGAAGGCCGCCTCGAACGCCGCCGTCTTGGCCGCCGTGTCGCCGCGCCAGCGCGCCTCGCTGATCCACAGGGCGGAGACGACCGCGTCGCGCCGCCAGCGCACCCCCCAGACCCCGCCGGGCAGCCGGCCAATCGCGCCGTGGAGCGCGGCCGGCGCCACCTCGAGCGGCGGGGCGAACGGTCCGGTGTTGGGCACGTGGCCGATCGCGACGAAGATGCCCTTGACCGGCAGCACGCGTTCCTCGCCCGACTGGACGTTTTTGACCTTCAGGCCGCTGACGGCGCCGGCGGCGACGCCCTGCACCTCGACGGGCACGGAGTTCCACACCAACTCGATCTTTTCGTGCGAGGTGGCGCGGTCGGCCATGATCTTGGAGGCGCGAAGTTCGTCGCGGCGGTGGACGAGATAGACCTTGCTGGCGAAACGGGTGAGAAAGAGGGCCTCCTCGGCCGCGCTGTCGCCGCCGCCGAT
>PHBI01000038.1 GCA_002841945.1 Deltaproteobacteria bacterium HGW-Deltaproteobacteria-14
CAGCGCGAACGCCCCGACGTCCGCGGCCGTCGCCTCGCGCGCCCACGCGAGCCCCGGCGGGGTCAGCATCGGGTAGGCCCGCGCGAGCAGCGTCAGCCCGTCCCGCCGGCCCATCGCGCTCGCCCCGGGCGGGTCCACCGCGGCGAGCCCCGCGGCCGCCTCGAGGTCCTCGGCCCCGAGCCCCCACCTCCGCGCCGGCAGCTCCGGCACCGTGCCGGCGAACCGGATCTCGACCGTGACCTCGCTCCCGGCGGCGAGGCTCACCGGCACCCGGAGCAGCGAGGCGCCTCCGGTCGGCTCGACCGGCTGCCCGGCGACCGCCACCCGCTCGATCCGCAGCGGCCGCCCGGCCCCCGGGTCGGCCCCGAGGTTGGCCGGGATCGCGAACACGAGCTCGCCGATCCCGCGCTCGCGGTCGTTCAACACGCTCAGCGCGAGGTCGCCGGTGAACTCGGTCCCCGTCGCGTCCAGGGTCAGCTTCAGCCCCCCGATCGGCGCGTGGAGCGTGCGCTCGCCCGCGAGCACCGGGCTCAGCGCGAGCGCCTCGCGCACCCGCCGTTCGTGGGACGCGACCACCGCCGAGACCGCGGGGGCCTCGGCCGCGGCGGCGCCCCCCGTGGCCCCAGTGACCGGCGTCCCGACGCTGGCCGCCGTCCTCGCATCTGCAGCATGCTGAGGCTGAGCATCCTTTCCGCAGCTTGCAAGCCACGTAAGTTGCAGCGCAACAAGAGCGAGGCTGAGCGGCTTCATGGCGCCTCCGGGGGCTCGGGCGGACGGGCAACGATCAAATGAAAACCGCCGCACGAGGCGGCGGATTCCCTGCCGTATCGGGGGGGGCCGACGCGCGGCCGGCGTCGTATCGGTCGGCCCCCTGCGGTCTCCGCGGCCGCCAGAGGGCCACGGTGTGTCCCTCTCAGCGCCAGCTACGACCTCCGGGGCCCGCCCTGCCGTTGGCGAGACCTGGCCTTCACTTCTCCTCGGCCTCCATGTCGTCCTTCAGCTCGAGCATGCGGACCTCGTTCTCGAGCTCGAAGAGCTTCTTGTAGAGGCCGTCCTCCTGCGCGCGGGAGTCGTCCTTCTGCCGCATCGCCCCGACGATCGCGGAGACGAGCTCCGCCGGCGTACCGCCGAGGTACTCGCCGGCGCGCACCCGCAGGCCACCCTCGGTGACCTCGACCGTCTCGGCGAAGGTCCCGAGCTTGTCGAACAGCTTCGTGGCGGCCGCCATCTGTGCCGCGTCGCGCGCCTTGGACGTCTCCTCGAGGGACGCGCGCAGCGCGGCGAGCTCCTTCTCCTTGGCGATCCGCTCCGGCGACTTCTTGGTCGCCCCGTCGTCGGCGTCCGCCGCGCGCATCGCCATCGAAGCGTCCGACTTCCCCACCATCAGCCACAGGCCGGCGATCTGCTGCGGCATCATGAACCAGCCCGCCTGGTTCGGGCGCGACATCAGCGCCTTCAGGTCGGGGTGCGACAGGCCCGTGAGGAAGCTCGCCGAGGCGTCCCCGGCGACGACGCGCTTGGCGAGCGCCTTGTCGGTGGTCGCGAGGAGGTTGTTGCCCGCGATCCGGACGTACAGCGTGTGCCCGGTCGGCAGCGGCAGGTCCATCGTCCCGCTGGGATCGATCTTGATGCCCTTCGGCAGCTCCATCTTGCTCGCCATCCCGAGCAGGCTCTTGAGCCCGTCGGCGTTCGCGAGCCCAATGACCAGCGCGCCACCGAGCGCCTTCGGATCGAAGCGCTTGCCCTGCGCGAGCCCGCTCAGGTCCCCGGTCACCACGACGCTCGCCCGGCCGTCGAAGACGCCGAACACGTCCTTGTCGAGGTCGACGCCGGCCATCTCCTTGGCGGCCGCTCGCACCTCGTCGAGGCTCTCGCCCTCGGCGGCCATCGAGGCCTCCATGAACTCGACGACGACAGCCGGGTCGAGGCGCAGCGCCATCCCGAAGAGCGGGGTCTGGCTCGACGCGGTGAACGCGACCGGCAGCCCGTCGAAGTTCTTGATCAGGCGCCGCAACAGCGCGTCCCCCGCGAGCGGCATGAAGGCCGACACCTCGAGGGCGCGGTCCTTGACCGTCCCGCCCATCGCGACGCCGCTGACGCCCTTGAGGACCTTGTCGAACATCGCCTTCTGGGCGGCGGCGCGGCGACCACCGCCGGCCTCCGTCCGCATCATCATGCGCACGCCGAGCCCGAGGTTGCCCCACACCAGCGCGTCCTGGCTGCCCTCGAGGGGCTTGACCGCGGCGGTGAACTCCACGGCGCGCGCGAGGGACGTCGCGGCGTCCTGGGTCGCGACCTTGCGGGCGAGCTCCCGGGCGCCGTCGTGGCGGTCGACGCCGACGACCATGACGGTCTTGCCGCGCACCAGGATGACGTTGCGGTCATAGCCCTGGGTCATGATGAGCTCCGCGTCGCCCACCTGCTCGCGGGTGATCTCGCGCTCCCCCTTGGCGAAGGCGGCCGTGATCGCGGCGTCGAGCTTCGCGCGGTCGCCGATGGTCAGGAAGATGATGTAGGGCTCCTTCTCCGACGCGACGCCCGCGCCGCCCATCGGCCCGTTCAGATCGATGCCCAGCTCGGTCCAGACCGTCGGATCGAGCAGATCGTGGCCGGTGGCCTCGGTCAGCTCACGCGCCGCCTCCGCCATGCGCTCACCGCCGGTGGCGCGCAGCTGCGCGTAGCCGAAGACGTCGAGGAGCTTCATCGGCGAGCCGACGACGAACACCACCGCGGTGTTGGCGGGCAGGTACGACAGCGCCTCCGCCGTCGCCGCCCCGGCGCCGAGGTCGACCTGGGGCCCGGGGGTCAGGCGCGCCATCGCCTCGAGCTGGCTCGCCTCGTCGCCGCCGCCCGCGGGCGTCGGCTCGGGGATCCCGTCCGCCTTGGCGACGGTGTCCCCGGCGGCGCCAGCGGACGCCTCGTCGGCGCCCGGCGTGGGCACGACCTCGATGGCGCGCCGTGGCTGGTTGGCCTCCTCGCCCTTGTCCGGCGTGGCGGCCGCGGCCGGGTCCTTGGCCGGATCGGCGGCCGTCGGGTCAGCCGGCGCGGTGGTGGTTGCCGGCGGCGCCGGCTCCTTCTTGCCACAGGCGGCCACGAGGCCCGCGGACAACAACAACACGAGGATGGTACGGCGCATGATGGATCTCCGGTCCTGATGCCCCGCCTCAACACGACGGCGTCGCCTGTTCCTTCCGGCGGGTCGGACCAAAGAACGTATCCCACCCGCCCAAGCGCTGCAACGGCCGCCCTTCAGCGATTGGACCATGCCTGTCACACCAAATTGGCCCACTCAGGATTGGGCGAACAGCGGCCCCATCGCCTGATTTTGCCTTGCAAAGGCCACATTGGACTCGTAACAATCCGGGCGGAGGCGGCGATTGGTTCACCTGCTCGACATCGCGCTGAGTCCGGGCGACGAGACCCCGCTCTACCGGCAGATCGCCGAGCAGATCATCGCCGGGATCCGTCGCGGAGCGCTGGCCCCGGGGCTGCGGCTGCCCCCGACGCGGCGCCTGGCCGACACCCTCGCGACCAACCGCAACACCGTGGTGCGCGCCTTCGAGGAGCTGACCGCGGGCGGCTGGGTCACCTCGGTCGTGGGCCGCGGCACCTTCGTGTCGGACGCGCCGACCGTGGCCCCCCTGGTCGACGGCCTCGCGGCGGACGCCCCGCGCGCGGAGCTCCCGTGGGCGATGCTGCTGTCGCGGGCCGCGGAGTCCGAGCCCCTCGCGCGGCTCGAGCGCCTGTCGCGGAGCCCGGCCCACGGCGACGTCGTCAACCTCACCCGGATGCAGCCGAGCCCGGATCTGCTGCCCCACGTCGAGCTGAAGCGCTGCCTCGACCACGTCTTCAGGACCTACGGCGCCGACGCCCTGGGCTACGGCCCGCGCCAGGGCCTGCCGCGGCTGCGGGCGCTCATCGCCGAGGATCTGGAGCGCAACGGGGTCCCGGCCGACCCCGACGACATCCTCGTCACGACCGGCAGCCAGCAGGGCATCGACCTCATCGCCCGGGCGCTGGTCAACCCCGGCGACACCTTCCTGACCGAGGCCCGGACCTACTCGGGCGCGCTCAACGTGCTCGCCGCCTCTGGCGCGCGGGTCGTCGGTGTCCCCGGCGACGACGACGGCCCGGACCTCGCCGCCCTCGACAGCCTCGACCGCCCCCGCGCCAAGGGCTTCTACGCGATGCCCAACAGCCGCAACCCCACCGGCACCACGATGACCCTGGCGCGGCGCGAGGGGCTCGTGGCCTGGTCCCAGAGAAACGGCGTGCCCCTGGTCGAGGACGACTACGGGGCCGACCTGGCGTTGGACGACGCCCCGCCGCCGACCGCGCTCCGGGCCCTGGACAAGAACGTCTTTCACGTCGGGACCTTCTCGAAGAAGCTCATCCCGGCGCTCCGGGTCGGCTTCGTCGTGTGCCCGTCGGCGCTCACGACGACGCTGGTGAGCCTCAAGCACGCGATGGACCTCGGGACGTCGGCGCTGTTGCAGCTGGCGCTGGCGGAGTTCCTCGAGCGCGGGTATCTGCGGGGGCATCTGCGCAGCACGCTGCCGGTCTACCGCGCCCGCCGTGACGCCCTCGAGGCCGCGCTGCGGCGCTGGCTCCCGGCGGGGTTCCGCTGGCGCCAGCCGACCCGGGGGATGGTGCTGTGGCTGCCGCTGCCGGGCGGCCTCGACCCCGAGGAGGTCTTCGAGGAGGCCAAGCGCGAGGGGGTCCTCGTGTCCCCCTCGACCCTCTACTCGACGAGCGCGCCGGCGCAGGCGGGGATACGCCTCGTCTACTGCGCCGAGCCCCCGGAGCGCCTCGAGGAGGGCGCGCGCCGGCTCGGGCGCGCGCTCGAGCAGGTGATGCGTCGGCGGCGTGCGGCCGCCGACGCCGATGAGAGCCCCATGACCGTCGACCTGGTGTGACGGCGAAGCAGGAGTTGTCGTGATGGAGAAGTCCACGTTCCGCGTGAAGGTCGGTCTCGCCGAGATGCTCAAGGGCGGCGTGATCATGGACGTCGTCAACGCCGAGCAGGCGCGCATCGCCGAGGACGCGGGCGCGACCGCGGTGATGGCGCTCGAGCGCGTGCCGGCGCAGATCCGGAAAGACGGCGGCGTCGCCCGGGCGAGCGACCCGGAGATGATCCAGGCGATCCAGAAGACCGTGAACATCCCGGTGATGGCGAAGTGCCGCATCGGCCACTTCATGGAGGCGCGCATCCTCGAGGCCCTCGAGGTCGACTTCATCGACGAGAGCGAGGTCCTGACCCCGGCCGACGAGGAGTTCCACATCGACAAGCACGGGTTCAAGACGCCGTTCGTGTGCGGCTGCACGGACCTCGGCGAGGCGCTGCGGCGCATCGGCGAGGGGGCGGCGATGCTGCGCACCAAGGGCGAGGCCGGGACCGGCAACATCGTCGAGGGGGTGCGCCACCTGCGGACGCTGCGGACGCAGATCCGCCGCCTGTCGGTGCTGGGCCACGAGGAGCTGATGACCGAGGCCAAGAAGCTCGGCGCGCCCTACGCGCTGGTCGAGGAGGTCGCCAAGGCCGGCAAGCTCCCGGTGCCGAACTTCGCCGCCGGCGGCATCGCCACCCCGGCCGACGCCGCGCTGTGCATGGCGCTCGGCGCCGAGGCGGTCTTCGTCGGCAGCGGCATCTTCCTGTCCGACGACCCGGCGCGGCGCGCCCGCGCCATCGTCGAGGCGGCGACCTACTGGGAGGACCCCAAGCGCCTCGCCGAGGTGTCCAAGGGCCTCGGCGCCGCCATGGCCGGCATCGAGATGGGGACCCTGAACGAGTCCGACCGCCTCGCCAAGCGCGGCTGGTAACGAAGAGCAGCGCCTGCGTCCAAGCCCCGAACGCAGAACAGCGCGGGGTCAGGCACCTTTACTTTTCACTTTTGCACCAGCGTCTGCCGGGCACCCGAGGCGCCGGCCGCAAAAGTGAAAAGTGAGGGTGCCTGACCCCTGCATCCACCAGGCGAACGAAGAATGGGCAAGACGATTGGCGTCCTCGCGCTCCAGGGGGGCTTCGAGGCGCACGCGAAGATCCTGCGGGGGCTCGGCCACGCCGTGCGCGAGGTGCGCGCGGCGGCCGACCTGACCGACGGTGGGGGGCTCGACGGCCTCGTGTTCCCCGGGGGCGAGAGCAGCACGATGCTCAAGCTCATCGGCTTCTCGGGGCTCTGGGAGCCGCTCGACGCCTTCGTGCGCGGCGGCCACCCGGTGCTCGCGACCTGCGCCGGGATGATCCTCGCGGCGACCGGGGTGAGCGGCCCCGAGCAGGCGAGCTTCGGCTGGCTCGACGTCGACGTCACCCGCAACGGCTGGGGCCGGCAGGTCCACAGCTTCGAGGCGGTCAGCGACGACGGCGCGGTGCGCCTGGTCTTCATCCGCGCCCCGCGGCTGACCCGCATCGGCGCCGGCGTCACCGTCCTGCACCGCTTCGAGGGCGAGCCCATCACGGTGCGCCAGGGCAACGTCGTCGCCGCGAGCTTTCACCCCGAGCTCGCCGACGAGCCGGCGCTCCACGCCATCGCCTTCGGGGGCTGAGCGGCGCCCGATAGGCGGGGCGATCGATCGGTCCTGACCACCACCGAGGTCGACAGCAAGAGATGGGGCGCCTGCGCACCCGATCAGCTCAGAGGACCTTCCAGGAGAACCGAAGCAGGACGCTCTGGTCGAGCTGCGTGACCTCGCTGATCGTCACGTCATCGATCACGCGCAGCGTGTACGACAGCGACGCGAACGAGGCGAGTCGGATGGCCAGGCCCGCCCGCAGATCGATGACCGGGTGCGTCGGATCATCGAAGGGCTCCAGAAGGTCCACCTCGAGGTCCAGCTGCGCGTAGCGGGTGACGTTCAGCCGCGCCACGAGAGACAGCTCGACGCCCACCTGGGTCACGTCGGCGACGCGCTGCAGCTCGAACGCCGGGGTATCCGGCCGGTCCGCCGGCCGATGCAGGCCCAACGCGAAGAGCTGGCGCCCGCCGATCCCGACCCGCGAGTTCAGCTCGAACCAGTGCACCGGGGCGACGTCGAAGCGGCCCCCCGTACCGAACCGCAGCTCTATCGGCGCAAACGCAGGGGATACCTCCGCGAACTTGGTCGGGGGTTCTCGCGCGCGCTCGTCGCCGGCCTCGTCCAGCCGCACCACCTCCCGCTCCTCGTCGAGCTCCTCGACGCCCGGGACCAGGCTCGCGGCGGCGGCGAACCGGACGTAGGGGCCGAACCACCCCACGACGCGATACATGTAAAGCGACTCCAGGCGCAGCTCGTCGGTCGCCCGCAGGTACGGATCGTCGGGCAGGTCGACGCTGCCCTCCTCCTCCAGGTACAGGCGCAAGTACACCAGGTGGTTGTCCGCCTGGTATCGATTGACGCTCTCGATGAAGCCCGCGAGGTCGAGAGACATGCCGTCGGACTTGCCCAGCACCGCGTCCGTGCGCGCGAATCCCACGCTGCCGCCAAACACGAGGTCGAACGACCAGGGGTCGTCCGCGGTCGTGGCCTGCGCCTCTACCTCGAGCTGGCCGGCGCCGAGCACGTCGCCGCTGTCTTCGTCCAGCACCAGGGTCCAGCGCACCAGCTCCCCCTTGCGGAGCAGCACCGTGGCGAAGTTGCGCCGCGCCTGGTAGCTCTCCCCCGCCGACAAGACGAGGTACAGCCCTGGGGGGACAAGCCAGGTGTCGACGGTCTCGCCGTCGGACACCTTGGCCCCCAGCCCCCGGCCCACGTAGATCCTCTCCGGAAGGCGCAGGACCTCGTACGCGCCGCGAAACGCGGTGCTCCGCTCGTTGAGCACTTCGACGCGAAGGCCGGCCCAAGTGGGCTCGATCACTCGGTACTCCCGCTCGGCCAGCTCCACCGTGACTCGTGTCCGCGTCGCGGGGGCGCCCGTGCCCACCAGCAGCTCCCAGGCCCCCGGAGCGACGACGACCCAGGCCCCGGACCGCGCCTCGCGCGTCTCGCCGGTACGCCGCAGCAGCAAGGCGGGCTCGCTGCTCGGATCGGTCATGGCGGGTACGAACAGGGCCGCCTGCCCCTCGCCGAGCGCCGGGCGCGCCGCGCTCTGCTCGGCCGCGGGCGGACGCGTCCACGTCGCCTCGCCCTCCGGTAGTGCCTGCGCGCCGACGCTCGGAGCAATCAGCAGCGCGATGGCGAAGACCGCGCCAAGGGGTGAGGTCGAGACCACGTGGTCAAGATGCCACATGCGGCGGCGGCGCCCGCGTTCTCTCGAGAACGAAGGCAGGCCGGGCGCCGTCCGAGCTGCTCGAGGGTGCGCAGGGGGCGTCGGATCCACAGGCAGGTTGATCATGTCGTTTCGACCTCACCCCCAACGGTGGGCGTGTCATCGTTGTCGCACAGCGCGCGGTCGGCCGCGACCTCGTGTCGCGACGAGGAGCTCGACGGCGACCACGCTCTGGTCGGCACGCCGAACCCATCACGGTGCGCGAAGGCAACGTCGTCGCCGCGAGCTTTCACCCAGAGCCCGCCGCGGAGCCAGCGATCACGCCATCGCCGTCGGCGCACCGAGGGGCGCCTGATGCGCGGTGCAAAACGAAAGAGCCCGGCGGAACTCGCCGGGCTCTTTCATTTCATGCCGCACCGCACATGGCGGCGGCCGCTACGGGGTGCAGACGATGCTCTGCCCGGCGTTGAGCGAACCGAAGGTGCCCGTCGCGCTCGGAGCCCACGTGAAGGCGCTGTACCCGCAGCCCGGGCCGGTGAGCTGGAGCGACGTGCCGACCGGCGCCGTGCTCGCCTCGGATACGCCGATGTCGATCGACATCATGCCGTTCGCCGGGCCATTCGTCGCGGCGAAGGCACCCTCGTAGCTCAAGTACTGGATGACGGCGCCGGTCGGGCTCACCAGCGCGACGCCGTCGGGTGCCCCGTTCTGGATGCCGTTGACCGGGTAGCTCTGCACCATGAAGCCCGCGCCCGCGCCCGCCGGGGCCTCGACGAGGACCCCCGATAAGGTCTTGGTGTCGTAGCTGGTCCCGTTGCTCCCGTTGTAGAGCACGATCTGGTAGCCGGTCACGTCCATCCCCGCCGGCCCGGCGATCTCCACCGACTCATTGAGGTCTCCGCCATCGTTGTCGTAGTGGAGCTCGTTGATCCACACCGTCGTCGGGGCCGGCACCTCGGAGCCGTACAGCCTGAACGCCAGGTCACCAAAGTCGACGTACCACGGGTAGCCGGCGAGGTCGCTGGCGTCGGTGCACTGCGAATCGACCCAGACACCGCCAGGGTTGGATCCGCTGTCGCCCGTGTGCCCAAGCTCCGCGTAGCTCGACTGCCCGTTCCCGATGGCGCCGGAGTTGAGCGCCGCGACGTACTTGCCGGCCGGCAGCACGACACCACCGGTCTCGAACAGGTACTGGCGCAACGGCCCGACGATCGTGCGTTCGGGCGACGTATAGAGGCTCGCCCCGATGGCGCTGTGGGTCGACTCGTCCCAGGCGCTGATCTGAGCGCGCACGCGAATGCTGGGCGAGCTCCCGGAGACCCAGAACGAGAGGCCGTCGACTCGGGTGGCGGCGTAGAGCGTGAACGTCTCACCGTACGCGCCCGAGCTGCAGAGATTGCCGACGGTCGCCGTGCCGTCCCAGGAGGGGGTCGTGTCGATGATCACCTCGCCGGGCGGCACCGGCTCCGGGCAGCCGGAGCCCGACGAGCTCTGGGAGAAGTAGAGAGCGGACACGCTGGTCGCGTCGAGGGCCCGGCCGAAGACCATCACCTCGTCGACGCTGCCGCGGAACCCGTGGTCCTGCGTCGAGCCGCCGATCCCGAAGCTCCCGCCCTGGGACGCGATGGCGCCGCCTGCGTAGTCCATCGTCGCGACCTTCACGCCGTCGAGGTAGAGCACCAGCCGCGCACCATCGTAGGTGCCGACGGCGTGGTGCCACCCGCGGTCGGCGACCGCCGGGCCGGTCAGCGCGCGGTAGCTGGCGACGTCCGCGGTCGGCCAGACCTCGAGGGTGAGCCGGCCGGCGACGACGCTCAGACCGTAGCTGGCCTTGTCGCCCCCCGCCCACTGCGCCGCGATGACCTCGCGGTCGCCGGTGGTCGTGGTGTTGTCGTCGCGGCTGAACCAGGCGCTCAGTGAGACGTTCGCGGGCTCGAGGGCCGCGACCGCCCCGACGGCCACGTAGTTGGAGGCGTTGTCGTCGAACCAGAACGCGCCGCAGCGCACGCTGCCCGAGTAGCCCTCGCTGCCGGTCCACGCCCCGTCGAAGCCGCTTACCGCGTCCGCGGCCGTGTAGTCCCCGCTCCACTGCGCGATCACCCCGCTGAGATCGACGCCGTAGGTCGGCTCGCCGACCCGGACGTTGTCGACGGTCCACGGCGCGTCGATCGACGTCGCGCCCCAGGCGTACAGGCGGAAGTGGACGCCGAGCTGGTCTTTGACCGCGCCCTGGACGGTCATCGCGTCGGTCAGCACGACGACGTGCATCGGCGTCGGCCGGCCGGCGCCGAAGTCCGAGGTCGCCGCCTGGGTGGTCGGGCCGCTCGCCATCTGGGTCCAGCTGCCGTCGGCGCCCGAGAGCGACACCCACAGCGACCACGCGGTCGGGCCCTGGGTGCGGGTCAGCTCGTCGAACTCGAAGGCGACCTCGTCACCGGTGTTGGCGACGAACTCGTAGAAGTCGCCGCACTCGATCGCCGCCGCCTCGTCGTTGGTCGCCGTCGCCGAGCAGCCGCTCACGTTGGTGCCGCACGGCGGCGTGTCGAGGTTGCCGTCGCAGACGGTCCGAGCGGTGGTGTTGTCGTCGAGCGGCGGCCCGTCGCCGCCCCACTGGCGCGCGCTGCCCGAGCGGCAGTCGACGTTGCTGTCGAGGGGGTTGCACAGCGGGCAGTCGGGGTGCTGCGTCGGGTTGCCGCCGAGCCCGGTGAGCGGGACCTCCGCCTTGACGCCGGGGCCGATCGCGGCCGGCACGCCCGGCTCGACCGGGTCGTAGGTGAAGGTGTTGGCGCTCGTCTGGAAGCACCAGAGGTTGCCGGCCGGCAGCAGGCACATGCCGAGGTCAGCGGCGCCGCCGCCGACGTCGTACTGCTCCTCGCACTCGTCCCAGCCGTCGCCGCAGGCGTTGGCCGGCCCGAAGCAGATGCCGTCGCAGGTGCCGGCGCAGTGGTCGAGGCCGTCCGCGTCGTCGCAGCCCTCGCCGGGGTCGACCACGCCGTCACCACAGTCGAAGCAGCGCGGGCCGCCGTCGGGCACCATCTTGGCCACGAAGGCGTCCTGGTTGTAGCTGAAGCCGGGGGCCGTCGGGATGACGTCGTCGCCGAGCGAGTCGACCGCGATGTCGTCGAAGTACGCCGTGCCGCTGTAGCCGCCGGTCGTGTAGATGTTGCCCTTGGGGTCGACGCCGACGTCGCGGGAGCTCGTCGGCCCGACGCCATAACCACCCATCTGCTTGGCCCACAGCCACTCGCCGTTGGCGCTCAGCTTCGCCACGAAGCCGTCACCGCCGTAGAAGTAGGCCGCCTGCGACGGCAGCCCCGGGGCCGCCGGCCAACAGTTGGACCCGCAGCCGCTGTCGAGGCCGATCGCGCCGAACTGGATGTGGTCGTTGAACTCGCCGGTCACGTAGACCTTGCCGGAGCGGTCGACCGCGACCCCGAAGCCGACCTCGGACGGGTCGTACCCGTAGCCCATGTCCTCGTCCGAGGCGACCGCGACCCACTCCCAGGCGCCGCCCGAGATCTTGGCCACGAACAGGTCGGCGCCGTTGCCGGCGGTCGTCACCTCGATGTCGCCGAAGTACGCCCCGCCGCCCTCGAAGTAGCCGGTCACGTAGACGTTTCCAGCGCCGTCGACCGCCACGTCGTTGCCCTCGACGTCACCGTAGCCGTTGGAGGTGTAGGCCGTCAGGACCCAGGGGTTGTCGCCGTTGGCGTCGAGGCCGAGGACGAACAGCGTGTTGCCCTCGACGGGGCCCGCCTCGAACAAGGTCTGGTTGTCGTCCCAGAGGAAGTCCGCGCCGAAGTAGCCCGTGACGTAGACGTTGCCCGCGCCGTCGAGGGCGACGCCCTGGGCGGCGTCCTCGTAGTTCGAACCCCCGCCGTGGGCCCACGTCGCGTTGCCGTTCTTGTCGTACTTGGTGACGAAGACGTCGCGGTAGCCGGTGCCGTAGACCACCTTGTCGCCGAACCACGCGCCGCTGTACGTATCGCCGCTGTGGTAGCCCACGACCACGCTGCGCCCGACCGAGTCCGTGGCGATGTCCTCGCCCGCGTCCTCGCCCGACGAGCCGCCGCTGACCGCCCACTGAACGACGCCGTCCTTACTCCACTTGGCGAGGAAGACCTCCTCGGAGTCCGAGTAGCTGCCGGTCGCCTCGAGGGTGTGCTCGCAGTCACCCCCGCCGGGGATCACCGCGACCTGCGGGATGACCTCGCCGAAGCCGCCGTTGTTCTCGCAGCAGTCGACCGTGGCGAAGGCGCCGAAGCGACCGGTCACGTAGACGTCGCCGGCGTCGTCGTTGTCGACGCCGTTGGCGACGTCGTCGTAGCCGCCGCCGCCGCACGCGGCCCAGCGCGGGCCGCCGTCGGTGTCCTGGGCCATCACCCAGAAGTCGGCGCTGTAGTCGCTGTAGAACCACTCGTCACCGAAGACCGCCGCGCCGTAGGGCACGTTCAGCGGCGCGCTCGGCAACGCGGGCGCGTAGTTGTTCGGGTAGGCCGTGAACTCGCCGACGGCGACGTTCACGCCGCCCTCGTCGACGGCGACCCCGTTGCCACCATCGCGATCGGTGCCACCGGCCGGGATGACCCACCCGAAGTCGGCGTCACACAGGCCGTCGCACATCTGGCTGCAGCCGTCGCGAGCGCCGTTCATGTCGCCGTCGTCGCACCGCTCGTCGCCGAAGGGGAGCACGGCGAGCCGCTGCGGCTGCGAGGAGTTGTCGTCGGGGATGCCCTGGACGACGCCGTCGCCGCAGAGCTGGGTGCAGCTGCCAGACTGGCACCAGCACGGCTCGAAGGTGCAGTTGCCCTCGCCGACCACGCAGCTGGTGTCGTCGTCAGCGACCGCGTCCGCGGGGCAGTCCGCCGACTGTCCGTCACACGTCTCCGCCGGGTTGCAGGTGCCGTTTCCGCCGCGGCACTCGGCGCCCGCGGCGGCGAAGGCGTCATCGGGGCAGACGCCGCTCTGGCCGTCGCACAGCTCTACGACGTCGCACGGCCCCTGGCTCGGGTGACACACGGTGTCGGCCGCCGCGATGACGTCGGCCGGACAGGCCTTCGACTGGCCGTCGCACACCTCGGCGGTGTCGCACGCCCCGACAGCGTCGCGGCAGGTGGTCTGCGCCGCGAGGACCGCGTCGACGGGACACGCCGGGCCCTCGCCGGTGCAGCGCTCTGCTGCATCGCACAACCCCTCGGGACCGCGGCAAATTACCGAAGACCCAGAGAAACCATCCTGGGGACACGCCGCGCTTTCGCCATCGCACAGCTCGGCGACGTCGCAGTCACCGGCGGCGCTGCGGCACACCGTCTGCGGCGGGCTGATGTGGTCGTCGGGGCACGCGGCCGAGACGCCGTCGCACGTCTCGGCGGGGTCGCAGCCGCCGGTCGAGGGGTGGCACACGGTGCCGTTGTCGTCGAGCAGGTCGGCCGGGCAGTCCGCCGAGGTGCCGCTGCAGACCTCGGCCGGGTCGCAGCCGCCGGTCGAGGGGTGGCAGACGTCGCCGGTCTTGAAGCCGTCCACCGGGCAGCTGCCGCTGCCGGTGCAGGTCTCGGCCACGTCGCAGCCGCCGTCGGTGGCGGCGCGGCAGATGACCTCGGGGGAGGCCCACACGCAGCCCTGCTGGCAGCCGCAGACCGTCTGGCCGTTCGCCGTCACGCCGGCGTCGCAGGCCTCCTCGGAGGCGTCGTCCACGACGCCGTCACCGCAGCGGCGCACCGAGCAGTCGGTGCGGCACTCGGCGTTGGGCGCGTTGGAGTTGACGGCCGCGCCGAGGTCGCAGCCCTCGCCGGACTCGACCACGCCGTTGCCGCACTCCGGCGGGGTCGGCCCGGTGCAGGTGCTGTTGCAGTGGTTCGGCGTACCGTTGAGCGCCGTCCCGTCATCGCACGCCTCGCGCGCCGCCTGGCGGAGCCCGTCGCCGCAGCGCGGCCCGAGCCCGCCGCAGCCCTGGAGGCAGCCGCCGTAGCTGCCGTCGTTGATGCCGTCGTCGCAGACCTCGCGGATCTCGACGTCGCCGTTGCCGCACACCGACGGCAGGCACTCCTTGGCGTTGCCGTTGTCGTCGTCGTCGAAGAGGTCGCAGAGGTAGCCGGTGATGCAGTGGGCGTCCTTGGTGCAGTCCTCACGGCAGCCGGTCACGCCGGCGCAGATGTAGCAGCCGCACTGATCAGCGGAGGTGACGTCGGTCCCCTCGTCGACCATGTGGTTGCAGTTGTCGTCGATGCCGTTGCAGACCTCGGTCTGCCCCGGGAAGATGTCCTTGTTGCGCGGCGCGCAGTCGTCGGGGTTGAGCGAGCCGTCGCCGTCGATGTCGTCGTCGAGGCAGTCGGGGATGGTGTCGAGGTCGAGGTCGGGCTGGTCCTCGTCGGTCTGGCCGTCGCAGTCGTCGTCGACGCCGTTGCAGATCTCGGCGGCGGGCGCGCGGCCCACGCACAGCGGCTTGCCGACGGTGCACTGCACCTCGCCGAGGCAGGTGCCGAACTCGTTGGTCAGGGTGCAGGACTGGCCGTCGGTGCCCTCGTCGATCTGGCCATCGCAGTTCTGATCGCGCCCGTCGCAGGTCTCGGCGGCGGGGGTCGGGGCGTCGCAGCGGGTCAGGCCGCCGCTGGTGCAGCGGCGCTCGCCGGCGCAGCTGCCGGCGTCGTTGGCGACCGCGCAGCTCGTCGCGGCGCCGGCGAGGATGCCGGCGGCGTTGCACTCGCACTGCTCGCCGGCGCCCTTGACGCACTGGCCCTCCGCGCAGGCGAAGCCGTCGGGGCAGGCGTCGCCGTCGCCGCAGGCGAGACCGCAGAACGAGCCGGCCGCGCCGTAGGACACGCACTTGTTGCCCGTCTGCCCGCCGAGCTGGCACTGGTCGTCGGCGCTGCACGGCTGGCAGGCGACGGCGTCGAGGTGCCAGCAGATGTTCGCGCTGCCCGAGGCGTCGGCGGTGGCGCACACGAAGCCCTCGGGGCAGGTGTCGGTGCACGGCTCGGTGCAGACCCCGCCGGCCGCGGCCGGCGTGCAGAGCCCCGACTGACACTCCGCGCCCACGGCGCACGGGTCGCCGGTCACGCCCCGCTGATCGGGCACGTCGGGGCGGCTCGTGTCGTAGGTGACGTCGGCGTCGATGGGCTTGAGGATGCCGTCTCCGACCCGGTCCTCGTTGGGACACGCGGAGAGCAGGGCGGGCGCCGCGAAAAGCGCGAGAAGGGCGACGACGCGTTGGGTCCTCATCACTAGTCTACCTCTGAACAGCGGGAAACACGTCACGCGGCGAACGAGGGCCGGGCAGGCGCGGGGTCGTGTGAGTGTGTGGCGACAGTGTGCGTGGTCGCTACGGCTCCGGTCAAGGCCACTGGCCGGGCGCCGCCGGGCGCAGCGAGCCACCTGGCGCTTGCCGGCCGCCGACCGCTGGCATAGGTTCCCGCACGCTCGAGGCACGCGACGCGGAGGAGCCACCCCATGACCGATCTCTTCAACCCGACCGAGGAGCACCTCGCCCTGCGCGACATGGTGCGGGCGTTCGCGGAGCGCGAGGTCGACCCGCAGGCCGCCGAGCACGACAAGCACGAGCGCTTCAACCTCCCGCTGTTCAGGAAGCTCGGAGAGCTGGGCCTCCTCGGGGTGACGGTGGAGGAGCGCTGGGGCGGCGCCGGGATGGACGCGGTCGCGGCGGTGATCGCCCACGAGGAGCTGTCCGCGGCGGATCCGGGCTTCTGCCTGGCCTACCTGGCCCACAGCATGCTGTTCGCGAACAACCTGGCGCACAACGGCGACGACGCGCAGCGCGGGCGCCTGCTTCCCCTGGCCTGCAGCGGGGAGATCCTCGGCGGCATGGCGATGAGCGAGCCCGGGGCGGGGACCGACGTCCTCGGGATGCAGACCCGCGCCGTCGCCGACGGCGACGACTGGGTGCTCGACGGCGCCAAGATGTGGATCACCAACGGCGCGCTCAACGACGCCGAGCTCGGCGACGCGTTCCTCGTGTACGCGCGGACGGCGCCGGGCAGCCGCGGGCTGTCGCTCTTTCTGGTGGAGAAGGGCATGCCCGGGTTCCGGCTCGGCCAGAAGATCCACGACAAGCTCGGGATGCGGGCGTCGACCACGGCCGAGCTCGTCTTCGACGGCTGCCGGGTGCCCGGCCGCAACCTCGTCGGGGCCGAGGGGCAGGCCGTCAAGCACATGATGCGCAACCTCGAGCTCGAGCGCCTGACGCTCGCGGCGATGTCGCTCGGGATGGCGCGGCGCTCCATCGAGGTGATGAACCGCCACGCGTCGGAGCGCCAGGCGTTCGGCCAGCCGATCCGCGAGTTCGGTCAGATCCAGCGCCACATCGCCGAGTCCTACGCCGAGTACATGGCCGGGCGCAGCTACGTGTACCAGGTGGCGGCGGCGCTCTCCCTCAAGAGCGGCGGCAACCGCGTCGACTCGGACGGGGTCAAGCTCTACTGCGGGACGATGGCCAAGAACGTCGCCGACCGCGCCATCCAGGTGCTCGGGGGCTACGGCTACGTGGGCGAGTACCAGGTCGAGCGGCTGTGGCGCGACGCCAAGCTCATCGAGATCGGCGGCGGCACGGTCGAGGCGCACCACAAGAACATCACGCGAGACCTCGGACGCCTCGACAAGCTGCGGTAATACACCCGCCGCCGAGCTCGCGCTCAGGCGCCCGCGCTCGCTCCCGCACCGGCTCGTTTCTGCTTGGCTTCGCGCGCCCTCGAGGGAGCGCTGTGATCCACAAACAGCGCGGTGTGTGAAAAGACACGCGCCGGATTCGTCTCGGGGGAAATGCCCCGGACCCGCTCCCGGCCTGATTCCGCGCGCCTCCCGGGGGGGTGGTCGCCGCGCCCTCGGCGGCGCCCGCGCAGGTATCGGAGGTTCTCCTTTCACCCCCGCCGGAACCTGATAAACAACCCCGCATGAAAGTCGGCATCCCAAAAGAGATTGTAGCCGACGAGCGTCGGGTGGCCGGAACACCGGCGACCACGAAGAAGCTCGTCGGCATGGGCTTCGAGGTGATGATCGAGGCGGGCGCGGGCGCCGCCGCCGGGTACGCAGACGCGATGTACGTCGCGGCCGGCGCGACCCTGGCGCCGGACGCGCGCACGATCTACGGCGACTGCGACGTCGTCGTGAAGGTCGAGGCGCCGACCGCGGACGAGGTGCCGCTGATGCGGCGCGGCATGATCCTCATCTCGTTCATCTACCCGAAGCGCACCGCTGCCCTGATGGAGCAGCTGGCCACGCAGGGGGTCACCACCCTCGCGATGGACATGGTGCCGCGCATCACGCGCGCGCAGAAGCTCGACGCGCTGAGCTCCATGGCCAACATCGCCGGCTATCGCGCCATCGTCGAGGCGGCCAACGAGTTCGGGAGCTTCTTCCCGAGCCAGTTCACCGCGGCGGGCAAGGTCGACCCGGCCAAGGTGCTGGTCATCGGGGCCGGCGTGGCCGGGCTCGCGTCCATCGCCGCCGCCCGCGGGCTGGGCGCGGTCGTGCGCGCCTTCGACACCCGCGCGGCCGTGAAGGAGGAGGTGAACAGCCTCGGCGCCGAGTTCCTCGAGGTCGAGCTCGAGGAGAGCGGCGAGGGCAAGGGCGGCTACGCCAAGGTGATGTCGAAGGAGTTCATCGAGGCCGAGATGGCGCTCTTCCGCCGCCAGGCCCCGCAGCTCGACATCGTCGTCACCACGGCCCTGGTCCCCGGCACGAAGGCGCCGATCCTGTGGGACCGCGAGATGGTCGAGCTGATGAAGCCCGGCAGCGTCATCGTGGACCTGGCCGCGGCCCAGGGCGGCAACTGCGCGCTCACCAAGGCCGGCGAGGTCGTCGTCCACAACGGCGTCAAGATCATCGGCTACACCGATCTGGCGAGCCGCATGGCGAAGACGGCGAGCCAGCTCTACGGCACCAACTGCGTCCACCTGCTCGACGACATGGGCAAGGCGGCCGAGTTCAAGGTCGACCTCGAGGACGTCGTCGTCCGCACGTCGATGGTCACCCACGACGGCGCCGTGACCTACCCCCCGCCGGCCATCCCGGAGCCGACGCCGAGGGCCTTGCCCCCTGCCCCGCCGTCGAAGGGCAAGGTGGTGGCCGCGCCGAAGGGCCCGTCGCCGCTGCGCTGGGTCATGCCGACCATCGGCCTCGGGCTCGTCGTGCTGTGGCTCGTGCTGACGCTCCAGGCCAGCACGATGCGGTCGGACGTGCAGGCGCGCGAGTTCGTCCAGCACCTGACCGTCTTCATCCTGGCGGTCTTCGTCGGGTGGCAGCTGGTCTGGAACGTCACCGCCGCGCTCCACACCCCGCTCATGAGCGTCACCAACGCCATCAGCGGCATCATCATCGTGGGCGGCATCCTCGAAGGCGGGCACTCCGGCGACGTGAACGCGCCGGTCATCCTCGGCGTCGTCGCCGCGCTCATCGCGACCATCAACATCGCGGGCGGCTTCCTCGTCACCCAACGGATGCTCAAGATGTTCAGAAGGGATCCGGAGGTCGGGCGATGAATCAGGACGTCCTGCTCGCGCTGAGCTACATCGTCGCGAGCGTGCTCTTCATCATGAGCCTGCGCGGCCTGTCGAGCCAGGAGACGGCCCGCCGCGGCAACCTCTACGGCATGATCGGCATGGCGCTGGCCATCGTGGCCACCTTCCTCGACGGCCGCGTCGACGCCTACTTCATGCTGATCCCGGCGGTCGCCGCCGGCGCGCTGGTCGGCATCTGGCTCGCGATCCGGGTCGCGATGACCGCCATGCCCGAGCTGGTCGCGATGCTGCACAGCTTCGTCGGCGCGGCCGCGGTGCTGGTCGGCATGGCCTCCTACCTCGGCCACTCCGAGGGCCCGCACGATGTCGTCCACCTCATCGAGGTCTACATCGACATCTTCATCGGGGCGATCACCTTCACGGGCTCGATCATCGCGTTCCTGAAGCTCCGCGGGAGCCTGAGCGGGCGACCGCTGCTGCTGCCGGGGCGCCACCTGCTGAACCTGGCGCTGGTGCTCGGCTCCATCGGCCTCGCCATCCCCTTCGTCGGGGGCGAGGGCGCGACCGGCCTCGTCCCGATGCTCATCATGACGGGGCTCGCGGGCCTGCTCGGGATCCACATGGTGATGGCCATCGGCGGCGCCGACATGCCGGTCGTCGTGTCGCTGCTCAACTCTTACTCCGGGTGGACCGCGGCGGCCGCCGGCTTCATGCTCGGCAACGATCTGCTGATCGTCACCGGCGCGCTGGTCGGCAGCTCCGGCGCCATCCTGAGCGTCATCATGTGCCGCGCCATGAACCGCTCGATCTGGAACGTCGTCTTCAGCGGCTTCGGCGCCCAGGCGGGCGTGGCCAAGCCCACCAGCGACGGCGACGGCCCGACCGAGATCTTCGAGATCGACGTCGACGGCACCGTGGCGGAGCTCATGCAGGCCAAGCAGGTCATCATCGTGCCGGGCTACGGCATGGCGGTGGCCCGCGCCCAGCACGCGGTCCGCGAGCTGACGAACCTCCTGCGCGAGCACGGCGCCCGGGTGCGCTTCGGCATCCACCCGGTCGCGGGGCGCCTCCCGGGGCACATGAACGTGCTGCTGGCCGAGGCGAACATCCCCTACGACATCGTCCTCGAGATGGACGAGATCAACGATGACTTCGCCGAGACCGACGTCGTCCTCGTCATCGGCGCCAACGACATCGTCAACCCGGCCGCCAAGACCGACGAGAGCAGCACCATCTACGGGATGCCGGTGCTCGAGGTGTGGGACGCCAAGCGCGTCGTCATGATGAAGCGCGGCCGCTCCGCCGGTTACGCCGGCATCGACAACCCGCTCTTCTACCTCGAGAACACGCGGATGCTCTTCGGGGACGCCAAGGCGACCGTCGACAGCCTCGTCACCGAGCTGCGCCAGCAGGCCCAGGCAGAGGCCGCCTGAGGCGACCGCCCGGATCGCTGTTGAATGCCCGCCCCGCGAGCCCCGTCGATGGCGTGGCTCGCGGGGGGAAGCGTTTCCCCGCGGCGCCGGTTGTACGCCGTGGATTGACGCCATCCCACCCGCTGGGATAGCACCGTCGGCGTCAATGCGACCGAAACTCGGGGCCGCGTGACCCACCGTAACGACGGGCTCCCCACCAAGGCAGGACACTCGAATGATGATGCGTCACGTCTCGCGCTTGGGCCTCGCCCTCGCCCTCACCCTCGGCCTGCTCTCCACCCCAGCCTTCGCCGGGGACGTCGAGGGCGCGCTCAAGTACGTCCCCGCGAACTTCACCACCGTCGTCGCCGTCGACTTCGACGCGGTCCGCAAGTCGCCGTTCTTCGACATGGCCACCGCCATGCTCGACAAGAACAAGGGCGCCAAGTCGATTGAGCACGAGCTCGGCCTCGACGCGAAGAAGGACCTCAAGACCTTCGTCCTCGCCGGGCCCGAAGCGTTCATGCACCACGAGGAGCAGTTCGTCGTAATCATCGACGCCAAGATCGACGGCGACAAGCTCATCGCCTACGTGAAGTCCCAGTCCGGGTCGGTGACCGAGAAGAAGGTCGGCGCCGCGTCCGTGTACGTGGTCGACAAGGAGGGCGCCTTCGCCGTCGACGGCAAGTTCGTCATCGCCGGCTACGCCCCCCTCGTCGAGCAGGCCCTCGCGGCCAAGGCCGGAAAGAGCGTCGGCAGCGGCCCGCTCGCCAGCCTGGTCAAGCGCTTCAAGGGCAGCAAGGGCGGCTTCGCCATCAGCGGCGGCGGCCCGAAGGTCCGCAGCATGATGAGCGCCGACATGCCCGAGTTCGACAAGCTCCAGAGCGCGGGGGCGGGCCTCGACCTCTCCTCCGGCGCGACCCTGACGCTGGTCGGCAACTTCGCGGACGCCGGCGCGGCCTCGACCATCTCCGACGGGATCGGCAGCGCGCTGCAGGACGCCAGCACCGACCCCGACCTCAAGGAGATGGGGCTCGCTTCGATGGTGGCCAAGATCAAGACGACGGCGAAGGGCAAGGCGGTCGAGATCGGCTTCAAGCTCGACGCGGCCGAGGCCAAGCAGCTCATCGAGACCTTCGCCAAGATGCAGTAGCCAGCGACGGCGCGCCGCGCGCCTGGGGTCGAAGTCGAGCCCGCCCGAGGGTCGCAGCGTCGCTGCGGCCCTCGCGCACTTTCCGGGCGGGGCGCTCCGACTGCGGCAGGCAAACGCGGTGGGCCGTGGTATAGACGACGGCCCGCTCAGCAGGGAGACGCTCATGGCCACAACGGGAACGATCGCGGTCGGTATCGCGGGTGTGCGCGGGTACAAGGGCATCGAGACGGCGCGCCTCATCGCCGGCCACCCCGGCTTCAGGGTGGTGATGGTCGCGAGCGACGTGGTCGCCGGCGGCCGCCTGAGCCAGATCGACGCCGACCTCGTGCGCGACGGTGACGCCCAGGCCGTGGGCTACAACGACACCGTGTCGGCCGCCGTCGACTACGGCGTCGAGCTGATGTTCCTCGCGACCCGCCCGGGGCTCTGCTCTCAGCTCGGCGCCGAGCTGCACGCGCGCGGGGTGCGCGTGGTCGACCTCTCCGGCGCACACTGCATCAAGGACGGCGACGCCCACGTCGACGCCTACGGCTTCAACCAGTACGACCCGGCGGTGAGCGCCCGCGCGGTCTACGGGCTGACCGAGTTCACGACCCCCGAGGTGCTCCGAGAGGCGGCGCTGGTCGCCAACCCGACGAGCTGGGCGACCGCGGTGCTGCTCGCGCTCAAGCCGCTGGTCGCCGCCGGGGTGGTGGACCCCGACAGCGTCGTCGTAGACGTGAAGGCCGGGACCACCGCCGCGGGGCGCAGGGCGCGGATCTCGCTGCTGTTCAGCGAGATCGCCGACGACTGCTTCGCCAACAAGATCGACCGCCACCCGCACACCCCCGAGGTCACCGAGCAGCTCGCGCCGGTCGCCGGCCCGGGCTTCCGCTTCACCCTCGTCAGCCACATGGTCCCGGTCACCCGCGGCATGGTCGCGACGTGCTATCTGCGCGTGGCCGGCGCGAGCTCGGTCGACGCCGGCGCCGACCGGGTCCGCGCCGTCCTGCGCGAGCGCTACGCCGACTCCCCCTTCGTGCGCGTCCGCGACCGCGCCGAGGACGTACACCTGCGCGACGTCGTCGGCACCAACCGCTGCGTGCTCGGCGCGGCGGCCGACCCCTATGGCGATCGCGTCGTCATCGCCTGCGCGATCGACAACCTGCTCAAGGGGACCGCGGGCCAGGCGATCCAGAACGCCAACCTGATGTTCGGCTTCCCGGCGACGGCGGCCCTCGGGTTGGGCACCGGCGGCCAGCCCTGAGGGGCGCTCGTTCGGACCGCTGAGGTCGCAGGGGTCGGCGCTTCCCGCCCCCCTGCCCCGCCGCGGGCGCGGCGTAGTCACTCACCTCCGAGTTGCGGTCGCGACCAGGTTGGCCTAGAACACCTCGACCTCCAGCCGGAGAGAGCAGCGATGGGCGAAACGCAGACGAGGCAACTCTTGTGCGACGCAGCGGCGACCGACGCCCTCGGGCGGGATCGCTTGCGCGACGTGTTTCAGCAGATGGTCGGGATCCGCCGCTTCGAGGAGCGGGCCGCGCGGGAGTACGCGTCGGGCAAGATCAGCGGCTTCTGCCACCTCTACATCGGCCAGGAGGCGGTCGCGACCGGCGCGCTGGCGGCCCTCGAGGAGCGCGACCACGTGATCACGGCGTACCGCGATCACGCCCACGCGCTCCTTCGCGGGTGCACACCGCGCGACACCATGGCCGAGCTCTTCGGCAAGGTGACCGGCAACGCGCGCGGCCGGGGCGGCTCGATGCACATGTTCGCGGCCGAGCGAGGCTTTCACGGCGGGCACGGCATCGTGGGGGCGCACATCCCGCTGGCGACCGGCTTCGGCTGGGCGTCGCGCTACGAGAAGCGCGGCGAGGTGACGCTGTGCTTCTTCGGCGAGGGGGCGCTCAACCAGGGGGCCTTCTACGAGTCGCTCAACCTGGCGAGCCTGTGGCACCTGCCGGTCGTGTACATCGTCGAGAACAACCGCTACGCGATGGGGACCGCGCTCGAGCGGGCGAGCGCCGTGGTGGACCTCTACAAGAAGGCCGAGGGCTTCGGGATGCCCGGGGTCGCGGTCGACGGCATGGACGTGGCCAAGATGTGGGAGGTCACCAACGAGGCGGTCGAGCGGGCTCGCAAGGACATGCGGCCGACCTTCATCGAGGCGCGCTGCTACCGCTACCGCGGTCACTCGATGAGCGACCCGCAGAAGTACCGCAGCAAGGAAGAGGTCGAGGACTACAAGCAGGTCGACCCGGTGCTGCTGGCCGAGCGGACGCTCCACGAGCGCGGCTGGGCCACCCCCGAGGAGACGGAGGCGTGGGACGAGGCGGCGCAGGAGGCCGCGACCGACGCGGCCGAGTTCGCCAACGACTCGCCGCAGCCGCGCCTCGAAGACGTGGGCGAGTACGTCTACAAGACCCCGATGCAGTGGCGCCCGACCGAGGCCACCACGCCCCACCGGCGCGACTAGGAGCGACGCAGATGGCGACGATGTCTTTCCGCGAGGCGCTGAACGCCGCTCTGGACGAGGAGATGGCGCGCGACCCCAAGGTGTTCTTGATGGGTGAGGAGGTCGGGCAGTACCAGGGCGCCTACAAGGTGAGCCAGGGGCTGCTCGAGAAGTTCGGCGCGGACCGCGTGGTCGACACGCCGATCACCGAGCTGAGCTTCGCCGGCGTCGGGATCGGCTCGGCGATGCTGGGGCTCAGGCCGATCATCGAGATGATGACCTTCAACTTCAGCATCCTGGCGCTCGACCAGATCATCAACAACGCCGCCAAGATGCGGCTGATGAGCGGCGGGCAGTACACGGTGCCGATCGTGTTCCGGGGGCCGAACGGGCCGGCGCACATGCTGAGCGCACAGCACTCGCAGGCGACCGAGAGCTGGTTCTGCAACATCCCGGGGCTGAAGGTCGTCGCGCCGTCCACCCCCAACGACGGCAAGGGACTCTTGAAGGCGGCCATCCGCGACGACGACCCGGTGATCTTCCTCGAGTCCGAGCTCATGTACAACATGAAGGGCGAGGTCTCGGACGCCGCGGACTACGTGCTGCCGCTGGGCAAGTGCGACGTGAAGCGGGCCGGCAAAGACGTCACCCTCATCAGCTTCTCGAAGGGCATCCACCACGCCCTCGGGGCGGCCGAGGCGCTGGCCCAGGACGGCGTGGAGGCCGAGGTCATCGATCTCATGACGCTCCGGCCGCTCGACATGGAGACGATCGCGCGCTCGGTGAAGAAGACCAACCGCGTCGTCACCGTCGAGGAGGGGTGGCCCTACGGGGGCATCGGGGCGGAGCTCGCCTACCGCATCCAGCACGATCTCTTCGACTACCTCGACGCGCCGGTGACCCGGGTGACCGGGCTCGACGTGCCCATGCCCTACGCCGAAAACCTCGAGGAGCTCGTGCTGCCGTCGCCGCGCGACGTCATCCTCGCCGTCAACACCGTGATGTACCGGAGCTGACCATGCCTACCATCGTCGAGATGCCGCGGCTCACCGACACCATGGAGGAGGGCACGCTCGCGGCCTGGCTCAAGGGGATCGGTGACAAGGTCAGCGCGGGCGACCCGCTCGCCGACGTCGAGACCGACAAGGCGGTGATGACCTTCGAGTCCTTCGACCAGGGGGTCCTGCTCGCGCTGCTCATCGCGCCCGGGGACACCGTCCCGCTCGGCGCGCCCATCGCCATCCTCGGCAAGGCGGGCGAGGACGTCACCGCCGTGGCCGAGGAGCAGAAGAAGCGCCTCGCGGGCTTGCTCGCGGGGGGCGCCGCCACCGCACCGCAACAAGAAGCTCCCGCGCCGGCAAAAAAAGCCCTGGAGCCGAAGTCAGTGGCATCGGTCGCTGCGATCGCACAGCCCCCGGCTCCGGCCCCGACCCCGACCCCGACTCCGGTCTCAGCCCCGGTAGTGGGGGACCGGACCGCGCCGGTCGACGCGGACGGGCACCGGGTGAAGGCCTCGCCGCTGGCGCGCCGCGTCGCCCTCGAGCGCGGGGTGGACCTCACGACCGTCGCCGGGAGCGGGCCCCACGGGCGCATCATCAAGCGCGACGTGGCCGACCTCGAGCCCAGCCGACGGGTGGCCGGCGCCGCGGCGACGCCGCTGGTGCGCGAGGACACCGTCGTGCGCGTCAGCCAGATGCGCAAGACCATCGCCAAGCGCCTGGTCGAGTCCAAGCAGAGCGCGCCCCACTACTACCTGACGATGAGCGTCGACGCCGACCGGCTGGTGTCGCTCCGGGCGGAGATCAACGCGGCCCAGGACCGGCTCAAGGTCAGCTACAACGACCTGATACTGCGGGCCTGCGTGGTGGCGCTGATGGACCACCCCGAGGTCAACGTGGCCTGGGAGGGGACGACGCTGCGGCGGTTCGCCGGGGTCCAGCTGGGCTTCGCGGTGGCGCTCGACGAGGGGCTCATCTCGCCGGTGGTGCGGGACGCCGACACCCTCGGGCTCATCGCGCTCGGCGAGCGCGTGCGTGAGCTGGCCGGGCGCGCGCGCGACCAGAAGCTCGAGAGCGCCGAATACACCGGCGCGTCGTTCACGGTCTCGAACCTCGGGATGTACGGGATCGACCACTTCACGGCGATCATCAACCCGCCCGGGGCGTGCATCCTGGCGGTCGGGGCGCTGGCCCAGCAGCCGGTCGTGAAGGACGGGCAGCTCGCGGTCGGGCACCGGCTGACGGTGACCCTGTCGTGCGACCACCGCGCCGTCGACGGGGCCCGCGGGGCCGCGTTCCTGGCGGATCTGAAGACCATCCTCGAGGCCCCGCTGGGGCTCTTGCTGTAGCAATGGGAGGGGACATGGCCGACTCGTCCTTCGACGTCGTCGTCATCGGCAGCGGCCCCGGCGGCTACGTCGCGGCGATCCGCGCGGCGCAGCTCGGGCTCACCGCGGCGTGCATCGAGCGCGCGGAGCTCGGCGGGATCTGCCTCAACTGGGGCTGCATCCCGACCAAGGCGCTGCTGCACAGCGCGAAGCTCTACGAGGAGATGAACAACTCCAAGGCGTTCGGCTTCACCGTCGCGGGTGAGATCACCGTCGACTGGAGCCAGGTCATCAAGCGCAGCCGGCAGGTCGCCAAGCGGATGAACCGCGGCATCGTCGCGCTGTTCAAGAAGTACGGGGTCACGCACGTCGAAGGCGAGGCGTCCATCGAGCGGCCCGGCGTCGTGGCGGTCGGCGAGCGGCGCATCGCGGCCAAGCACATCATCGTGGCCACCGGCGCGCACCCGCGGTCGCTGCCCGGGGTCGCGATCGATGGCGAGCGGGTCATGAGCTACAAGCAGGCGCTGGTCATCGACCCGATGCCCAAGCGCGTGCTGGTGGTCGGGGCCGGGGCCATCGGCGTCGAGTTCGCCTACTTCTTCGACGCCTTCGGGAGCGACGTCACGCTGGTCGAGGCGCTCGATCACGTGCTGCCGGTCGAGGACACCGAGGTGTCCGAGGCGCTCGAGCGGGCCTTCAAGAAGAAGGGGATGAAGATCCACACGGCGACCTTCGCCAAGGACATCACCCCGATCGACGGGGGCGGTGTGCGGGTGACCCTCGCGCCGCGCGCCGGCGGCGAGGGCGAGTCGATCGAGGTCGACCGGGTGCTGATGGCGGTCGGGGTGACCGGCAACGTCGGCGGGCTCGGGCTCGAGGCGTGTGGGGTCGAGGTTGAGCGCGGCCAGATCAAGGTCGACCGCGACCTCGCCACGACCTGCCCCGGGATCTACGCCCTCGGGGACGTCGCGGGGGGCCCGTGGCTGGCGCACAAGGCGTCGGCCGAGGCGATCCACTGCGTCGAGCGCATCGCCGGGCACGCCGGCAAGCCCGTCGACTACGCGAACATCCCCGGGTGCACCTACTGCGAGCCGCAGGTGGCGAGCGTCGGCCTGACCGAGCGGGCGTGCGCCGAGCGCGGGCTGGCGGTGAAGATCGGCAAGTTCCCGTTCAGCGCCAGCGGCAAGGCGGTCGCGCTCGACGAGAAGGAGGGCTTCGTGAAGCTCATCTTCGACGCCGGGACGGGCGAGATCCTGGGCGCGCACCTCATCGGCCCGAGCGCCACCGAGCTCATCGCCGAGGTCACTCTGGCGCGCTCCCTCGAGGCCACCGAGGCCGAGATCCTCGGCACCATCCACGCCCACCCCACCCTCGCGGAGGCGATCCACGAGGCCGTCGGCCAGGCCTTCGGCGAGGGCGTGAATTATTAGATGCGCTCGCTCGGGGGCGCTGCTAAATACTAGCGAACGGGTTCGGGGGGCGGGCGATGCGGCGCACGAGCCCCTCGACGACGTCGCTGGTCATGGGCTTGCTCACCGCGACGTCGCAGTTCGGGAGCGCGTCGTCGTGAAGCGCAAGGTCGTCAGCGACCATCGCGACCACGGTCATGTTGCGGTCCCGGGCCAGCTCGTAGAACGCCGCGGCCGCCGCCGGGCCGCGACGGTTCAGCGCGGGCCACGACACCATGACGGCGTCGAAGGCCTGGCGCGCGATGAGCTCCTCGGCGGCCTCCACGTGGGTCACGGGGTAGACCAAGGCGTCGACCCGCTCGAGCTGGTGTGACGCGATGCGCTGGCTCAGCCCGTCGGGCTCGATCAGCAGGATCCGCGGGCGGTCCTCGTCGACGTCGCCGACGTGGGACCGCGCTGCGAGCGCAGCGCGCACCAGCGGCACCAGGGTGTGGGTCCGGATCGGCTTGACGATCGAGGCGTCCGCGAGGCCGCTGTCGCTGCGCAGCTGGGTCAACGACGGTGAGCGCAAGAGCGCGATCGGGAGCCCGCGCAGCCCCGGCGCGTCGCGGATGTAGCGCAGCAGCGACACCTCGGAGCGAGAGAGCGCGACCTCGTCGAGCAGCACGGCGTCGAAGCGACGACCGACGCTCTCGATGGAGCTCTCCAGCGCGACGACGGCGGCCTCCACCGACTCGAGCGCGGTGACCGCCCAGCCCGCGCCCTCGAGGTGCTGCGTGACGATCTCCAGCGCCCGGGGATGCTGCAGCACCACGAGGACCGCCAGCGCGCCGGCCTGTCCGTTCACCACCCGCTCCGGCACCCCGACGCCCTGGACGCGCTCCAGATCGACCTCGAACCAGAAGCGGCTCCCCTTGCCCGGCTCGCTCTCGCCGCCGATCTGCGCCCCCATCAGGTCGCAGAGCTGCTTCGAGATCGTCAGCCCGAGGCCGGTCCCGCCGTACTCGCGGGTCGTCGAGCCGTCGGCCTGGACGAACGCCTGGAAGAGCCCGGCGATCTTCTCCGGCGCCACGCCGATCCCCGTGTCGTGGACCTCGAAGCGGAACGTCCCCTCGCCGTCGTCGGACGCGAGCGGGGTCCAGCTCACGCGCGCATGCACCATGCCGCGGACGGTGAACTTCACCGCGTTGCCGACGAGGTTCGTCATCACCTGGCGCAGCCGCGTCGGATCCCCTCGCAACACCGTCGGGAGGCTCGCCGGGATCTCGAAGATCACCTCGAGCCCGCGCTTGTCGGCGCTGGTCGCCAACATCTCCGCGACGTCGTTGACGCAGGACTCCGGGCTGAACTCGACCTGCTCGACGTGCGCGCGCCCGGCCTCCATCTTCGAGAAGTCCAGGATGTCGTTGATGATCGACATCAAGGACTCGCCGGACTTCTGCAGCATGTCGATGTACTCGAGCTGCATCTCGTCGAGCGCCGTGTCCCGCAGCAGCGACACCATCCCGAGGACGCCGTTCATCGGCGTGCGGATCTCGTGAGACATGTTCGCGACGAACTCGCTCTTGAGGCGCGAGGCCTCCTCGCTCGCCTGGCGGGCACGCGCCACCTCGTTGAAGCGCTCGTTGAGGAGGAGCTGCTTGTACTCGAGCTCGTGGAAGGCGCGGGCGTTGTCGACAGCCATCCCGATGGTCGGCTCGAGGAACTCCGCCAGCTCCGTGAGGGAGGCGCGCTCACGCTCGGTGTGGATCGCCCGGAACGACAGATGGACGGCGCCGTGGTAGCCGCTGCGGCTCGGGAGCACCAGGTCGAGGACCACGTCGTGGGCCGGGACGCCGGAGTCGTGGACCGACTCGCGCAGCCGACCGGACCCCGGGCGCTCGACCTCGGCGCTCACCACGGCGCGGGCGAAGCCGGCGATCTCGACGAGACACTGCCCGATGTCGACGAGCGCCCGCTGGATGTCGAGGTTTCTGTGGACGACCTCGCTGATGCGGTGCGCCGTCTTGAGCTTCTTGGCCTGGAGGCTCAGCTCCACGCGCGCCGCCTCGATCTCGCGATAGCGCAGCTGCAGGGTGGTGTTGGCCTCCTTCAGCTCCCGGGCCGCGGCCCGCGCCGAGAACGGCCGCGTGATCCAGCGACGGAGGAAGGCGAGCCGCCCGCCGCCCTTGGGCAACTTCACGTGGTAGCGCGCCCCCCGCACCGTCCACGTCATCTCGACCTCGGCGTACGGCAGACCAAGCACCTTGGGCACGCCGCCGTTACCGCCGAGGGAGACGTGGAAGAACTCGGGGCACGGGGCGTAGCCCTCCTCGACGTTGAGCTCGATCACGAGCTGCCGCTCGCCGACGACGAAGAGCTCGGGCTGGACGCAGGCGAACATCTGCTGACCGGCGCCATCCGGCCCGAAGAAGTACTGGTAGAGCTCGAGCGGCGAGAACAAGAGCCGCGCCACGACCGACACCCCGCGGAGCGGCGGCGACGAGGTCCAGCGGCGGCCGATCTCGACGAGCTGGTCGGTCGTCCAGACGCGCCCGGCGTTCGCCATGAAGCGCACGAAGTCGGCCCAGTCGATGCGCTCGCCCTTCTTCTTGAAGTGCGACAGCGGCAAGCTGCAGCCCGCCACGAGCTGGTTCTCGTCGATCCCGTCCTTGCGCGCACGCAGGAAGAAGATCGCCAGGTTCTTGCAGGAGACCTCGTTCATCGCGAGGCCCGGGAGTCGGCGTCGAGGCGAACGCTCACCGCATCGTCACTCCGGTCCCTCACCCTTACCCCCAAAGTGGCTGATCGTCTTGAAGCGGGGGTTGTTGGCGAAGGACGCCGTCGGGTCGGTGCGGATGTCGAGGACCGTCGGGACGTCGCTCCGCGCCACGTCCGAGCCGAGCCGCGCGAAGTCCTCCGCCGTGCGCAGGCACACCCCTCGCGCGCCCACCGCCTGAGCGAGGGCCGCGAAGTCGATGGGGGGACCGCCGCCCACCAGCGAGCGCCCGAAGATGTTCGTGAGCCCGTTCTCGACCATGCGCGGGCGAGCGTCGTTGAGGATGGCGAAGACGACGCCGATCCGGTTCTCGACGCAGGTGGCGAGCTCGTTGCCGAACATCTGGAAGCCATAGTCCCCGCAGATGCTGACGACCGTCCGATCGGGGCGGGCGTACTTCACCCCGATGGCCGAGCCGATGCCCGAGCCCATCGACCCCAGCCCGAGGTGGGCGATGAAGCCATCGGAGTGGTCCACCTTGAGGTGATGGAGGGTGTGGAGCAGGTGCTCACCGATGTCGCAGGTGTAGACGGTGTCGGACGGGAACGTCACCTGAAGCAGCTCGACCACCTGCGCCGGGTGGAGCGGGCCGCGCCCGACCGCCGGCGTATAGGCGGCATAGCGGATGCCGGTGAGATCCGTCGCGGGGGGGCGCGCGCGCACCCGGGCCAGGATGTGGGGCAGGACCGCCTGCGCCGGGCCCACGATCCCGAGGTCGACCTGGTAGTTCTTGCCGATCTGCGACGAGTCGATGTCGATCTGGATGAAGACGTCGGTCGCGAGCAGCGGGGTGCGCCAGTTGTTCGTCGCCGTCTCGCCGAAGCCGCAGCCGATGGCGAGGATCACGTCGGGGCCGGCCTCCACGTAGTCGTGGGCGGAGCTGTGCTCGCCGTAGCCGACGACCCCGAGGGCCAGCGGGCTGCGCTCGGGGAAGAGCCCTTTTGCCTTTGGTGTCGTGACCACCGGCATCTGCAGCGTCTCAGCCAGGATTCGCACCTGCGTACACGCCATGGGATGACGCGCGCCCGACCCAACGACGATGAGGCCGCGCCTGGCGGCCTGGAGATGCTGCGCCACGACGTCGATGAGGTCGTCGTCCATCGCGAAGCCGGTCGAGACGTTCGACGACATCTGCGTCGGGACGACGCGCTCATTGGCGACGTCGAGCGGGAGAGACAGGAATACGGGCCCCTGCCGCCCCGAGCGGGCGGTCGCGACGGCCCGGCGGACGACATTTGCCGCGCTGCGGGGATTGACGATCTCGGCAGAATACTTCGTGACCGATCGGACCATCGCGATCGTGTCGAGCCCGTGTCGGCTGCCCTCTTGGAGGGCGCCGCGGCCGAAGTTCGTCTTCGGCACTTCCCCGCCGATCGCGATGACCGGAATGCCGTCGGCCTTGGCGGACGCCAGCCCGGTGATCGCGTTGGTGATGCCCGGGCCGCTGGTCATCAGGACGCAGGCCATCGAGCGGCTCGCCAGGGCGTGCCCCGCCGCCATGAACAGCGCCCCGGTCTCGTGCCGGGTGTGGATCACGTGCAGGTCCGGCGCGTCGATGAGGGCGTCGTAGACCGGGGCGATGGCGCCGCCGCAGATCCCGTAGAACGTGTCGATGCCGAGGTCGCGCAGGGTGTCGACGATGACGTCGGCGACTCGTTTGGGTTCTGTCTCGTCGGACACGACGGCCACGACGGGACCCTCTCTCTGGGCCACGCTCATGTGATTGTCCCCCGCTATCGCAGCCTCCCCGGCGCCCAGAGCGTATCGCAGTCACCGCGGTCTGACCAGCCCCGTGGCGACTGGCGTCGGGAGCGTCGGGGTTGGCGCGGGGGCACGGGAGGTGTACGCACATCGGGCAAGCTCGGAGCGCGCGAGGGCTATGGATAGGATCGGATGGGACGAGCTCTGGGGGGACGCGACGGCGCTCGACGCGGCGGTCGCGGCGACCCCTCGCATCGACCACTATTGCTCGTCGTCGGCGTGGACGTTGCCGGCGCGGGAGGCCTTCCACCCGCTCAACCCTCCCTTCGTCTACCGCTCGAGCGCGGGCTGGGCGGCGTTCTGCATGGGCCAGGCGCCAGCCGTCGGGCGCTACCTGGCGCCGCTCGAGTCGATCTGGGGGCTCGCCTGCCCGCTCCTCGGTGCCGCGTCCGAGCGGCTCGCCTACGACTTCTTCCGGACGACCTTCGCCCACCGCGCGAGCTGGGACGCCCTGTGGATCGGCGGGCTCCACCGCGAGTCGGCGATGTTGCGGGCGCTGGCGAGCCTCTTCCAGACGACGTGCTCGGTGCGCTGGGGACCCGAGACGAAGCGCTACGCCGCGGATCTCGCCGGCGGGTGGGATGGCTGGATGGGCCGCCGCTCGGCCCACTTCCGAGCCAACCTCCGGCGCTCCCTGCGGCAGGCCGAGCGCGACGGGGTCGAGTTCGAGCGGGTCGCGCCGGCGGCGGACGGCGACCCCGGGGCCCTCTACGCCCGGGTGCTCGACGTCGAGCGGCGGAGCTGGAAGGGGATCGAGGACGCCGGCTTCGCGAGCGGCGGGATGCACGTCTTCTACGACCGCACCTTCGCGCGGCTCGTCCCGGCCCAGGCGCTGCGGCTGATCGTGGCCCGGCGCGGGGGGGAGGACATCGGGTTCATCTTCGGCGGGGTGTTCAACGGGACCTACCGCGGGCTCCAGATGAGCTTCGACGAGCGCTTCCGGCATCTGTCCCTCGGCAACGTGCTCCAGGGCAGGATGATCATGGCGCTGGCCGAGGAGGGGGTCGGCGTCTACGACCTCGGCTCCGAGATCGCGTACAAGGCGCGCTGGGCGGAGCCCGGGATCACCACCGTGACGCTGGTGGTCCTGCGTCGCTGACGCCCACCCTCGCGCGGTGGCGAGGACGCGCCTGGCGGCGGGGAGATGTGCGTTGACAAGGCTCGGAACGGCAAAGTAGAAGCCGTTGCATGTCCGACAGGCGCACCGGTGGCCGAGACCCCGAGCTCCCCGCTCTGGAAGAGCAGCCCCTCAACGTGCTCTCGTACGAGCGGGGTCGGCTGCGGCAGGCGCTGCCCAAGGTCGTCGGGCGCTGCATGTCGTACTCGGCGATGACCTGCTTCGACGAGTCCCTGGTGGCGTCGGTGTACCGCTTCTACGGGCTCGAGGTGGACGTCGCCACCGCCGAGACCGAGATCCTCGAGGACGAGTCCGAGCGCGTGCGCTTCTTCCCGTGGTTTCTGTGGGACTGGCGGGTGGACGACGGCGCGACGATCGGCGAGCGCTTCCTGCGCGAGTCGGAGCTGTCGCCGTGGGAGGCGCGGATGGTCGAGGGGCTGTGCCACTCGTACGTCGGCTTCTACGAGGTCGTGTCGCACGACGCGACGACGGTCCACCTGGTGGACATGGCGACCGGCGAGGCGCTGGAGATCCAGGACGACGCGCTCGCGGCCGATCTGGGCGACACCCAGATCCTGCAGGCCCGGCTCGTGAAGACCGGCGAGCCAGACGAGGGCCTGGCCTTGGTCGACGCGGTGTACGCCGCGCTGCCCGGCGAGGCGCGGACGGCGGTGAAGCTCGAGCTCGAGAGCCTGCTCGGCGACGCGCACCGGCCCGAGCACCTGCTGAAGGCCTACGCCCCGGAGATGCTGGACTTCGCCGACCACCTGATCGACTCCCTCGGGCAGCCGCCGATCGCGGAGAACGCGGACGGCGAGGAGCTCGTGCTGGTGCGCACCGTGCTGCGCCCGACGGACGGCCTGATCGTCGCTGCGGCCCTCGCGCGTGAGGTCGAGGGGGTGGCGGAGATCGAGACGCGCCTGTGGATGGTCCGCACCCAGGATCGCTCGCTCGGCTTCATCGACGGCCGGGATCCACAGCGGGTCGCGATCGGCGCCAACACGCTGTCGCGGCACGAGGCGCTGGTGGGGTGGCTCACCGAGCTGACCGGGGTGGCGGCGACCCCGCTCAAGACGGTCGAGGACTTCGGGCGCGCGGTCCAGCGCTGGGCCGAGCGTGGCGGCGGCGACCCGTGGCTCATCGCGGACCCCGAGGTGCGCGCGGCGGTGGGTGACTGGTTCGCGGCGTGGACGCGGCAGTGGCTCGACATGCCCCACGCGGCGCTGGGCGAGCGGACCCCGCGCGAGGCGGTGCGCGAGCCCGGCGGGCGGGCCCAGGTCGAGGGGATGGTCGCGCGCTTCGAGGATCTGCTGCTCGGCGAGCTGGGCGCGGTGCAGGAGCTGCGCCTCGAGAGCCTGCGCGCCGAGCTCGGGCTCCTGCGCAAGGGCTGAGCCGCGAGGCCTAGATCGGGTCCGGGACCTCGCCCTCGCCGAGCTCGAAGTACTTGCAGAAGGCGATCTGGCCGTCGTCGGTGATCGCCTGCCACGGGCCGATCAGGGTCGGGTTCGGATAGCCGAGGGAGCAGCGCAGGGCGCTGACGCGGTCGGCCGGGACGACGTGGGCGCACGCCGCACAGCGAAAACGCAGGCCGAAGGCCCGGGCCTCGGCGAGGAAGCGGGCGTTGGCCGCGGCGGGATCGGCGGCGTCCTCGGGGCGGGGCTTCACGGGGCGGGGGCCGCGTCGAAGCGGCGCGTCTGCTCGCGCAGCGCCGTCTGCTGGTCCGGCGTCACCACCCGGCGCGCGGCCCGGGTGTGGAGCGCGCGGCGGGAGTCGGCGTCGGTGGCCAGCTCGGCGGCGATCCACGGGGCGAGGAAGCCCTCGTCGCCGAGGGTGGGGAGCAGCTCGAGGGCCTCGTCGCGGCGGCCCGCCTCGAGCAGCAGCAGCGCCGAGAACGCACGCAGCGCGGCGGTGTCCGCGCCACCGACCCCGCGCCCGACGGCGATGGCGGCGTCGGGGTCGCCGGCGCGGCACGCCGTCAGGGCGAGGGCCGCGGCGAGCTCGGGGCGCGGCTCGAACGCCTCGTCGCCGATGCGCAGCAGCGCGTCCCGGCCGAACACGTGGCGCGACAGGAAGCGCTGCGCCCGCTTGGGATCGACCTCCGCGTCCTCGCCGGTCGGGTGGAAGACGCGCGCCGCCTCGGCGAAGAGCGGCGCGAGCACCCTCTCGAAGCGCGCGTGGGCGGCCGCGAAGGCCTTCTGATCGCGGGCGCGGTCGAGGGCGCGGAAGGCCCCCGCGACGGCGCGCTGCTCGCGGATCGGGTCCTTCGGGCCGGGGAGCCCCTCGAGCAGGGCGCAGGCGCTCACGCCGCAGAGCGGGCGCGCGGGCGACGGCGCGGCGGCGCCCGCTTCGCCGAGGGAGCCGAGGGCCAGAGAGAGCGCGAGCGCGCTGGCGAGGAGGGGGTGAGGTGAGCGCATGACCGGCCAGAGTGACGTGACGACAGCGCACAACGCCGCCGGAGCTGGCATAATGCCCATCCACCCGGAGTTGTCACGCCTGTGCATCGCTCTCTCGTCAGCCTCCTGCTCGCCCTGCCGCTGCTGCTCACGGCCGGCACCACCGACTACGTCCGGGTCAGCCTCGAGCCCCCGGCGCCGTCCCCGTTTCGAAGCATCTCGTATGAGGTGACGCGGCGCGCGCCCGCCACGACGGCGGTTCACCGGCGCCTGCTCCCGGGGGACGCCGAGAGCCTCCACGGCCTCGGCCTGCTCACCGAGGAGGAGGCGGCGACCGTCGACACCCTGGTGCGCGACACCGACGCCATGTCGCTCCCCGACGCCGCGCCGCCGACCCCGCTCCTCGGGCAGCTCACCTGGGTCGTCTCGCTGCGGGTCGACGGGGTCGCTCACGAGTTCCGCTGCACCGCACCAGAAAACCTTAAAGACAGGCGATACTTCAAACTTATTGACGGTGTGCGTCGCAGCGTAAAGGCCGTCACCGGCGAGCTCCCCTTCCGCAACGTCTTCTACGAGCCCGACCGCCGCGGCTGGGTCAACGTCATCAGCGTCCCGGCGTCGAGGGTCGTCATCGACGGCTTCGACACCCAGCTCGAGACGCCGCTCTATCACTACGAGCTGGCCTCCGGGCTCCACACCATCCAGCTCACCTCCGAGGACGGCCGCTTCACCCGAGACTACCAGGTGAAGGTCGAGCCCGGCGGGACCACGCACCTGCGCGTCGACCTCCGTTAGGGCCCGTGCCGAAATAGCTTGTCGTCTTGCCGGCGGATCCGCCGCCATCTGCGCGTCCCCGAAAGCACGGAAGACGCCCGTTGGCGACGCTGGTCACCCCGGCGCAGCGCGCGCTGGGTTCGGGCTCCGGGGTGCCTCGACGCTCCGGCCTCGGGGTCACGCATGGCCGATGGGCGACAGCGCCAGCCCCGGGTGAGGGGGCGCCGCGACGCGGCCGCGGTTGTCACGCGCGACGGACTGCGGAACACTGCCGAGACCCCCGCAGCGCAGCGTGGCGCCACCCGCCCGTGAGCCGCTGCCCGCCGAGCCGACGCTCGGCTCGGCGCCCCCCGAGGACCTCATGCGATGCGCGACCTGAGCCCTACCCCGCTTATCCGCGTCATGGGCTTCGTGCTGGTCGGCGGCCTGGTGTGGCTGCTGACGAGCTGGCTGTCCCCCGATCCCGGCCGCCTGGCGGGGGTGACCCTCGAGGCGCAGGCCAAGGCGCTCTTCGAGGGGGACGGCGCGCTGCCCGCGGATCTGGCCTACGGCGAGCTCGTCCGCGGGCCCGCCTGGCCCGCCCCCTGCGACCGCGCCGCCCAGGTCATCACCCGCCACCACGCGCCGACCGCGGGCGCCCCCGCCGCGCTCGTCATCGACTGCAGCGTCACCGCGGACGCCGTCGCCCTGGCGGCGCGCACCGAAGGTGGACCCGCGGCGCTCACCGCGCACCGCACCGCCGAGCTCCCCGAGTACAGCTCCATCCTGCCGCCGCTGCTGGGCATCCTGTTCGCCCTCATCTTCCGCCAGGTCCTGCTCGCGCTCTTCTCGGCGGTCTTCCTCGGCGCGCTGCTCGTCACCCAGGGCGACGTCGGCCTCGCGATCGAGCGCACCGCCCAGAACTACCTCTTCGACACCGTCGGGGACGCCGGGAACCTCTACATCCTCGGCTTCACGGTGTGCCTCGTCGGGATGATCCACGTGTGCATCCGCATGGGCGGGATGCAGGGGATCGTGGACCGGCTCGGGCGCATCGCCAAGGGCCGCCGCTCGGCGCAGGTCGCGACGGGGGCGGTCGGCGTCGCCATCTTCTTCGACGACTACGCCAACACCGTCGTCGTCGGCTCGTCGGTGCGCCCGCTGACCGACAGCCACCGCATCTCCCGCGAGAAGCTCGCCTACATCGTCGACTCGACCGCGGCCCCGGTGGCCGGGCTGGCGGTCATCTCGACCTGGATCGGCGTCGAGATCGGCTTCTTCCAGGACCAGATCGAGTATCTCCGGCCCGTCGCCACCAACGGCTACGACTTCTTCTTCCAGATCCTGCCCTACCGCTTCTACTGCATCTTCGCGCTGGCGCTCGTGTTCCTCGTCGCGTTCACGGGCCGCGACTTCGGCCCGATGCTCAAGGCCGAGCGGCGCGCGCTGAAGGAGGGCCTGCTCCGGCGCCGCGAGACCCGCCACAACGAGCCCGGCGGCGACGCCCGGCGCCGCCGCGACACCACCATGAAGCCCGGGGCCCCCGCGCGCTGGGTCAACGGCGTCGTCCCCGTCCTCGCCGTGATCCTCGGGACGTTCATCACCTCGGTCGTCGTCGGGGCCGCCCACCTCGACGCCACCACCCCCGACTGGGCCGCCGACCTCGGCCTCTTCGGCCGCCTCCGCGAGTCCTTCATCGCCGCCAGCGACGACACCACCGCCATCCTCTTCTGGTCGTCGTTCTCAGGGGCCGTCCTGGCGTTCCTGCTCGCCGTGAGCCAGCGCATCCTGTCCCCCGTCGAGTCCCTGCGGGCCTTCTTCGACGGCCTGTGGATGGTCGCCCCGGTGATCGCCATCCTCGTCCTCGCCATCGCGCTGCGCTCGGTGACCGGCGACCTCGGCACCTCCCACTACCTCGTCGCGCTGATCGGCGACGTCCCGCTCTGGGTGCTGCCGGTGACGGTCTTCGGGCTGGCCTCGTTCATCGCGTTCTCGACCGGCACCAGCTGGGGGACGATGGGCATCCTGATGCCGGTCGCGATCCCGCTCGTCGCCCAGCTCTCCCTCGGCCACCCCGAGGGGCACATCATCCTGATCCTGGCCGGCTCCGCCGTGCTCGACGGCGCCATCTTCGGCGACCACTGCTCGCTCATCAGCGACACGACGATCATGAGCTCGCTCTCCTCGAGCTGCGACCACGTCGACCACGTCCGCACCCAGCTCCCCTACGCCCTGCTCGCGATGATCGTCGCGGGGGTCATGGGCTATTCGTTCATGGCCTGGAGTGGCGCCGCCGTTCCGGTCATCCTCATCTACGCCGCGGGCATCCTCGCCATGTGGGCCTGGTTGCGCTTTCGCGGCGAGGACCCTGCGCTATGAGCCCCTCCCCGCGCCTCCACCGCGGCCAGCCGCGCCCCTCGGCGCTCGCGGGTCGGTGGTACCCCGCCGACCCCGACGCGCTCGCGGACACCGTCCGCGCCTGGATCGCCGAGGCCCCCGCCGCCGCGACGCCGACCGGGCGGGTGGTCGCCGTCCTCTCGCCCCACGCGGGGCACGTCTACTCCGGGCCGATCGCGGGGCGCGCCTTCGCCGCCGTCAGCGGCGGTCCCTATCGCCGCGCCGTGCTCGTCGGTCCGGCGCACCGGGTCGCCTTCCACGGGATCTCCGCCGGCGACTTCGCGTCCTACGAGGTCCCGACCGGGACCTTCCCGGTCGACCGCGGCGCGATCGCCGAGCTCGAGCGCGCCGAGCTCGTCACCTGCGTGCCCGACGCCCACGCCGAGGAGCACTGCCTCGAGATCCTCCTGCCGTTCATCGCCGAGGTCCTCGGCGAGGTGCCGATCCTGCCGCTGCTGTGCGGGCGCACCCGGGCCGCGGACGTGGCGAGGGCGCTCGAGGCCTCGCTGCGCGAGGACGACCTGCTCGTCATCTCGAGCGATCTCAGCCACTACGAGCCCTACGACGTCGCGCGGGAGCGGGACGTGGCGACCCTCGCCGCGGTGGTCGCGGGGCGCGGCGAGGCCCTCGGCGGCTACGACGCCTGCGGCTACCTCGGCATCCAGGCCGCCCTCACCCTGGGTGCGCGCCGCGGCTGGCGCCGGACGCTGCTCGGCTACCAGAGCTCGGGCGACACCGCCGGCGACAAGGACGCCGTCGTCGGCTACGGCGCCGTCGCCTTTGAGCTCGCGGGCGGTTGAGCCGTCGCGGACGAGCCTTTGCTTTGCACCCCCGAGGGGGCTTTGCTATGAGCCCCCCATGAACGAAGTGCTGGGCCAGCAGAAGCGACGCCAGCTCCAGTCGATGCTGGATCACGGTCTCGTCATGCTGCACCTCGACCCCCGGGTCGAGGGCGTGTCGGTGCCGCCCCAGTTCCGGGGCGACCCCGTGCTGCGCCTGAACATCGCCTACGGCTTCAACCTGCCGGCGCTCGACATCGACGCCAGCGGGGTCTACGCGATGCTCTCGTTCAGCGGTCGGAACTTCGGCTGCAACCTGCCCTGGGAGGCGATCTTCGCGATGACCGCCCCCCACGACGGCCACGAGGGCATGGTCTGGCCGGAGTCGATCCCCGCCGAGCTGGCGCCGTTCTTCGCCGACCTCGGGATGACCGCCGGGGCGGTGCCCGTCAGCCTCCAGGCGTCGCACCCGGAGCACCCGGCCGAGATCACCCCCGCGGTGACGGCCGCCCCCCCGGAGACCCTCACGACGCCCGAGCGGCCGCGGCCGCTGTTCGTCGTCCACGAGGGCGGGCGCAGCGACGATGACGACGACCCAGCCGGCACCGGTGACGGCGAGGACGACGGCACACCGCCCAAGCGGCCGCGGTTGACCGTGGTCAAGGACTGACGTGGGGCGCGTCTCCGTCCTCCCCGACGCGCTCGCGAACCAGATCGCGGCCGGCGAGGTCGTCGAGCGGCCGGCGTCGGTGGTCAAGGAGCTCGTCGAGAACGCCCTCGACGCCGAGGCGACCCGGGTCTTCGTCGCCGTCTCCGGGGGCGGTCAGGCGCTGGTGCGGGTGCTCGACGACGGCCTCGGGATGTCGCGCGACGACGCCGTCCTGTCCCTGCAGCGCCACGCGACCAGCAAGATCCACAGCGCCGACGACCTCCACGGCATCGACACCCTGGGCTTTCGCGGCGAGGCGCTGCCGTCCATCGCCTCGGTCTCGCGCTTTCGCCTCATCACCCGCGAGCGCGACGCCGCCGACGCCACCGAGGTCAGCGTCGAGGGGGGCGCCGCCCCGGTCGTCAAGGACGCCGCCGCCCCGCCGGGGACGCGCATCGAGGTCGTCGACCTGTTCTACAACGTCCCGGCGCGGCTCAAGTTCCTCAAGCAGCCGGCGACGGAGATGACCCACGTCGCGGCGCTGATGACCGCCTTCGCCCTCGGCCACCCGCACGTCCACTTCCGCCTCGACAAGGACGGCCGCACCGCCGCCGACTACCCCGTCGCCAAGCGCCTCGACCAGCGCATCTTCCAGGTGCTCGGCAAGGGCTTCGCCGGCCGCCTCCACCCGGTCGGAGGCGACGGCCCGATCCGGATCCGCGGCTACATCTCCGAGCCGGGCTTCACCCGCACCAACCAGCACAACATCCACACCTTCGTGAACGGCCGACGGGTGCGCGATCGCATCGTCACCCACGCGCTCATCGCGGCCTACGGCGAGCTGCTGCAGCGCGGCCACTTCCCACAGGGCGTGCTCTACGTCCACCTCGACCCGCAGCTCATCGACGTCAACGTCCACCCCGCCAAAGCCGAGATCCGCTTCATCGACGGGGGCGCGGTCCACGAGGCGATCGTCCGCGCCGTGCGGACCACCCTCCACGCCGCCCCGTGGCGCAACAAGGGCCTCGCCCCGCTGCTCGACGGGCCCGCGTCGCCAGCTCCACCCGCCGGGCCGAGCTACCCTCCGCGCGCCTCCACGGCGCTGCCCCTCTTCGTCGGCGACGGCCCCGCGCCCTACGCGACCCCGTCCCTACCGCACCGCAGTACGGACTATCGCCCGAGCCCTTACCCTCAGTATCCCGATGCCGCGCTGCACCGCAGCATTGCCGCGACCGCGGAGCCTCCCGAGGACCGCCCGCCCGAGCCGGCGGCCGGCGCCGGGGAGGGCTTCGTCGCGACGCTGCGGCTGGTGGGCCAGGTGGGGCGAGCGTGGCTCGTGTGCGAGGGCGGGGGCGCGCTGGTGCTCGTCGACCAGGCGGCGGCCTCCGCGCTGCTGGTGACGGTCGCGCTGCGGGCGGCCCTCGACGCGCCGTCCCCGCCGTCTCAGCCCTTGCTCTTCCCGCTCCAGGTCGAGCTCGACGCGGGCGACCAGGCCGCTGCGAACGCCCACGTCCGCACCCTGCGGCGGCTCGGGCTGGACCTCGAGCCGTTCGGCGGCCGCACCTGGCAGCTCATCGCGCTCCCGGCGTCGCTGGCCCACGCCGCCCCCGAGGCGCTGGTCGCGGCGGCGCTCGGCGCGGTGCGCGCCAGCACGTCGGACGCGGAGGGGCTGGCGCCCGGGCTGATCGCGGCGCTCGCGACGCTGGCGCCGGTGCGCGCCGGGCAGCTCCT
>PHBI01000263.1 GCA_002841945.1 Deltaproteobacteria bacterium HGW-Deltaproteobacteria-14
CCGGCGCCGACCGAGGGCGCCGCACCAGCGCCGGCGCCGACCGAGGGCGCCGCTCCGGCCGCCGCTCCGGCGCCGACGGAGTAAGCCCCCGGGCAGCGTGCAGGCGAGCGATTGTGCAGTGCACAGCGCTGTCGCTGGCGGGGCGCCCGCAGCCCCAGGGGGGGCCGTGTCGGACCGCAGCCCCAGGGAAGGCGGTGTTGGACCGTCGCCCCAGGTGGGGCTGTGTCGGCCCGTAGCCCAGATGGGTGCAGTCGGTGTTGCGGGCGCGTCCCCGAGCGCTGCGCCGGGGAGAAAACGACGGAGAACGTGAGAATTTACTGGACAGGTTTTCAGTGAAAATCTCGCTCCGCGCCGCGCAAGGCGCCAGAATGGCCGCAGCGGCCCCTGGCTCGCCGCGGAGCGCGCTGATCGGGAAAAAACGATCGCGGCGGTGGGGGAGGGCGCGTTGCGCGGCGCAAGGGGCCCCTCTGAAGGCCCCGAAACCCCCGTGGTATAAGGGGGACGTGAACGCGCGCCCCCACCCACGAGGTCGACGGAGCGCCCCGCCCGAGGGGTGGCTCGCCGCGGTCGACCGTGACCTCGCGGCGCTCACCCGCGGCGCCAGCGCCCTGCGGCTGGCGCTCGGCGACGGCCTCGCGCTCCTGCGCCGCACCGGCGGCGGCGCCGACCTCGGCTTCCCCGACCTCGGCGCCTACGCCCGCGAGCGGCTCGGCCGCCGTCGCCGCTGGGCCGAGGACACCGCCCGCGTCGCCGAGCAGCTCGCCGGCCTGCCACGCACCCGCGCCGCCCTGGCCGCCGGCGACGTCGGCTGGTCCATGGCCGAGCTCCTGGCGCGCGAGGCCACCGCCGAGACCGAGGCGACCCTCCTCGCCACCGCGCGCACGGAGACCGTGCGCGGGATGCGGGCGCACCTCGCCGCCGCCAAGGCGGACGCCACCGCCGATGAGCCGCCGGCGACCACCCCGGAGCCCGACGACGAGCGCCGCACCCTCCAGCTCTCCGTCGACCGCGTCACCGCCTGGGCCTACGAGCTGACCCGGCGCTTCGTCGCCGCCCAGACCGGCGCGGCCAGCGACGACGCCGTGATCGAGGCGCTCCTCGCGGAGGGGCTCGTGACCCTGCAGCTGCGCCACCCCGCGCTGAAGCGGGGGCTGAGCGCGAGCGCCCGGGCGGCGGCCTGGGACCAGCGGCGCGAGCTCGAGCGCCGCCTCGCCGAGCTCGCCGCTGAGGATCGCTTCCACCGACACGCGCCGGACCCGGGCCTGATCGCGGCGGTCGCCGACGCCGTCGCCGCCGCCGCCGAGGTCGCGCCGCCTCCCCGCGATCCGGTCGCCCTCGACGCCCACCTCCGCGCGCTCAACACCCGCCTCCAGCGCCGCGACGGGCGGCTCGGCGAGCTGGCCCGACGGCTCTGGGGGGCCGACGGCTGGCGGCACCTCGGCTACGCGAGCCCGACGCAGTACTGCCACGAGCGCCTCGGGTGCTCGCTCGCCGCCGTCAAGGCCCGGATGACCCTCGACCGCCGCTGCGCGCTGGTCCCCGAGGTCGCGTCGGCGCTCGACGCAGGCGCGATCGGCTTCGAAGCCGCCCGCCTCGTGTCGCGCGTCGCCGATCCCGACACCGTCCGGGCCTGGCTCGACCGCGCCGCCCAGCGGACCGTCAAGCACCTCCAAGAAGAGGTCGAGGCGGTCGAGACCATCGCCCGCGCCGAGGGCGCCGGTCCCTGCGGCCTCGCCCCACCGGATGAGGAGACGCTCGGGGGCTACCTCGACCTCGAGCGCGCCATGCTCGACGGCACCGTGGCCGAGCTGCTCGCGCGCGGTGGCCAGATGTCCGGGGAGCGCGGGCCCCAATCCACCCCCGGGTTGGGGACGCTGCCGGCGTCGAGCCAGATGTCCGGGGACGGGGAGGGCGCGCTCGGGGCGCGCCGCGGGGCAGGGCGGGTGGCGCTGCGGCTCCGGCTCGGCGCGGACCTGGTGGCGTTCTGGCGCGACGTCGAGGCGTGGTTTCGCGCGGCGGGAGAGGCCGGGGAGTTCTTGGACTACTTGATTCGGGTCTTCTGGCACGAGTGGCTGGCGCAGGACCCGAGCGCGCGCGTGGCGTATCAGGACGTCTACGAGCGCGAGCGCTTCCGCTGCGCGTCGCCGGTGTGCTCGAACCGTGACCTCACCCCCCACCACCTCGTGTTCCGGAGCCGCGGCGGCGGCGAGGAGCGGTCGAACCTGATCGGCCTCTGCGTGACCTGCCACCTCGAGCTCCTGCATCAGGGGCGGCTGCGGGCCGCGCCGCCGGCGGGGGAGGTGCGGTGGACGCTCGGGCGCGCGGGACTGCTGACCGTTCACGGGCGCACGCGGGCGGCGGACCCGGAGCCCCAGGGGCGTGCGGTCGGGCGATGACGCAGTGTACAGCGCTGATGCGGGCGCCCTCGCCCGCACGTGCAGCACCACCGCACCGCTCGACGGCCCCCAGGCTGGCCTGCGCTTGACAGGCGCGCCGGCGCGTCGCTACCGTCCGCGCCCGCTCGAGACCGACTACCCAGGGGGGGCCGTGACGAACCATCCGGAGCGCCGCAAGGCGACACGCTGCCCGGTCGACTTCTTCGTGCAAGAGGTCAAGGGGGATCGGACCTGGCTCCACCCCGCCCTCAACGTCAGCGTCAACGGGCTCTACGTCCTCGTCAGCGACGACGAGCGCGCGATCGACAGCCAGCAGCAGATGTTTCTCGAGTTCACGCTGCCGAGCGGAGCCCTCATCGAGGCCATCGGCCACGTCGCCTACGTCGATGATCGGCTCGGACAGCGTGGCCTGGGCATCGCCCTCACCGAGCTCGCGCCCGAGGCCCAGCTCGCCCTCTCGCGCTACGTCGACGCGATCGAGGCCGCCCAGCGCCGGCTGCACGCCATCGGCTGATCCGGTCAGCAGCCCGTCAGCGCGTGCTCGAGGTCGGCGCGCAGGTCCGCGACGTCCTCGATGCCGACCGACAGGCGCACCAGCCCGTCGGTGATGCCGAGGGCCTCGCGGGTCGCGACCGGGATCGACGCGTGGGTCATGATCGCCGGGTGCTCGATCAGCGACTCGACCCCGCCCAGGCTCTCCGCGCACGCGAAGAGGTGCGTCCGCGACAGCATATGCTGCGCTGCAGCAAGGCCGCCCCGGAGGAAGATCGTGATCATCCCCCCGAAGCCGCGCATCTGGCGCTCGGCCAGCGCGTGCTGGGGGTGGCTCGGCAGGCCGGGGTAGAGCACCCGCTCGACCGCCGGGTGGCCCTCGAGCCAGCGCGCGAGCGCGATGGCGTTGTCCGCGTGGCGCTCCATCCGGACGTGGAGCGTCTTGAGCCCGCGCAGCGTCAGGAACGCGTCCATCGGCCCGGGGATCGCCCCGACCGCGTTCTGGAGGTAGGCGAGGCGGTCGCGGAGCGCCCGGTCCTTGATGGCGATGGCGCCGCCGACCACGTCGCTGTGGCCGTTGAGGTACTTCGTCGTCGAGTGCACGACCAGGTCGGCGCCGAGCGCCAGCGGCTGCTGGTTGAACGGCGTCGAGAAGGTGTTGTCGACCGCGAGCAAGAGCCCGTGGGCGTGCGCGCGCTCGGCGATGGCCGCGATGTCGGCGAGCTTCAGCAGCGGGTTGGTCGGCGTCTCGAGCCACACCAGCTTCGTGTTCGGTCGGCGCGCGGCGAGGACCGCGTCGGGATCGGTGAGATCGACGAAGCTGTAGTCGAGCCCGGCGCGGCGCCACACGGCGTCGAACAGGCGATAGGTCCCGCCGTAGACGTCGTCGCCGCAGATGACGTGGTCGCCCGCGTCGAGCAGGTGCATGACCGTGGACGTCGCGGCGCACCCGCTGGCGAAGGCGAGCCCGTACTCCGCGCCCTCGAGGGACGCCACGCACGCCTCGAGGGCGGCGCGCGTCGGGTTGCCGGTGCGGCTGTACTCGTAGCCCTGGTGGACCCCGGGGGAGGCCTGCACGTAGGTGCTCGTCAGATAGACCGGGGTCATGATCGCGCCGGTCGTCGGGTCCGGGCGCTGCCCCGCATGAATCGCCCGGGTCCCGAGGCCCATCCCGTCCTTCGCGTCGCTCATCGCGGTGCTCCATCATCTGTCGTGACGCAGGTCGCGGCGATGCTGCACCGCAGCATGCGCAGACCTGGCTGGCGACCCGGTCATAGCAGATGCCGGGCGCAGCAACCACCGGAGTCGTCCGCGGGGGGCCGCGACGCCGGTTGACACCGCCGCGGCCGTCGTGGTCTTGATCCCTCGTCCACGGCGCGGGAGCACGGCTATCTACCGCAGGTTCAAGCTCTGGCTCGTCTCGATGGGCGCCGCCCTGACGGTCCTGGCGTGCGGCAGCCCGCCCGGGGGGGACGCCCGCCGCGTCATCCCCGCCGAGGCCGAGCTCGCCGTGGTCGTGCCCTCGGTCGAGGCGCTGCGCGGTCACCTCGTCGCCTTCCTCGCCGGGATCGAGGGGACCAGCGGCGTGCTCGAGCTCATCGCCGGGCGCTACGGCGTGGATCTGTCGAACGCGGACGGCCTGCGCGAGGCCGGCTTCGACCCGGAGACCCCGCTCGTCGGCTACACCGCCCTGGGGGCCGTCGTCGTCGCCACCGGCGTCGCGGACGAGGAGCGCTTCCTCGCGCTGGTCGGCGATCGCGTCCGGCGCGGGGCCGGCGGGACGCTCGACGCCGCCAGCGGAGGCCCCGGGCCCCGAACGGCCGCCGGCCCGCGCGCCACCCCCGACGCCGCCCCCGCCTGGCGCGCCGCGTACGGCGTGACCTCCGATCGCCTCGCGGTC